>CAIQON010000266.1 GCA_903873475.1 uncultured bacterium
GCATCGCAGATGCAAAACTCAAGACCTGACCCCAACCCCGGATGCAAAACTCAAGACCTGACCCCAACCCGCCAGCCGTCGCCTTGACCCGGTTTTTTCAGCCGTGTAGTGTGATCACACGATTTTCCAGTTGAGGACTGCATGGCGCTGCACGCGATGACGAGGTGTTCCGTTCGGTGGTGCACGCTGCTGGCCGGCTCGTTCGTGGCCGGCTCGGTGATGGCCCAGCCAGCCTTTCCGTCGAAGCCGATACGGGTGATCAACCCGTTCCCTCCCGGCGGCCCGGTCGACGTCGTGGGCCGGCCAGTGTTCGACCGCCTGCGCACCGCACTCGGCCAGCCGGTGATCATGGACCACCGCCCGGGCGCGGGCTCGATGATCGGCTCGGCGGCCGTCGCGAAGGCAGCGCCCGACGGCTACACCCTGCTTGCCACCGCCGGGCAGCATACGATCAACCTGAGCGTGTATGCAAAGGTGCCGTACGACACCGTGAAGGACTTCGCGTCGGTCAGCATGCTGGCCATCGGGCCGTACGTGTTCGTCGTGCATCCGTCGGTGCCGGCCCGCTCGATGAAGGAACTCGTCGCGCTCGCCCGGCGGCTGCCCGGAAAGATGACCTATGCCTCGGCCAGTCCAGGCAGCGGCTTCCATATGGCCTCCGAACTGCTCAACCTGATGGCTGGCATCAAGACCCTGCATGTGCCTTACAAGGGCGGTGCGCCGGCAGGCATCGCGCTGCTCGGCGGGGAAGTCGACATGATGTTCTCGAGCCCGGCGGTGGTGCTGCCGCATGTGCAGTCGGGCCGGATGCGTGCACTCGCGGTGACCACCGCTGCGCGTTTCGGGCAGTTGCCCGACGTGCCCACGATGGCGGAGGCCGGCCTCGCCGGATTCGACGCGCAGTCGTGGTACGGCATGTTCGCGCCGGCTGCTACGCCGAGGGAAACCATCGGCTTCATCGCCGACCAGCTCGATCGCGTGCTGAAGACGCCCGAGATCCGCGAAGCCTACCGGCTGGCCGGGCTCGATCCGGTCGGCGGCACGCCGGCGTTCTTCGACGAGCGGGTGAAAAGCGACATCGCGAAATGGGCACGGGTGGCGCGCGACGCACGCGTGCAGGTCGACTGACCTCCCGCAGCCGATCCTTTCCGGAGACATACATGGGCGACACGAAACGCATCGAAGAGATCACCCGCAGCAGCCATCCGATCCCGGAGCGCAGCGAAGAGCTGCCGTACTCACCGGCCGTCGTGATCAGTGGACCCGTGGATACGATCTATCTGTCCGGCATGACCGCCGCACCGCTGTACCACTCGCATCCGCACATCCGTGAAGAGCATTTCCATGCGCCGGACATCGAGACGCAGGTCCGGCGTGCGATGGACAAGATCAAGCTGATCCTCGAGAAGGAAGGGCTGACGCTGCGCCACATCGTCAAGATGACGAAGTACCTGACCGACATGCGCGACCAGGAAGGCGCCTCGAACACGGTGCGCGAGTATCTCGGCGACTGGAAGCCGGCCAGCACCACGATCTGCGTGCACTGCCTGAACCAGCCGGGCGCCCGGATCGAGATCGACGTCACTGCCGTCAGGCCGCGCTGAAGCGCAACCGGCCGCAGAGCCGGCAACGAAGGGAGGAGCAACGTGGTCTGTATCGTCCATGAAGGCGAGGTCGAGTCGACGGCCTGCGGGCGCGGCGTGCGCCGGCGCGCGATGCTCGACCGGGCGCGTATCCCGGCAACGCGCGTGCTGGCCGATCGCATCGACTTCGATGCCGGTGGCCACCTCGATCTCTCGCTGCCGGCCGACAGCCTCGGCTGGTTCCTGGTGCTGGACGGCGCATTGCAGCTCGAGCTCGACGGTGCAGTGCATGCGCTGCAGGAGGCCCATGCGGTCGTGCTGCCGATCGGATGCCGCGGGTCGCTCGCGGCAGGGCCGGGCGGCGCCCGGCTGCTGCTGGCTGAAGTGCCGCAGGCGCACAGCCTCGATGCGGGCATCGCCGCGAATCCGCCCAGCCTGCGCATCGTCGACTGGGCGCACGAGCCGGTGCTCGATTCGAAGCACGATGCCCGCCGGCGCATCTACGTCGCGACGCCGAAGCTCACCGGCAACAAGGCGCTGAAGGCCGAGATCATCGTCTATCCGCCGCACACCGACGGATCGAACCACCACCACGAGGGTGCAGAGCATTTCATGTACGTGATCGCGGGCGAGTCGACCGGCTATTCGGACGAGGTGCCGCATGCCTACCGGGCCGGTGACCTGGTCTACCACCCGGACGGCGAACGCCATTACACCTCGACTGGCGCGGTGGGCAAGACCTTCATCGAGTTCTTCGTGCCCGCCGAGTACCGCACCGTCTGGGTCGACGATGCGCGGGTCTGTACCTGGACGCCGACCGGCCGCGATTCGCGTGGCGGCAAGCCCTCGCGCGAGATTGCCGCGCACGATTCGAAGGCGGCGGCGGTGGCCGTGCCGGAAGACCTCTGAAGTCCGCAGCATCCGCCGGAGCCACCGTTGAGCATCGAACAGGACCTTGAAGCCGCCCAGCGGCTCTCCCACCGCCCGCTGCTGGTGACGCTCGAGCAGAAGGTCGATCCGGCGCACACCGCGCTGGTGGTGATCGACATGCAGAACGACTTCTGCGCGAGCGGCGGCATGGTGTCGCAGGACGGTCGCGACATCTCCGAGGCGCAGCGCATGGCGGCACGCCTGCCGCCGCTGCTGTCGGCCGCGCGCGAGGCCGGCGTGCTGTGCATCTTCGTGCGCTGCGAATACACGTCGGAAGGCAATGCGTACCTGTCCGACCCCTGGCTCGAGCAGGCGGTTCGCGAACGCAAGGGCGGCTTCACCACCATCCCGGTTTGCACGAAGGACTCGTGGGCGGGCGACTGGTATGAAGACATCCGTCCGGCGGACGGCGACATCGTGGTGGTGAAGAACCGCTACGACGCATTCCAGGGCACCAACCTCGACCTCGTGCTGCGCTCGCACGGCATCCGCACGGTGGTGCTGACCGGCGTGGTCACCAACGTCTGCGTCGAGACGACGGCGCGTGCGGCGTTCGTGCACGACTACTATGTCGTTATGGCCGAGGACGGCTGTGCCGCCTACGTGCCGGAAGACCATGCACAGACGATGCGCAACATCCGGCGCTTCTTCGGCGTGACGCCGTCGATCGCTGAAGTGTGCGCGGCCTGGGCGCAGTAGAAGAACGGAAGGGGCCGCACCGCGGCCGGGAGGCAAAGAACGTGGAGAAGAGCGAACTGCGCGACGGGATGCGCATCCTGTGGGATGCGCCGATCTCGATGGACGACGGCATCGTGCTGCGCGCCGATGTGTTCCTGCCGGCGGGCGAGGGCCGGTATCCGGTGATCCTGTCCAATGGCCCGTACGGCAAGGGACTGGCCTTCCAGGACGGCAACAAGGCGGCATGGGAGCGGCTGATCGCCCTGCACCCGGACGTGGCGGAGGGCTCGACCAACCTCTACCAGACCTGGGAACTGGTCGACCCTGAGAAATGGGTGCCGGATGGCTATGCGGTGGTGCGCGTGGATGGCCGCGGCACCGGGCGCTCGCCGGGCGTGGTCGATCCGTGGTCGCCGCGCGAGACGCGCGACTTCCACGACTGCATCGAGTGGGCC
This sequence comes from uncultured bacterium, assembly GCA_903873475.1. Lineage (GTDB taxonomy): Bacteria > Pseudomonadota > Gammaproteobacteria > Burkholderiales > CAIKXV01 > CAIKXV01. Next base: position 3,647 of record CAIQON010000266.1, read on the forward strand.
GGCGTGCAGCCGTGGAGCAGCGGCAAGGTCGGGCTGAACGGCATTTCGTATTACGCGATGAACGCCTGGCAGGTGGCCTGCCTGAAACCGCCGCACCTCACGGCGATCGTCACCTGGGAAGGCTCGTCCGACTTCTATCGTGAGGCGACGCGCCATGGAGGCATCTTCTCGCGCTTCCTCACCAACTGGTTCCCGCGCGCGGTGCATCGGTCGCAGCACGGCTATGGCGAGCGTGGCTTCCGCAGTCGGGCTACCGGTGAACTCATCGCCGGGCCAGGCACGCTGCCCGACGACGAACTGGCGCGCAACCGGATCGACTTCAACCAGTGGATCCTCGACCATCCGTTCGACGATGACGCGCACCGCGAGCGCTCGCCCGACCTGTCCCAGGTCGAGGTGCCGTTCCTCACCGCGGCCAACTGGGGCGGGCAGGGGCTGCATACCCGTGGCAACTTCGAGGCCTTCGTTCGTGCCCCGGCGAAGCAGAAGTGGCTCGAGGCGCATGGCGGCGCACACTGGGAAAGCTTCCACACGACACGCTGCGAGCTGATGCAGAAGCGCTTCTTCGGGCATTTCCTGAAGGGTGAGGACACCGGCTGGGACCGGCAGCCGCGAGTGCTGCTGCAGGTGCGCCATCCCGACCGGTTCGAGGAGCGGGCGGAAGACGAATGGCCGATCGCGCGCACGCAATGGACGAAGTACTACCTCGATCCGGCGACGATGGCGTTCGGTCCCGACGAACCCGGCGTGGCGGCATCGCTCGCATACCAGACCGGGGGCGACGGCCTGCTGTTCAGCACGCCGCCGCTGGACGCGCCGATGGAGATCACCGGGCCGGTGGCCGCGAAGCTGCAGGTCAGTTCCGACAGCACCGACGCAGACGTGTTCCTCGTGCTGCGGGTGTTCGCGCCGGACGGCACCGAGGTCGCGTTCCAGGGCTCGAACGATCCGAGGACACCGGTCGGGCTGGGCTGGCTGCGCGCCTCGCATCGCAAGCTGGATCCCTCGCGTTCGCTGCCGTACCGCCCCTGGCATGTCCATGACGAAGTGCAGCCACTGGTGCCCGGCGTGCCGGTGGACCTCGACGTCGAGATCTGGCCGACCTGCATCGTGGTGCCGGCCGGGTATCGGCTTGCACTGTCGGTGCGGGGTTGCGACTACGCCTATCCGGGTCCGCCGCTCAGCATCCCCGGCGTGCACTACACGCTGACCGGGGTCGGGCCCTTCCTGCACGACCATCCACAGGACCGTCCGCCGGAGATGTTTGGCGGAAGCAACACCTTGCATTTCGAACTGGGCAAACAGCCGTACGTGCTGCTGCCGGTGATCCCGCATGCGCGGAACGGAGGAGATTGAAATGGCAGCAATGAAGAGCAGCACGATGCGTGGATCGACGGCAGCGGCAGTGTCCCTGCTGGCGATAGCCGGCGCTGCGGCCTGCGCCACGGCCGGCAGCGTGCTGGCCCAGTCGTATCCCTCGCGCCCGGTACGCGTGATCGTGCCGTTCCCGCCGGGCAGCGCGCCGGACCAGATCATGCGCTTCGTCACGCAGCACATGGCGCAGACCTCGGGCCAGCCGTTCATCATGGACAACCGCCCTGGCGCCAACGGCAACATCGGCGTCGAAGTCGCGGCGCGTGCGACGCCGGATGGCTATACGCTGGTCAGCGCGAACAACACGACGTTTGCCGGCAATGTGAGCCTCTACCGCAAGCTGCCGTTCGACATCCAGAAGGACTTCACGCCAGTGGCGCGCTTCATCACCACCGGATTGATGCTCGCCGTGCGCAACGACCTGCCGGCGAAGGACCTGCGCGAATTCATCACGCTGGCCAAGGCGCGCCAGGGCAAGCTCACCGCAGGACAGGCCTCGGCCGGCATGCGGGTGTCGATCGGCATGATGCGTTCGCTCGGCGGTGCAGAACTGCTCGAAGTCTCGTACAAGGGCACGCCGCAGGCGGTGACCGACGTGATCGGCGGCCAGATCGATTCCACCTTCTCAGACTTCTCCGCCGGGCTACAGCTGGTGCGCGCCGGCAAGATGCGTGCGCTGGGTGTGACCACCGCGAAGCGCAGCCCGACGCTGCCCGAGGTGCCGGCGATCGGCGAAGTGGTGCCCGGTTACGACGTGACGGTCTGGGCCGGACTCGCCGCACCGTCTGGCGTGCCGAAGCCGATCATCGACCAGTTGTGGGCGCTGTCGTCGAAGGCGCTGGCCGACGAGGGTGTGCGCAAGTCGCTCAACTCGCTCAGCTTCAGCGTCGAGCCGATGAACCCGACCGAGTTCGCCGCATACGTGCGCAGCGAGACCCAGCGCTGGGCGAAGATGGTGAAGGAGGCGGCGATCGAGCCGGAGTGACGGGTCGGGCC
>CAIQON010000267.1 GCA_903873475.1 uncultured bacterium
GGCAGCCGCAGGTCTGCAAGTGTCGGTATCTCGTTCTTCACATGCCGGATGACCATGCCTACCGTGCCACGCTGCTTGAACACGTTCACCCGGAAGCTGCCGACGTCCTTGACGCCGTAGGCGAAGTTCATCTCGAGGGTTTCCTCGAAGGTCTTCGCCTGCGCTTCGGACATCACCTCCCAGGCGACCTGACGCACCATCCCGGCGTCCAGCACTTGGTTGTTGATAGGCATCACGTTGCCGCGGATCTTGATGTAGATCGGCGCCTCGGCCGTGAAGAAAAGGTCGGAGGCCTGCTTCTCGGCCATCAGGTTGAACAGCGGGGTCAGGAACATCGGAGCATCACCGCGGGCACCTCGGTTTCGTGGCCGCCCCATCGGGCGGCGAGATCGGAAGTCAACATGGACTTCGCAGGGGTCAGTCCGCCTTGCGCTTGAGCAGCGACCTGAGGCTGCCGAGGATCGATCGGGGCGCGTTGTCCTCGGGCCGAACGTCTTCAGCTGGCGGGTCTGGATTCGGCTCTTCCGGGGCCCAGCGGCCCCGCGCTGCGGTGCGCACCGGCTGCTGGTGCTTGCCCATCGAGCGGAACCGGTTGGGTTTTCCGAGCAGCAGTTTCGTGAGTTCTTCGATGAGCGGGGCGTCTACTTCATCCATCTCGTAGGTGTAGGCCACCTCGCCGAGCTTCTCGAGGTTGCGCGTGACGATCAGGATGTGCCCGCGGTCGGGCAGCCCGGACACCGTGATCGAAATCGGCACGTCCGGCTCGATGGTGAACAGACCCCGCTCCACGTAGCCTCGCTCGGTGCGGTTCTCGCGCAGGTCGAACTTCAGCGAGTTGCTCCACAGGAAGTCGCGCATCCGGGTGACCAGCGCGTCGGCTTCCTTCTCGAGCACCAGCTTGTCGGGGCCTGTGCAGCGGGTGCGCAGGATGACTTCCTCGATGTAGTCGGCATGGTCGATCGATTTACGCTTGACCGAGACTGCATAGTCGCCCTGGCGCAGTCCTTCGAGCACGCTCGACGGTTCTACGTAGTAGTACCGGATGACCTCCGGACGAATGGTGTTGAGCGAGTTCGCGAGGTCATTGATCTGCTGATGGATCACCGTCAGCCGCTCGTGGATCTCGCGGAAGAAATGATCGTGCAGCGTGGAGCCCGACTGCTGCCGCTTGCGCAGAACTTCTGCCTGATTCTTGAGGTCGTCGAGCAGCGACATGCCAGGGAGGCCGGACGGAGGTTGCGATCAACAGGATTGTGCCAACACGCGCCGGGTTTGCAAGGAAAAGTGCAAGTTTGCTGCCATGCCGTCTGGCGGCATCCGGCCCGGCGCTGCTTTCAGACGCCGCGCAGCAGTTCGTTGATGCTGGTCTTGGCCCGTGTCTGGGCGTCCACGCGCTTCACGATGACCGCGCAGTACAGGCTGTGGCTGCCATCGGGAGCCGGCAGCGAGCCCGGTACGACGACCGAACCAGCCGGAACCCGGCCATAGGTGACACTCTTCGTCTCCCGGTCGAAGATCCGGGTGCTCTGGCTGATGAAGACGCCCATCGACAGGACCGACCCTTCCTCGACGATCACGCCCTCGACCACCTCCGAGCGCGCGCCGATGAAGCAGTTGTCTTCGATGATCGTCGGATTCGCCTGGAGCGGTTCCAGCACGCCGCCGATGCCGACGCCGCCGGACAGGTGGACGTTGCGCCCGATCTGCGCGCAGGAGCCGACCGTGGCCCAGGTGTCGACCATCGTGCCTTCGCCGACATAGGCGCCGATGTTCACGAACGAAGGCATCACCACCACGTTCTTGCCGAGGTAGGCACCGCGCCGCACGGTGGCGGCCGGAACTACCCGGAAGCCACCGTCGGCGAACGCCTTTGCATCGTAGCCGGCGAACTTCGAGTCGACCTTGTCGTAGAACTTCATCGCCCCGGCGTCCATCACCACGTTGTCCTGCAGTCGGAAGGAAAGCAGCACGGCCTTCTTGACCCACTGGTGCACGATCCAGTCGCCGCCGGTCTTCTCGGCCACGCGCAGGGTGCCGCTGTCGAGGCCGGCGAGCACCTCGTCGACCGCCTCGGCTACCTTCCGGTCTGAGCCGGGGGACAGTTCCGTGCGGCGCTCCCAGGCGGTTTCGATCAGGGTGTGCAGTTCGGCATTGGACATCTTGGCTCCGGAAATTTCTCGGTCAATGTGGAAAGGCGGTGCCGTCGCTGGCAGCGCGCCCGGGTCTCAGCGGTTTCGCACGAAGGCGGCAAGGCGGGTAGCGGCCTCGACACACTCGGCCACGGGCGCGACCAGCGCGGCGCGCACGCGGCCCAGGCCGGGATTGATGCCGTGCGCTTCGCGCGCCAGGTAGCTGCCAGGCAGCATGGTGACTGCCTGCTCGCGGTACAGGTCGCGTGCGAAGTCGGTGTCGGCGCCGGGTGTCTCCAGCCAGAGGTAGAAGCCGCCATCCGGGCGCTGTACCGGCATCGCTGGTGCCAGCACCTCGAGCACCGCATCGAACTTCTCGCGGTACATCCGGCGGTTTTCGACCACGTGGGATTCGTCGGTCCAGGCAGCGACGCTGGCGGCCTGGACGGTCGGGCTCATCGCGCAGCCGTGGTATGTACGGTAGAGCAGGAAGCGCTCGATGATCGTGGCATCGCCGGCGATCAGCCCGGAGCGCATGCCGGGACAGTTCGACCGCTTCGACAGGCTGCCGAGCACGACCAGCCGCTGGAAGTCCGTGCGCCCGAGCGCCACCGCCGCGCCCAGCCCGCCCAGTGGCGGCGCGGCGTCGTCGAAGAAGATCTCGGAATAGCACTCGTCGGACACGATCACGAAGCCGTGGCGGTCGGACAGCGCGAACAGCGCGCGCCAGTCGTCCAGCGTCAGCACCGCCCCGGCCGGGTTGCCGGGCGAGCAGACGAACAGCAGCTGGGTCTGGCTCCAGGTTTCGTCGGGCAACTGTCCGAGGTCGAGGCGAAAGCCGTTGTCCTGCGTCTGGTTCAGGAAGGCCGCGCGGGCGCCGGCCAGCAGCGTGGCGCCTTCGTAGATCTGGTAGAAAGGGTTGGGCGACACCACCACGGGCGATGGCCTGGTGCGGTCCACGATCGTCTGGGCGATCGCGAACAGCGCCTCGCGCGAGCCGTTGACCGGCAGCACCTGCGTCTTCCAGTCCAGCCCCGGCAAGCCGTGGCGCATCACCAGCCAGTCGGCCATCGAGCGGCGCAGTGTCTCCGATCCGGCCGTGGCCGGATAGGCCGCCAGACCGTCGAGGTTGGCCGTGATGGCGGCACGGATACGCTCGGGTGTCGGGTGCTTGGGCTCGCCGATGCCGAGGCTGATCGGGCGCAGTGCCGGATTCGGTTGGACGCCGCTGAACAGGCTGGCCAGGCGCTGGAATGGGTACGGTTGGAGCAGGTCCAGGTCGGGATTCACGAGTGGGGCAGTGGTCCGGCGGCGGCAATGCCGTCGCGCGGCCCGCAAAAGGAGCGAAGCGTGAGTATATGCCGGGGCGACCGGTGACCGATCGCGGCCCGGTCAGCCGCGGCTCAGGTCGTCCCGGTTTTCGCGTGCGCGCGCCGCACGGCCCTGCGGTGCAGGATGAACAGGCAGCGCTCGTAGGCTTCGCGCGTCGCCGGAGTCATCGGAGCCAGCGTGGCGAGCACGCGTACGGCAGCCGCATCGGGTTCTACGCCAGGCGTGTGCACGCGAGGTTCCACGACCGGCGTGTGCACGCCGGGTGTCACCGCCAGCGCATCCGGATGGCGGGCCAGGGTGGCCGGCAGGCACGCCGTCACGGGGTGGCCGGGGGCCGCCCGTACCTCGATCACGACGTGCGTTCCGTCGGGCGGCGGTACCGGTTCATGCCATTCGATGGAGACGGGGCCAAACAGCGCGTCACAGTGCAGGAAGCGGGCGCCTCTTGCGTCGCAAGCCCGTGCATCGATCGCGGCCGAGAGTCGATCGAGGGTGACCAGCAGCAGGTCGATCTTTGCTTCGACCCGCTCCTGGGGGAGTCCGTCTGGTTTCGATCCCTCTGCCTCCAGGCAGGCTGCCAGTGCCCGCAGGCTTGCCGAGCATTCGGCTTCCAGTTGCGCGGCGTCGGCGTTGCCGCGGATGCGCCAGCGCAGCGCCACGGCCGCGCTGGCCGACAGCGATGCGGGTTCCTCGCCGTGGTCGAGCATCGGGGCGGCCTCAGCCGCGCACGCTCTGCTGCGAATCGAGCGCTTCCAGCACCACGGGTACGGGCGGTTTCCAACCGGCCTTGCGATGCTCGGCGACCACGGTCGTGAAGATGCCGCCACGGACGAAGAATTTCGCCTTCAACCGCATGAAGCGCGGCCGGGTCGCGCGCACGAGGTCATCGAGCATGCGATGCGTCACCGCCTCATGGAACGCGCCCTGGTCGCGGTATGACCAGACATAAAGCTTGAGGCTCTTGAGCTCCACGCACAGCCGGTCGGGTACGTAGTCGAGTACCAGCGTCGCGAAGTCGGGCTGGCCGGTCTTCGGACACAGGCAGGTGAACTCCGGGATTTCCATGTGTATGCGCAGGTCGCGCGCAGGCGCCGGGTTCGGGAAGGTCTCGAGGTCGCGGGAAGGTCCCGCTACATGGGCGGGACGGGCCGTGGCGGTGGTGCCGGGGGCACTCTTGGGTCGTGCGGGCATGTTGGATGGGCTGGATGGACTGGATTGGCGGGATTGGCGGGATTGGCGGGATTGGCGGCGAGCGATGCCCTGCGGCGACGGAGTATAGCGGCGGGTGGTCCCGTTACCGCGGCAGGCACGGTTGGCCAATCGGCAGATGAAGGGCGGGCGAAGGGGAGGGGTGGAGTCGATGCTGCCGAGGCGGTATTCTCTGGCGCCCGCGTGCGCGAAGCCGGCTGTCGATCGGACGGCGCACGGGTGTTCCCTGGAGGAGTGGCCACATGAATCGATTTCGCCTGTGCGTACTGGCCGTCTCGGCCTGCCTGCCGCTGTCAGCCTGGGGCGCGGATGACCCGTTCCCGGTACGGCCGGTGACCATCGTCAACCCGAACGCGCCGGGCGGCTTCGTCGACATCGTCGCGCGCGGGCTGGCCGCTTCGATGCAGCGGCAATGGCGCCAGCCGGTGCTGGTCGTGAACCGGCCGGGTGCCGCCTCGGCGGTCGGAACGATCGCGGTGGCCAATGCCGCCGCGGACGGCTACACGCTGCTGCTGCAGTCGCCCGCGTTCGCCGCGATCCCGGCGATCGACGAGGTGTTCCAGCGTGCCCCGGGCTACCAGTTGTCCCAGTTCGTGCCGCTTGCCCAGATTACCGCCGACCCGGCGATGCTGCTGGTCAATCCGTCGCTGCCGGTGCGTACGGTGAAGGAGTTCGTGGCGCTGGCGAAGGCGCGGCCGGCCGACTTCCTGGTCTCCTCGTCGGGCACCTACGGCACGACGCACCTGCCGATCGCCATCCTCGAGCAGGCCGCCGGGATCAAGCTGCGCCACGTTCCGTATACCGGCGGCGCGCCTGCGATCGCGGCGGTGGTTGGCGGCCATGCGACCGCGGTCGCCTCGGCCCCGAGCGTCGCCATGCCGCAGGTGAAGGGCGGCCGGGTACGCGCGATCGCCCAGTGGGGCGGGGCGCGGATTGCAGCCTTCCCGGACGTGCCGACCTTCCGCGAAAGCGGCATCGACATCGAGTTCACCCTCTGGACCGCGCTGTTCGCCCCGGCGAAGACCCCGCCGTCGACCCTGAAGATCCTGCAGGACACGGTACGTGCGGCGGCACGGGACGACGAGTTCCGCAGTTCGATGACGCGTTCGCTGTCGACGGTCGCCTACATGGAGGGTGCGGAGTATGCAGCCACGTGGCAACGTGAGGTGAAGCGGATCCAGGCGTCGGTACGCTTCATCGGCCGCACCGACGA
>CAIQON010000268.1 GCA_903873475.1 uncultured bacterium
ACCCCGGAAGAGAAGCTGCTGCGCGCGATCTTCGGCGAGAAGGCCTCCGACGTGAAGGACACCAGCCTGCGCGTGCCTCCGGGCATGACCGGCACGGTGATCGACGTCCAGGTGTTCACCCGCGAAGGCATCGACCGCGACAAGCGTGCCCAGCAGATCATCGACGACGAGCTCAAGCGCTACAAGATGGACCTCGCCGACCAGCTGCGTATCGTCGAGGACGACACGTTCGGCCGTATCGAGCGCCTGCTGGTGAACAAGGTCGCCAACAAGGGTCCGCAGAAGCTGGCCAAGGGCACCAAGCTCACCAAGGAATACCTGGACAGCCTCGACCGCTTCCACTGGTTCGACATCGGCCTTGCAAGCGACGAGGCGGCGACCCAGCTCGAGCAGTTGAAGGACGGCATCGAGCAGGTGCGACTGCGCTTCGACCACATGTTCGAAGAGAAGAAGCGCAAGCTGACCAGCGGCGACGAGCTGTCGCCCGGCGTGATCAAGATGGTCAAGGTCTACCTCGCGGTGAAGCGGCGCCTGCAGCCCGGCGACAAGATGGCCGGCCGCCACGGCAACAAGGGCGTGATCTCGAAGATCGTGCCGGTCGAGGACATGCCGTACATGGATGACGGCACCCCGGTCGACGTCGTGCTCAACCCGCTGGGCGTGCCTTCCCGGATGAACGTCGGGCAGATCCTCGAGACGCACCTGGGCTGGGCCGCGAAAGGGCTCGGCCAGCGCATCGAGAAGATGCTGCGTGCGCAGTCCAACGCCTCCGAGGTGCGCAAGTTCCTCACCCACGTCTACAACGACAGCGGCGCACCCGAAGAGATCGAGTCGCTCGACGACGGCGAAGTGATGGCGCTGGCAGGCAACCTGAAGAAGGGCGTCCCGTTCGCGACCCCGGTGTTCGACGGCGCGACCGAAGCCGAGATCAAGGGCATGCTCGAACTGGCCGGCCTGCCGACCAGCGGCCAGGTGCGGCTGCACGACGGCCGCTCCGGCGACCCGTTCGAGCGGGAAGTGACGGTCGGCTACATGCACGTGCTGAAACTGCACCACCTGGTCGACGACAAGATGCACGCGCGCTCCACCGGCCCGTACAGCCTGGTCACCCAGCAGCCGCTCGGCGGCAAGGCGCAGTTCGGCGGCCAGCGCTTCGGCGAGATGGAGGTCTGGGCGCTCGAGGCGTATGGCGCCGCCTACACGCTCCAGGAAATGCTCACGGTCAAGTCCGACGACGTGTCGGGCCGCACCAAGGTCTACGAGAACATCGTCAAGGGCGAGCACAAGATCGATGCCGGCATGCCGGAGTCGTTCAACGTGCTGGTGAAGGAAATCCGCTCGCTCGCGATCGACATCGACCTCGAACGTTATTGAGGCAGGCCGGCTGTTCCGGCGCAGTTGCGCGTGACAACCCCCCTGCTGCAGCACCCATCGGTTTCAACAAGGAGTGACGAATGAAAGCTTTGCTCGACCTGTTCAAGCAAGTCACCCAGGAAGAAGAATTCGACGCGATCAAGATCGGGCTGGCCTCGCCCGACAAGATCCGTTCGTGGTCGTATGGCGAGGTGAAGAAGCCCGAGACCATCAACTACCGGACCTTCAAGCCCGAGCGCGACGGCCTGTTCTGCGCGAAGATCTTCGGGCCGGTCAAGGATTACGAGTGCCTCTGCGGCAAGTACAAGCGCCTGAAGCACCGCGGCGTCATCTGCGAGAAGTGCGGC
>CAIQON010000269.1 GCA_903873475.1 uncultured bacterium
CGACTTCGCCACCTTGACGCCGCCGCCCTTGCCGCGGCCGCCGGCGTGGATCTGGGCCTTGACCACCCAGACCTTGCCACCGAGTTCCTGTGCTGCCTTGACTGCCTCGTCGACGCTGAATGCCGGTATGCCGCGCGGCGTGCGCACGCCGAACCTGCGCAGGATTTCCTTGCCCTGGTACTCGTGAATCTTCATCTGGATTGGCCCTGTTGTTGCCCGACGGATGCCCGACGAGCGGAGCGTGCGGAGCGGAAAAGGCTGCGGACGCAGCCAGCGGGGCGTTCCCGCCCCAGCGGCCGCCGACGCTCGCAATCTATGTGAGCGCCCCGGAGACAGCCTTGACCATGGTCAAGCGGCACCTGGCAGGCCAGCCGGGGAAATCCCGCCCCGTCCGCCTGCTGCCGGCCCGGGAGGGCATTCGGCAAGGCGCCAGGGCGCGATTGTACGGCCCCCGGCGCCCGAGGACACGGCGCGAGCCGACCGCCGGACGTCTCGCGGCGGCTGGCAGGGTGCCGAAGCGGTGCAGAACATTCGGGATGCCCGGCGCCCGGTGCCCTTCGTTGCAGTAGATTAGCTCGCATTCCATCCGCCTTCGAGCAGCGACCCGACCCATGTCCGAATCCGATCCCGCAGCCCGTCCGGAACCGGCAGACCGCCCTTCCGCCACCGCCTCCGGCGGCGCAACGGCCCCGCCACGCCGTCGCCACTGGCTGGGCTGGGTGGTGCTGGCAACCGTGCTGTGCGCAGCGGCCGGGACCGTCTGGCTGGCGGTCGAACGCAGCCGCAGCGCAGCCGCCCCGGCGACCAAGGGTGGTCCGGCAAAGGCCGCGGGCGCGGAAAAAGGCCCCGCCGACAAGGGACCGAGCGACCGTGCCGGGGCCGAGGGCAAGGCGGCGCCAGCCGAAGGGCGGCGCGAGGGCGCCGGCAGGAAAGGCGGCGGCGGGCCGCCGGCGGTGGTCGGCGTGCGGCAGGTGCGGGTGGGCCCGATGGACATCGTGCAGGCCGGGCTCGGAACGGTCACCCCGCGCAACACGGTGGTCGTGCGTTCCAGGGTCGACGGGCCCCTGCGGCGCGTGCTGTTTCGCGAGGGCGAGATGGTCAAGGCCGGGCAGTTGCTGGCCGAGATCGATCCGGCGCAATACGAAGTCGCGCTGCAGCAGGCCACTGGCGCGCTGGCGCGCGACGAGGCGCTGCTGCGCAACGCCCGCGTCGACCTGGAGCGTTTCCGCACCCTGCTCGCCCAGGATTCCATCGCCAGGCAGCAGGTCGACACCCAGGAAGCACTGGTACGCCAGTACGAGGGAACGCTGCTTGCCGACCGGGCGCAGGTCGACAACGCGAAGCTGCAGTTGTCGTACACCCGGATCACCGCGCCGATCAGCGGCCGGGCGGGGCTGCGCCTGGTCGACGCCGGCAACCTGATCCGGGCCGGGGACACCACCGGGCTGGTCACCCTCGCGCAGATCGCCCCGATCACCGTGGTGTTCCCGATTCCCGAGGACGCGCTGCCGCCGGTGCTCGCCCAGCTCAAGGCTGGCGCACGGCTGCGCGTGGAGGCCTGGGACCGCTCCAACCTGAACCGGCTGGCGACCGGTGTGCTGCTGACTGCGGACAACCAGATCGACACGCAGACCGGAACCGTCCGGCTGAAGGCGCAGTTCGCGAATGCGGACGGCGCCCTGTTCCCCAACCAGTTCGTGAACGTGCGGCTCAAGCTCGACCGGATCGAAGAGGCGATCCTGGTGCCACCGGCGGCAATCCAGCGCGGCCGCGAGGGTACTTTCGTGTATGCGCTGGACGAAGAGAACCGGGTGCGGGTGGTGCCGGTGAAGCCGGGACCGTCGACAGCGGAGCAGGTCGCGGTCGACGCAGACCTCGCGGCCGGAACCCGGGTGGTGATCGATGGCGCCGACCGGCTGCGCCCCGGGATGCGGGTCGAGGTCGCCGACCGTTCCGGCCAGGACCAGGGGCAGGGCAAGGGCGGCCAGCGGCGGCGCGATGGCGCGAAGAAGGGCGATGCCGCCGGCAGCGGCAGCGGTGCGGGTGACGCCACGACCGGTGCGGCGCAGGGCGCGGGTGGCGCAACGGCGCCGGCCGGTCCCGGCGCCACGAAGTGAATCCCTCGCGGCTGTTCATCCAGCGCCCGGTCGCGACATCGCTCGCGATGCTGGCGATCCTGCTGTCCGGACTGCTCGCATGGCGGTTGCTGCCCTTGTCGGCGCTGCCGCAGGTCGACTACCCGACAGTGCAGGTAGTGACGCTGTACCCGGGCGCAAGCCCGGACATCGTCGCCTCGGTGATCACCGCGCCGCTGGAGCGGCAGTTCGGCCAGATGCCCGGCCTCGAGGAAATGTCGTCCAGCAGTTCGGGCGGCGCGTCGGTGATCACGCTGCGCTTCTCGCTCGGGCTGGATCTCTCCATCGGCGAGCAGCAGGTGCAGGCGGCGATCAACGCCGCATCGAACCTGCTGCCACAGGACCTGCCCGCCCCGCCGATCTACAACAAGGTGAATCCGGCCGACACGCCGATCCTGACCCTGGCGGTGACCTCGCAGACGCTGCCGCTGCCGCGCGTGCGCGACCTGATCGAGACGCGCATCGCGCAGCGCATCGCACAGGTGCCGGGCGTCGGCCTGGTGTCGATCGCCGGCGGCCAGCGCCCGGCGGTGCGCGTGAGGCTGAATCCTGCAGCGCTGGCGGCCTACGGGCTCAACCTCGATGACGTGCGCACGGCGATCTCGGCCTGGAACGTGAACCAGCCGAAGGGCAGCTTCGACGGACCGCTCGAGGCCTCGACGATCGACGCCAACGACCAGTTGCGCAGCGCCGACGAGTACCGCAACCTGACCCTCGCCTTCCGCAACGGCGCCCCGATACGCCTGCGCGAGGTCGCCGAGGTGATCGACGGCGCCGAGAACAGCCGGCTCGCGGCGTGGAGCGGCTCGACGCCTGCGATCATCCTGGCGGTGCAGCGCCAGCCAGGCGCAAACGTGATCCAGGTCGTGGACGCCGTGAAGGCGATGCTGCCGCAGGTCAGTGCCGGATTGCCCGGGGCGGTCGAGGTGAGCGTCCTCACCGACCGCACGGTGACCATCCGCGCCGCGATCGCGGACACCGAGTTCGAACTGATCCTCGCGATCGTGCTGGTGATCGTGGTGATCTTCCTGTTCCTGCGCAGCCTGCCCGCCACGCTGATCCCCAGCCTGGCGGTGCCGCTCTCGCTGGTGGGCACCTTCGGCGTGATGTACCTCGCCGGCTTCTCGATCAACAACCTCACCCTGATGGCACTGACCATCGCCACCGGATTCGTCGTCGATGATGCGATCGTGATGATCGAGAACATCGCGCGCCATGTCGAGGAGGGGAAGTCGCCGATGGAAGCGGCACTGATCGGCGCTGGCGAGATCGGCTTCACGATCATCTCGCTCACCCTCTCGCTGATCGCGGTGCTGATCCCCCTGCTGTTCATGGGCGACGTGGTCGGCCGGCTGTTCCGTGAATTCGCGATCACGCTGGCGGTCGCGATCCTGATCTCCGCCGTGGTCTCGCTCACGCTGACGCCGATGCTTTGCGCACGACTGCTGAAGGACAAGGCCAGGCAGACACCG
>CAIQON010000270.1 GCA_903873475.1 uncultured bacterium
CGACTTCGAGTGGCGTGACGCCGAAGATTTCGCCGGCCGTGGCACGGTGCACGTCCTCGCCGTGGGAGAAAGCGTGGAGCAAGCCTTCGTCGCCTGACAGGTGGGCCATGATGCGCAGCTCGATCTGCGAATAGTCGGCCGACACGATCACGCTGCCCGGTGGCGCGATGAACGCCTCGCGGATACGCCGGCCCTCGGCGGTGCGCACGGGGATGTTCTGCAGGTTGGGTTCGTTCGAAGACAGGCGGCCGGTGACGGCCACCGCCTGCGAATAGTTGGTGTGCACGCGCCCGGTGCGCGCGTTGACCATCTTCGGCAGCTTGTCGGTGTAGGTCGACTTCAGCTTCGACAGCGACCGGTGCTCGAGCAGCAGCTTGGGCAGCGGATAGTCGAGCGACAGTTCGGACAGCACGTCCTCGTCGGTCGACGGCGCGCCGCCGGCGGTCTTGCGGATCACCGGCATGCCCAGCTTGCCGAACAGGATCTCCTGGATCTGCTTCGGCGAGTTGAGGTTGAAGGGCTGGCCTGCGGCCTCGTGCGCACGCTGCTCTACGTCGAGCAGCTTGATGCCCAGCTCGTTGCTCTGCCGGTTGAGCAGTTGCACGTCGACCAGTACCCCGGTGCGCTCCATCGTCTGCAGCACGCGCGCAACCGGGATCTCGATCTCGCGGTACAGACGGTCGATCGGCTCGATTGCTGCAAGCTGCGGATAGAGCACATGGTGCAGCCGCAGCGTGATGTCGGCGTCCTCCGCCGCGTATTCGGTCGCGCGTTCGATCGATACTTCCGCGAAGCCGATCTGTCGGGCGCCCTTGCCGGCCACCTGCTCGTAGGTGATCGTGGTCTCGCCTAGGTGGCGCAACGCAAGGTCATCCATGTCGTGCCGGCGGTGGCTCTCGAGCACGTACGACTGGAGCAGCGTGTCGTGCACGATGCCGGCGATCTGCACGCCGTGGTTCGCGAAGATGTGCGCGTCGTACTTCAGGTTCTGGCCGACCTTCGGAAAGGCGGCACCCTCCAGCCAGTGGCGCAGCCGTGCGAGCACGTGTTCGCGGGCGAGCTGGTCGGGCGCGCCCGGGTAGCGGTGGCCGACCGGTATGTAGCAGGCCACGCCGGGCGCGGTCGACAGCGAGAGGCCGACCAGTTCCGCGTTCATCGGCTCCAGGCTGGTGGTCTCGGTATCGACGGCGGTCAGCGGCGCCACCTCGATCCGCGCGATCCAGGCGTCGAGCTGCGCGTCGCTGGTCACGCACTCGTAGTGCCTCTCGACCGCGGCGGCTTGCGGGATCGGCGCCGTGTCCTGCGCCCACTGCCGAGCCGGCAAGCCCTGCGTGGCGGTGGCGGCGCCCGAGCCCTGCAGGTTGCCGCCGTTCGCCTCCGGATGGCGCGTGGCCTTGACCTCGGCCAGCCAGCTCTTGAACTCGAACCGTTCGAACAGGTCCGCAAGCGTCGCGTCGTCGGGATCGGCCGGCACCAGCCCCTCAGGGCCGAGCGGCAGGTCGACATCGCATTTCACCGTCACCAGCCGCCGCCCCATCGGCAGCCAGTCGAGCGCCTTGCGCAGGTTCTCGCCGACCACCCCGCCGATCTGGTCGGCATTCGCGACCACGCCGTCGAGCGAGCCGTACTGCTCGAGCCACTTAACGGCGGTCTTCGGCCCTACCTTGGCCACGCCCGGCACGTTGTCGACCGTGTCGCCGACCAGCGAGAGGTAGTCGACGATCTTCTCCGGCGGCACGCCGAATTTCGCCCGCACTGCCTCGGGATCGAGCGTCTCGTTGCTCATCGTGTTGACCAGCGTCGTCGAGTCGTCGACGAGTTGTGCGAGGTCCTTGTCGCCGGTTGACACGACAGTGCGCATCGCATGCGCACGCGCGCGGCAGGCCAGCGTCCCGATCACGTCGTCCGCCTCGACGCCCTCGATCATCACGATCGGCCAGCCGAGCGCACGGATGGCCTCGTGGATCGGCTCGATCTGCAGCGCGAGGTCGTCGGGCATCGCCGATCGCGTCGCCTTGTACTCCGGATACCAGTCGTCGCGGAAGGTCTTTCCCCTGGCGTCGAACACGCACGCCCTATAATCGGCCGGCACTTCACGCTGCAATCGTCGCAGCATGTTGATCACGCCATAGATGGCGCCGGTGGGTTCGCCTGCCTTGTTGCGCAGGTCGGGCAGGGCATGGAATGCGCGGTAGAGGTACGACGATGCGTCGACCAGCAGCAGTGTCTTCAAGGAGCGACCAATGCGGGAAAAGATGCCGGCCCTGCTCACACCCTCGGTGGAGCCCGAACTCGCCCGGCGGGTCGAGTCGTCGCGCGAGGCGTGGCGGGTGCTTGAGATTATGTCAGAGTTCATCGAGTCGACCGAACGCCTGACCAACATCGCACCGGCCGTCAGTCTGTTCGGCAGCGCGCGCACGCCACGCGACAGCGCGTACTACCTGCTCGCCGAGACGATCGCGCGCAACCTGTCGGATGCCGGCTTCGCGGTGATCTCCGGCGGCGGGCCGGGTCTGATGGAGGCTGCCAACAAGGGCGCGTATTTCGGGCGCAGTCCCAGCGTCGGCCTGAACATCCAGCTGCCGCACGAGCAGAGCGCCAATGCGTACCAGGACGTCAGCCAGACCTTCCGCCACTTCTTCGCCCGCAAGGTCGCGTTCGTGAAGTTCGCTGTCGCCTACGTCGTGCTGCCGGGCGGTTTCGGCACGCTGGACGAACTGTTCGAGGCGTTGACCCTGGTGCAGACCGGCAAGACACGCCGCATGCCGATCATCCTGGTCCACACGCCGTTCTGGACCGGGCTGATCGACTGGTTCCGCGAGCGGCTGGTGGCCGAAGGCATGATCAGCCTGGAGGACATGGACCTGATCCAGCTGATCGACGACCCTGCGAAGATCGGCACGGCGATCTTCGATCACTACGAGTCTCGCGGTTTCGCGCCGTCGGCCGAGGAACGCGAGATCCAGCTGAATCTCTAGCCCGATGGCGGGATAGTGGAGACGGGGGGGCAGGTCTTGCGAGACGGGGGGTC
>CAIQON010000271.1 GCA_903873475.1 uncultured bacterium
CACAACCTGTTCCACCTGCGTACCAACCTGCGCTACGGCTGCGTGATCCTCCGGCACTACGTCGACATCGAGCAGGGCAACCTGTTTCGCGCGCTTGGCCGCTACAACGGCAGCCTCGGCAAGCCCGAGTACCCGAACCTGGTGGTAAGGGCATGGATCAACCACTGGAAATTCGATGCCCGCGCGGCGACCCGGCTCGCCTCCAGTTCACCGGCGGCGCAGGGGCACGGAGATCAGCCGCCGGCCCCGCCGCGTCCGCGCTGATCGGCCACTCGGGCGGCGCCTGCCGCGGCCGATGCGCTACCCGTGCCATCGCCTGCCGGGCTCGCGCGCACCACCGGGATCACCGCGACCAGCACCGCGCCCATCAGCACCACCAGCCAGGACAGGTAGACCCACATCAGGAAGATCGGCACCGTCGCGAACGCCCCGTAGATCACGTGGTAGCCGCCAATGTGGGTGACATACAGTCCGAATCCGCGCTTGGTCAGCTCGAACAGGACGCCCGCGACCAGCCCGCCGATCGCGGCGTCGCCAACCCGTACCGGCTGGTTGGGAAGCGCATGGTAGAGCAGCCCCAGGGCGAAGATGGTGAGTGCGAACGGCACCAGCCGCAGTGCGGTCAGCACGAGTTCGTCGAGGTAAGTGAACCAGCCCATCGACCACGACACGAGCAGCGAGGTGAGCCACAGGCCGGCGCCGATCAGCATCGGCCCGACCGTCACCAGCATGCCGTACACCGCCAGTCGCGGCGCCCGGCGCCCGACGTTGCCGGTGCGCCAGATGTCGTGGAAGGCACTTTCGATCGTCAGCACCAGCACCATCGCCGTCACGACCAGCACGGCCAGCCCGATCACGGATACACGGGCCGCATTCGCGGCGAACTCGCTGAGGTAGACGCTGACCACCCGGTCTGCGGCTTCCGGCAACAGCGTGCTGGTGGCGAAGGCGCGCAGTTGCTCGGTGAATTCGCCGAACACCGGGAATGCGCTGACGATCGCGAAGCCGATCGCCAGCAGCGGCACGATCGCGATCAGGGTCGTGAATGCGAGGTTGGATGCGGAGTCGACGCAGCGCGCCTCGCGGAACCGCGCCGCTGCGAGCCGCACGACCTGCCAGTTGTCTGCAAGCAGGCGGCTGAGGAAACCCGGTAATCGGTTGGCGGACAAGGCGGCAGTGGTTCGGCAGTCGGACGCCGGTCGTCTGGGGACCGGGACAGGCGCAGGGAAAGGGACAAAGGCAGGGGCAGTGGCAGCGACAGCGATGAGGACGTGGATGGGCAGGTGCCCGTGCACCATCGACATCGGCGCGTATTGTCGCCGTTCCCGCGCATGCCGGGCGCGCGTTCCTATAATCGGCGCATCGAAGATTCAACGAAAGATCCGTTCCGATGGCTGAAATCCTCGTCCTGTACTACAGCCGCAATGGCGCCGTGCGCGAGATGGCGCATCTGGTCGCGCGCGGCATCGGGCAGGTACCGGGCGCGGTTGCCCGACTGCGTACCGTCCCGCCGGTGGCGACCATCACGGAAACCGCCGCGCCACCGGTACCGGACTCTGGCGCGCCCTACGTCGAACTGGCTGACCTCGACCAGTGCGCCGGCCTCGCGCTGGGCTCGCCCACGCGTTTCGGGAACATGGCGGCGCCGATGAAGCATTTCCTCGACGGCACCGGCGGTCTCTGGGCACGCGGCGCCCTCGCCGGCAAGCCGGCGGCCGTGTTCACGTCGACCAGCAGCCAGCACGGTGGCCAGGAATCGACGCTGCTGAGCATGATGCTGCCACTGCTCCACCACGGGATGCTGCTGGTCGGCATCCCCTACAGCGAACCTGAACTGTCTTCGACCCGCACCGGCGGCACGCCCTACGGCGCGAGCCATCTCGCCGGCGCGCAGTCCGACCTGCCGGTCAGCAGCGACGAGAAGGCGCTGTGCATCGCGCTCGGCCGACGGCTGGCCGATGTCGCGCTGCGGCTCGCGCAATGACCGCGCGCGCGCCGGTGGGCACTGGCCGGGTGCTGCTGCTGCACTGGACGGCGATCGGGAGCCTGCTCGCGCTGATCGTGCTGGCACTCGCATGGGAGTTGTTCATCGCAGCCGGACCCGGGGGGCCGGGCCTGCTCGCTTACAAGGCATTGCCGCTGCTGCTGCCGCTGTTCGGCATCCTGCGCGGCCGGCGCTACACCTACCAGTGGGCACCGATGCTCGTGCTGGCGTACTTCGTCGAGGGCGTCATGCGCGGCTATGCCGACGGCGGGGCGAGCGGCGTGGCCGGCTGGAGCCAGGCGGCGCTTGCCGTGGTCTTCATCGTGGCCGCAGCCTACTATGCGCGCGACGCGCACCGGCGGAGCTGACCCCGACGGCGCGCGAAGCGGCCACTGCCAGACTCAGCCCTGCGGGCTGGTGCGGGCAATGTTGGCCTGCAGCCGGTTGAGCGCGTTCAGGTAGGCTTTCACCGAGGCCACCACGATGTCGGTGTCTGCGCCGACGCCGTTGACGATGCGCCCCGCCTTGTGCAGCCGGACGGTGACTTCGCCCTGGGACTCGGTGCCCTGGGTGATGCTGTTCACCGAATACAGCTGCAGGTCGGCGCCGCTGTGCACCAGCGCCTCGACCGCCTTGAATGCGGCATCGACCGGGCCGCTGCCGGTGGTGTCCGCGCTCTTCTCGCTGCCGCCGATCGACAGCGTGACCCGCGCGCGCGGCGGCTCGCCGGTCTCGGAATGCGCGCTCATCGACGCCAGCTTGTAGTGCTCGTCCTGCGGCGTCACCGTCTGGTCGGACATCAGCGCCTGCAGGTCCTCGTCGAAGATCTCGTGCTTGCGGTCGGCCAGTTCCTTGAACCGCGCGAAGGCGGCATTGAGGATTTCCTCCGACTCGACCACCACGCCGAGTTCCTGCAGGCGGGTACGGAAGGCATTGCGCCCGGACAGCTTGCCGAGCACGATGCGATTGGCGTTCCAGCCGACATCCTGCGCACGCATGATCTCGTAGGTCTCGCGGTTCTTCAGCACGCCGTCCTGGTGGATGCCCGACTCGTGCGCGAACGCATTGGCGCCGACCACGGCCTTGTTCGGCTGCACCGCGAAGCCGGTGATGCCGGAGACGAGGCGGCTGGCCGGGACGATCTGGGTCGTATCGATGTTGGTGTCGCAGCTGAAGAAATCCTGGCGGGTACGCACCGCCATCACGATCTCTTCGAGCGCCGCATTGCCGGCACGCTCGCCCAGCCCGTTGATCGTGCACTCGACCTGGCGTGCGCCGTTCATCACGCCGGCGAGCGAATTGGCGGCGGCCAGCCCGAGGTCGTTATGGCAGTGGGTCGACCAGACGACCTTGTCGGCGCCGGGCACCCGCTCGCGCAGCGTCCGGATCAGTGCGCCGTACTGCTCCGGCATCGTGTAGCCGACGGTATCGGGGATATTGAGCGTGGTTGCGCCGGCCTTGATCACCGCCTCGAGCACGCGGCAGAGGAAGTCGATATCGGACCGGCCGGCATCTTCGGGCGAGAACTCCACGTCATCGGTGAACCCGCGCGCGAACTTCACTGCATTGACGGCTGTCTCGAGCACCTGCGACGGTTCCATCCGGAGCTTCTTCTCCATGTGGATGCGCGAGGTGGCAAGGAAGGTGTGGATTCGCTTGCGCGGCGCCGGTGCGATCGCCTCGGCACAGCGGCGAATATCCGCCTCGTTCGCCCGCGACAGGCCGCAGACGGTGGATTCGCGGATGATGGACGCGACCGAGTGCACTGCCTCGAAGTCGCCATTGCTGGCCGCCGGGAAGCCTGCTTCCATCACGTCGACGCGCATCCGCTCGAGCTGACGCGCGATGCGCAGCTTCTCTTCCCGGGTCATGGTCGCGCCTGGGCTCTGCTCGCCATCGCGCATGGTCGTATCGAAAATGATGAGGCGGTCGCTGCTCATGATGTCTCCTTGCCGCAGGATATGCGGTCGGTGGCTTCGATCGCCGGCTTCAGGTCATGAGCCGGCGCAGGGTGACGCAACAGGGGTCGTGGAAAGCTAGCGCGCGGGGCGCAGCAGCCTGCTGGCCAGCAGCGTGCTGGTCAGCAGCGCAAAGATCACGACGCGTTGGGTTACCGAGGACATGACTGAAGTCTAGGACGTCGTACGTCGGAGCGCAAGCAGTGCCGTTGGCGGCACCGCCGGCCAGTACGGCGAGTCAGTACTGCGGGTCAGCACTGCCGCAGGCAGCGCGCCGGTCAGTGTTTCGGATCGCCGGACGGGTCTACCGCCACGGTCGGGACAGAAGTGCCCGCCTCGCCCGCCCCGTCCGGGGGGGCCAGTGCCGCGGCGCGCGCGCCGGGCTTGCGCAATCGGTCGACGAACGACATCACGTACCCGGACAGCGCGTACAGCACCGATACCGCAAGCAGGAGTTCGGCCAGGGTGTCGGCGACCAGGCTGAGCAGGCCGACACCGATCGCCGTGCCCACGATCACCCGGAACGACACCGCCTTGCGCAGGTTGATGTCCTTGCCGCTGTAGAACCGGAAATTGCTGACCATCGAGAAGCCGGCGAACATCGTGACGATCCAGGCGAGCCACATCACATCGCCGCCCTCGACCTGATACAGGCTGAACGCCCAGACCAGGCTGGCCACGAGGCTGGCTGCCGCCGGGCTGGGCAGGCCGGTGAAGTAGCGCTTGTCTGCGATGTCCAGTTGCGTGTTGAACCGGGCCAGTCGCAGCGCCGCGCATGCGCAGTAGATGAACGCAGCGACCCAGCCCAGCCTGCTCAGCATCCAGTGCGACTTGTTGCCGACCTCCCCGAGGTGGGAGAAATCCTTCAAGGCCCAGACATAGACCACCAGCGCCGGGGCGACGCCGAACGACACCATGTCGGACAGGGAATCGTATTCGGCACCGAATGCGCTCTGCGTCCGTGTCCAGCGCGCAACACGACCGTCCAGCCCGTCAAGGATGCCGGCGATGAAGATCGCCGCGGCGGCGACTTCGAACCGGCCGTTCATCGCCTGCACGATCGCGAAGAACCCCGCGAACAGCGCCGCGGTGGTGAACGCGTTGGGCAGCCAGTAGATGCCGCGCCGGCGGCCCTCGACCTTCGCCGCCCGGTGCGGGTCGCGGCGGATCACCGCGACTGCCCGCTGGCGACGGCAGCGGTCGATGGAACCAGTTCGGCCAGCACGGTATGCCCGGCATGCACCACGTCACCCAGCGCGGCGCGCGGGATGGCGTCGGGCGGCAGGTAGAGGTCGACGCGCGACCCGAACCGGATGAAGCCGAAGCGCTGCCCGCGCTCGACCCGGTCGCCCGGCCGGGCGTAGCAGAGAATGCGCCGGGCGATGAGTCCGGCGATCTGCACGCAGGCGACCCGAGTGCCATCGGCTGTATCGATGACCATCAGGTTGCGTTCATTCTCTGACGAGGCCTTGTCGATCGCCGCGTTGAAGAAACGGCCCGGGAAATAGCGTACTTCACGCACCTCGCCGTCGACCGGCACCCGGTTGGAATGGACGTTGAACACGTTCATGAACACCGACACCTTGAGCGCATCGCGCTCGAGGTAAGGGTCGCGCGCCTTCTCGACCACGACCACCCGCCCGTCGGCCGGGGAGATCACCGCGTTGGCCGCAGCCTCGAAGCTGCGCGCCGGGTCGCGGAAGAACTGGACCACGAAGGCAGCGACGATCCACAGAGGGACCGACCAGGCCAGCCCGGCGAACACGGCGACCGCAAGGGCCGCCCCCACCGCCAGCGCGATGAAGGGCCAGCCCTCGCGCGCCAGGATGGGGTGCGGGTATGGCGTCATCAGTTGCGCGACCGGTCGACCAGCTGGTTCGCCTTGATCCACGGCATCATGCCGCGCAGCTTGCTGCCGACGGTTTCGATCGAGTGCGCCTGGCCGATGCGGCGCATCGCCTTGAGCGTCGGGGCGTCCGCCCGGTTCTCGAGGATGAACTCCTTCGCGAACTGACCGGTCTGGATCTCGGTCAGGATCTTCTTCATCTCGACCTTGGTCTGCTCGGTGATGATGCGCGGACCACGCGTGAAGTCGCCGTACTCGGCGGTGTTCGAGATCGAGTAGCGCATGTTCGCGATGCCGCCCTCGTACATCAGGTCGACGATCAGCTTCAACTCATGCAGGCACTCGAAGTACGCCATCTCGGGCGCATAACCAGCCTCCACCAGGGTTTCGAAGCTGGCCTTGATCAGCTCGACAGCGCCGCCGCACAGCACGGTCTGCTCGCCAAACAGGTCGGTTTCGGTTTCTTCGCGGAAGTTGGTTTCGATGATACCGGCCCTGCCGCCACCGATCGCGCAAGCGTAGGAGAGCGCCACATCACGCGCGCGCTTGCTCTGGTCCTGGTGTACCGCGACCAGCATGGGAACCCCACCGCCCCCTACGTAGGTGGAGCGAACCGTGTGACCAGGCGCCTTGGGTGCGACCATGACCACGTCGATATCGGCGCGCGGCACCACCTGCCCGTAGTGAACATTGAAGCCGTGCGCGAAGGCGAGCGTTGCGCCCTTCTTCAGATTGGGCTCGACGTCGTTGGTGTAAACCGCGGCGATATGCTCGTCGGGCATCAGCATCATGACGAAGTCGGCGCCCTTCACGGCATCGGCCACTTCGGCCACATTGAGCTTGGCCTTCTTGACCTTGTCCCACGACGGGCCGCCCTTGCGAACGCCGACAGTGACTTTGACGCCGGAGTCGTTCAGGTTCTGGGCATGGGCATGGCCCTGCGAACCGTAACCGATGATCGCCACCTTGCGGCCCTTGATCAGCTTCAGGTCGCAGTCCTTGTCGTAGAAAACCTTCATCTGCTTCTCCTTGGAAAATGGTGTGGAACCGGCCGCCGGCCGGCGGGGTCAGGCCTTCAGTACGCGCTCGCCCCGAGCAATGCCCGAGGAGCCTGTACGAACGGTTTCGAGAATCGAGCTGCGATCGACGGCATCGATAAAGGCGTCGAGCTTCGCGCCGTCACCGGTGAGTTCGATGGTGTAGGTCTTGTCGGTCACGTCGATGATGCGGCCGCGGAAAATATCGGCCATCCGCTTGAGCTCTTCCCGCTCCTTGCCCACCGCGCGCAATTTGATCAGCATCAGTTCGCGCTCGATGTACGGGTTTTCAATCAGATCAACCACCTTGACGACATCGATCAGGCGATTTAATTGCTTGGTGATCTGCTCGAGCACGTCATCGGAGCCTGCGGTGACGATGGTCATTCGCGACAGCGAGTGGTCTTCGGTCGGAGCGACCGTGAGCGTTTCGATGTTGTAGCCACGAGCGGAAAACAGACCCACCACCCGCGAAAGCGCGCCGGCTTCGTTTTCGATCAGGACGGAGATAAGGTGTCGCATGGTTGTTTTCTCCGTCACAGATCTTCAGAACCGAGCAGCATCTCGGTAAGACCCTTGCCACCCTGAACCATCGGCCAGACGTTTTCCTCGCGGTCGGTGATGAAATCGAGAAAGACCAGGCGATCCTTGTATTTACCGAAGGCATCGCGCAGCGCAGGCTCCACGTCTTCGGGCCGCTCCACTTTGATATCCACGTGTCCGTAGGCCTCGGCAAGCGCCACGAAGTCGGGCAGTGCATCCATGTACGACTCGGAGTAGCGGCTGCCGTACTCAATCTCCTGCCACTGGCGAACCATGCCCAGATAGCGGTTGTTCAGGTTCACGATCTTCACCGGCAGGTTGTATTGCTTGCAGGTGGAGAGTTCCTGAATACACATCTGTATGGAGCCCTCACCGGTGACGCAGGCCACCTGCGCGCCCGGATGCGCGAGAAGCGCCCCCATGGCATAGGGCAGACCCACCCCCATGGTGCCCAGTCCACCCGAGTTGAGCCAGCGGCGCGGTTTGTCGAATCGATAGAACTGCGCGGCAAACATCTGGTGCTGACCTACATCGGAGGTGATGAAGGCATCGCCGCCGGTGACTTCCCAGAGCTTTTCCACCACGAATTGCGGTTTGATGGTGTTTGACTTTCTATCGTAGGACAGGCAGTCGCGGCTGCGCCACTCCTCGATCTGCTTCCACCAGGCGGCAAGTGGCTTCTGGTTGACCGACTGCCCCGCGGAAAAAGCCTGCTCGAGGAGTCCGGTGAGGTCGGCCAGGGTCTCGCGAACATCGCCCACGATGGGTACATCAACCTTGACCCGTTTGGAAATGGAAGAGGGGTCG
>CAIQON010000272.1 GCA_903873475.1 uncultured bacterium
AGCTATGCCGAGTACGCCTGCGTGCCGGAGTCGCGGCTCGCGCGACTCCGGCACGACACCGCCGTCGACCTTGCCGCGGCCCGGGTGTTCCAGGGCAGCACCGCACAGTACCTGGTGAACGACGTGGCGCGGATCGAACCCGGCATGACCTGCCTGGTGCATGCCGCGTCGGGCAGCATCGGCCAGTGGCTGGTGCAGATGGCCGCGCGCGCAGGGGCGACCGTGCTTGCGACCGCCAGCACGGCGGACAAGCGCGCGATTGCCACGGCACTCGGCGCGCACCGGGCGTTCGCCTATGGCGAGGGCAGGTTCGCCGCCGACGTACGGGCGGCCACTGGCGGCAGAGGCGTGGATGTCGTGTTCGACCCGGTGGGCCGCACCACGCTGCGCGACAGCTTCCGCGCCACCCGGACGCGCGGGCTGGTCGTGAACTACGGCAACGTGGCCGGATCGGTGATCGACCTGGACCCGATCGAACTCGGCGAGGCCGGCTCGCTCTTCCTCACCCGCCCGCGCCTGACCGACCACATGGCCGATGCCGAGACCGTGCAGCGCCGCGCCGATGCACTGTTCGACGCCATCGCCAGTGGCTGCCTGCGGGTGCCGCTCGACAGCCGTCGCCATACGCTCGATGACGTTCACCTGGCGCATGAACGACTCGAACGCCGGGAACAGATCGGCAAGGCACTGCTGGTGCCGCGCGCAGCATGAAATCGACCATGATGCGCGGCACGTCCACCGATGGCCTTGCGGCCACGCGCGTGACCCTGCATGGCATCCGCAACTGCGACACCATGAAGAAAGCGCGTGCATGGCTCGACCACGCGGGCATCGCTTACCGCTTCCACGACTACAAGGTCGACGGCATCGATGCCGACACGATCGACCGCTTCAGCAGGCAGCTCGGCTGGGAGCGGTTGCTCAATCGGGCAGGCACGACCTTCCGCAAGCTCGTGCCCGAAGCCGACCGGGGCGCGATCGATGCCGCGCATGCGCGTGCGCTGATGCTCGCGCATCCATCCATGATCCGGCGGCCGGTACTCGAGATCGACGGCCACCTGCTGCTGGGCTTCGATCCGAAGGCCTACGAACAGGTGTTCGGCCCGGTCGCCTGAACGGCCGGCTGCGGCCCGCGGTATGCTTCACTACCTTCCAGCGGGCAGGACGCGCGGTGACAGACGCTCCGGCGATGGCAGCAGAGATGACGGCGGTGTCCGCCGAGCACCACGATCCGCAGCAGCCGGATGATGAGCGCTGGATGCGCGAGGCGCTGGCGCTTGCGCAACAGGGGGCGGCAGCAGGCGAGGTGCCGGTGGGCGCGCTCGTGCTGCAGCAGGGGCGGGTGGTCGGCCGCGGTTTCAACCAGCCGGTGGACACGCACGACCCGACCGCGCACGCCGAAGTGCTGGCCCTGCGCGATGCGGCCCGTACATTGGGAAACTATCGGCTGCCTGGCTGCACGCTCGTGGTCACGCTGGAACCGTGCGCGATGTGCGCGGGTGCGATCCAGCATGCGCGCATCGCACGTCTGGTTTTCGGGGCCCGCGACCCGAAGACGGGCGCCTGCGGCAGCGTCATCGACCTGTTCGGGGAATACCGGCTCAACCATCATGCGCGGGTGACCGGCGGCGTGCTTGCCGCCGAATGCGGGCAGCAGTTGTCGTCGTTCTTCGCAGACCGGCGCCGGGCATCGCGTGCCCCGGCTGTTGCGCCTGCCGGGCTGCCGGTCGGACATGATGACCCGCGCTGACAGGGCGGTGCCTGGCCGGACACGGACGGCACCCGCCGCACAGCCGCGCCCGGTGCATATCGGCCTGATCGCTCCTTCCGGCTGCCTGCCCGACCCCGGGATCGTGGACAGGGCGGCAGCCGTATTTGCCGCGCAGGGCTGGCAGGTCAGCGCGGGCGACAGCGTGTTCGCCCGCGAGCAGCGCTTTGCCGGGCCGGACGACCTGAGGGCGGAGGACCTGCAGTCCTTCTGCACTGACCGGGCGCTCGACGTCGTGCTGAGCGCGCGCGGCGGATACGGACTGTCGCGCCTGCTCGATCGTCTCGACTTCGCCGCGATCCGGGCCCGCCGGCCGATCGTGGTCGGCTACAGCGATTTCACTGCGTTCCACCTGGCATACCTGGCGCACGGTGGCATCAGCTTTGCCGGACCCGGGGCGAGCGACTTCGCGGCTGCGGCGCCCGATCCGTTCATGCTCGAGCAGTTCTTCTCGGTGCTCGGCCAGGCGTCCCACCAGTTGTCGTTCGAGGTCGAGGGGCCACGCCGGATGCAGGCGGCGGGGCGGCTATGGGGCGGCAACCTGGCGATGGTTGCCGCGATGGCAGGCACGCGCTACATGCCGGCCGTCAGGGGCGGCATCCTGTTCCTCGAAGACGTGAACGAAAGCGCCTACCGCATTGAACGGATGCTCTACCAGCTGTTCCATGCCGGCGTGCTGCAGAGCCAGCGCGCGATCCTCCTGGGCAGTTTCGAGCCCGTGCCGGCCATGTCCAACGACGCAGGCTTCGGTCTGGACAGCGTGGTTGCGCATTTTCGTGAGCGCCTGGAACTGCCCGTACTGACCGGCCTGCCATTCGGCCATGTTGCGCGCAAGGCAACGCTTCCGGTGGGCGCACCAGCCGTGCTGTCGGTAGCGCGGGGCATCGCCCGGCTCTCGTTCGAGCGCTACCCGAGTCTGGTCCGGCGCCGCACTGCAGCGAAATAACGGCTGCCATTTGCTGCGCGCCATGCTGCGCAGCATTATCGCGATCTCATGCTGTGTGCAGTGTCCAGGTCAAAGCCCCGCGGATGCTGGGGAATAGTCGGTTGTGCGCCGCCGCAGATTCGGCTAGAGTCATTCTCGCTGGGCTCCCGTTCAGAGGCCCGTAGCCCCTGCCGGGGCTCGTCATCCGGACCTGTTCCGGGGCTTTCAGCGCTCCGACGTTGCTGCGCAACACCCATGACGGCAGCGATCATGACCAAGGGAGATTCGGGTGCGCCTGAAAAACAAGGTATCAATCATCACCGGCTCGGCACGTGGCATCGGCCAGGCAACCGCGTTCAAGTTCGCCCGCGAGGGCGGCAAAGTCGTGGTCTGCGACCTGACGCCCGAGCTCATCGAAGAGACCGTTGCCGCCATCCGCACCGCTGGCGGCGAGGCGATCGGCTGTATCGTCGACGTGCGCGACATGCAATCGATCCGCAGGATGGTCGATGAGGTCCTGTCGACCTTCGGCCGTATCGACGTGCTGGTGAACAACGCCGGTATCGTCAAGGACGCGCAGCTGAAGAACATGACCGACGAGCAGTTCGACCTGGTGATCGACATCAACCTGAAGGGCGTCTACAACTGCACCCGTGCGGTCGTGGACACGATGCTCCAGCAGCAGTCGGGCGTGATCCTCAGCTCATCGTCGATCGTCGGGCTGTACGGCAACTTCGGCCAGACCAACTACGCGGCCACCAAGGGCGCAGTGATCAGCATGACGAAGACCTGGGCGAAGGAGCTCGGGCGCAAGGGCATCCGTGCAAACGCGGTCTGTCCGGGGTTCGTCGGCACCACGATCCTCAATTCCATGCCGGAGCGGGTGCTGCGCGCGATGGAAGAGAAGGTGCCGCTGGGCCGCCTGGGCAAGCCGGAGGAGATCGCCGATGCCTTCGCCTTCCTCGCCTCGGACGAAGCAAGCTACATCAACGGCATCGTCCTCGAAGTCGGCGGCGGCGTCACGCTCTGACCGCTGAACGGGGCGGCCTCATGCCGCCCCGGTGGGGATCGTGCCGCGCCAGGTCGCAGCACCAGCCCGTGCGTACTGCGGCGGCAACGCCGTGTTCGAGTCCAGGGCGGCCGCGGCGGCCCAGGGCCAGTGCGGGTTGAACAGCATTGCGCGCGCCAGCGCGACCTGGTCGGCGCGGCCCTCGGCGAGGATGGCTTCGGCCTGGGTGGCACCGGTGATCATGCCGACCGCGCAGGTGACCATGCCGGTCGCTCGACGCACTGCCTCGGCGAGGCCAACCTGGTAGCCTGGACCGACCGGGATCTGTGCGGCGCTGGCAACCCCTCCGCTCGATACGGTCACGTAGTCGCAGCCCAGCGCCTTGAGCGCCGCTGCATAGGCGACGGCGTCATCGACGCTCCAGCCACCGTCGGTCCAGTCGCTGCCATGGATACGAACGCCCATCGGTCGCTCTGCAGGCCACGCGGCACGCATCTCCGCGAAGGTCTCGAGCGGGAAGCGCATCCGGTTCTCGCGGCTGCCGCCGTACTCGTCGGTGCGGCGGTTGGACAGGGGCGAGAGGAAGGTCGACAGCAGGTAGCCATGCGCGGAGTGCACTTCGACCAGGTCGATGCCGAGGGCAGCCGCACGCCGCGTGGCCTGCACGAATGCGTCGCGTATGGACCTCAGGCCGTCGCGTTCCAGTGCTTCGGGTGCCGGCCAGCCATCCGCGAAGGGCAAGTCGGACGCGTCGACGACCGGCCACGGATGCGCGCCGGCCTGCAGGCTGCCGCGTCCTTCCCAAGGCCGCTCGCTCGATGCCTTGCGGCCGGCGTGGGCGAGCTGGATGCCGATCGGCATCGCCGAGTGCGCGCGGCAGAACGCGAGCACTCGTGCCAGCGCAGCCGCGTTGTCATCGCTGTAGAGGCCGCTGCAGCCATGGGTGATGCGCCCCTGCGCAGTGACATGGGTCGCCTCCATCACGAGCAACCCGGCCCCGGACAGCGCGAGGCTGCCGTAGTGCATCAGGTGCCAGTCGTTCATCGATCCGTCGACCGCGCTGTACTGACACATCGGCGACACCTGGATGCGGTTCGGAAGTTCGAGCGCGCGCAGGCAAAGCGGGGAGAACAGGAGGCTCATCGGGACATCCTCAGGCAAAGTAGCCGAGCAGCCACCACCAGGCAAAGTTCAGCGGCCACAGCAGCAGAAGGGTAAGCAGAGCCTGCAGCGGGAACACGCGGGCGGCCTCGCGCACCGGAATGCCAGCGGCATAGAGCCCGACGATCACCGGTGGCACCTGGTAGGGAAGCAGGATCGTCGAGAATCCTATGCCGTACAGCAGCAGGACTGTCTTGACGTTCCAGCCGGTGATCGCAGCAAGGTCGCCGGCCAGCGGTCCGAGCAGCGCCGGCTGCCCGGGGCTGGTCGCCAGCATCGCCGTGATGGTGGACAGCAGCGACAGCATCTGGAAGTTCCAGTAGTCGGTACCCGGAGCGAGCCCGAGCAGCGATGGCAACCACGGGCCCACGATGGTCGACAGTTTCACGAAATCGATCATCGCGGCGACGCCGAGTACCGCACCGATGTAGAAGAAACCGGACAGCTTGACCCGGTCGTTCATCGCATGCACGTCGATGATCCCCAGCCGCGGCAGCAGGCAGGCAAGTCCCGCGCCCAGGCCGATCCAGCCGGGTCGGATGTGGTGCACGAAGTCGGTGGCCCACAACGCGAGCGCACTGCCGAGGATCACCGCCATGCGCCATTCGACCGGGGACATCGGCGGCAGCGGAGCGCTGCCCGGCGGCGAGGCCGACACCTGGTCGCGGAACAGCCACTCGACCAGCAGGACGGTCAACACCGCCTTCGCAAGGCCTTGCACCGGAAAGTGGAGCTTCAGGTACTCGAGGTAGAGTATCTGCACGCCGTACATCGACTCGGCCGACCCGGCGAGCACCAGGTTCGGGATGTTCGCCGGAAGGATCGCCGCGCCGACCTGGAAACTGCCGATCAGCATCACGAGCATGATGCCGGTGAAGCCCTTGCTGCCCGGCTTGAAACCCAGCCGATCGCAGAATGCGAGCAGGATCGGCACCATCAGCAGGATGCGGCCGACCGTCGCCGGCATCACGAAGCAGAGCGCGGTGGTGACCAGCATGGTGCCGATCAGCGCGCGCCGATAGGTGCCGCTGAATGCGCCCAGGAGGCGGGAAGCCAGCCGTATGCCGAGGCCGGAGGCGCGCACCGCCTCGGCCATGATCAGCCCGCCGAACACCAGCCAGAGCGTGCTGGTCGTGAAGCCGGAGAACACGACCTCGTTGGGTACCACCGCGGTGACCGCCGCGAGGAACAGGAAGGCGAGGGCGACCAGGTACTCCGGCACCGCCGCCGTCGCCCAGAGGCCGATCGCGAACACGGCGAGCGCCACCACCTTGAGCGTGGTCGCCTGTGCGGGGTCGGCCGCCGGCCACAGGAACAGCGTCGCTGCGCACGCCAGGACCATCATGGCCAGCGCCTGGGAAACTCGATGCATCCTGAACCGATCCGGGAGTCCGTGGAACGCGCGCGCGGCCGGTGCGACCGCGTACGGCCCGGCAAGCCGGGCAATCAGGCAGGCTACCGCAGCCTGCCCGGGGGCCGCAACCGTGCCGCGGGTCGCCCGGCTATAATCCGGGTCCCTTTCCGTGGCACGCGATTGCGCCGAGGACCCGATGAGCCAAGCCCCCCTCCTGACCGGTGTCCTTGCACCGGTCATCACGCCCTTCAAGCCAGACCTGTCGCCAGATGTCGAGCGCTATGTCCGGCATTGCAAATGGCTGCTCGCCAACGGCTGCAGCGGGCTGGCGATCTTCGGCACCAACAGCGAGGCGAACTCGCTCTCGCTGGACGAACGGAAGATGCTGCTCGAAGCCCTGCTCGAAGCCGGCGTACCGGCGTCGAAGCTGATGCCGGGCACCGGCTGCTGCGCGCTGACCGACTCGGTCGCGCTCACCCGCTTCGCCGTCGAGCGCGGAGTGGCGGGCGCGCTGATGCTGCCGCCGTTCTTCTACAAGGGCGTGAGCGACGAAGGGCTCTATCGCAACTTCGCTGAAATCGCGCAGCGCGTAGGCGACGCGCGGCTCAAGATCTACCTGTATCACATCCCGCCGATGACGGCGGTACCGTTCTCGCTGGGCCTCGTCGAGCGCCTGCTCAAGGACTATGGGGGCACCGTCGTCGGCATGAAGGACAGTGGCGGCGACTGGAAGAACATGGAAGCGATGCTCAAGGCATTCCCCGGTTTCCAGTTCTTCCCGGGCAGCGAAGAATTCCTGCTCGCCGGAATGCGCCTGGGCGCGGTCGGCACCATCACCGCCACTGCGAACATCGGGCCGGCAGCGATCGATGCGCTGTTCCGCAACTGGCAGGATCCGAAGGCAGACGCGATGCAGGAGGCGATCACCGACTTCCGGCGCGCGATCACGAAGTTCCCGCAGATCCCGGCGCTCAAGCACACGACGGCCCTGTACACCGGCCATGCACAATGGGCAGTGACCCGCCCGCCGCTGGTCCAGCTCGGCGAAGAGCAGGGCAGGGCGCTCGCGGCCGAACTCGAGAAACGCGGCTTCGACATGCCCGGCATCCGCGGCTGAAAGGGCGGCTCGTCCGCACACGCCATCCGGCAACCGCAACACCAGACAGACGACACAGGGGAATGAACATGGCCGCACTTACGCTGAAGCAGGCAGGCATCATCGTCGACAAGGCGATCGAAAAGGCGCGCGAGATGAAGATCCCGGCACTTGGCGTGATCGTGCTGGATGCATCGGGCCACACGGTCGCCTACAAGCGCGAGGATGGCGCGACGATGTTCCGCGAGGATATCGCTCGCGGCAAGGCCTGGGGTGCGGTCGCGATGGGCTGCTCCAGCCGCTCGCTCGCCAAGCGTGCGCAGAGCAACCCGAACTTCATGATCACCCTGGCCGCCACCGCCGACGGCAAGTTCCTGCCGCAGATGGGTGGCGTGCTGATCAAGGACGCCGCCGGCAACATCCTCGGGGCCGCCGGCGCCAGTGGCGCGAGCGGCGACCAGGACGAAGCCTGCTGCGTGTTCGGCATCGAGCAGGCCGGGCTGGTCGCCGACGCGTCGGAGTAACCCGGTTCGTCGTTCGTTGTCCCGGCACCATCGGCGCCAGGACAACGGCCCGGATCACTCGGCGCGAATCTTTGCCTCGCGCGCGATCTTTGCGAATCGTTCGAGGTCGACGCTCATCCGCTGGCGGAAGTCTGCCGGCGTGCTTCCGATTGGCACCGTGCCGTCGGCGAGCAGGCGATCCTGCACGTCCTGCTGCTTCAGCGCGCCGGTGTACTCGGCATGCAAGCGGGTCACCAGGTCCTTCGACGCCTTGGGCGGCAGCAGCAGGCCGAACCAGGTACCGATGTCGAACCCCGGGTAGCCGCTCTCGGCGATCGTCGGCAGGTCGGGCAGCACGGGCGAACGCTTGGCCGTGGTCATCGCGATCGGGCGCAGCTTGCCGGCCTTGATCTGGCCGATGGCCGCGTTGATCGGTGACGAGAACAGCTGCGCTTCTCCGCTGATCACGGCGGCGAGCGCCGGCCCGGCACCCTTGTAGGGCAGGTGGACGGTGCGGATGCCGGCGGCACGGTCGAGCATCTCACCCGAGAAGTGGCTGCCCGCGCCGATGCCCGACGATGCATAGTTGAGCGAACGGGTTCGCGCCAGCGCGATCAGTTCCTTCAGGTTGCCGACCGGCAATGTCGGGTTGACCACCAGCACGTGCGGCACTTCGGCGATCAGCGAGACCGCGGTGAAGTCGACCAGCGTGCGATACGACATCTTTTCGTAGATCGCCGGTGCGATCACGGCGCTCGTCGACTGGGTCAGGATCGAAGTGTAGCCATCGGGCGCCGAACGCGCGGTGATGTCCATCGCGATGGTTCCGGCCGCGCCCGGGCGGTTGTCGATGACCACCGGCTGCCCGAACCGCTCGGTCAGGCGCGGCGTCATCACGCGCGCCAGCGTGTCGGCACCGCCGCCCGGAGAGGCAGGGATTATCAGCCGCAGCGGCCGGGCCGGCCATCCATCCCCCGTCTTCTGCGCGAGCACGGGGGTGGCAGCACCCATGGAGAGGGCGGCCGCGGCAAGCGATACGCCAAGGAGGCCGTGCGCGAGGCGCGCCTGGCCGGAAACTGCAAAGGTGTTCATCCTGCGCTCCTGAAGCCTGAGGGGCGGCAATCCCCGTCGCCGATACCTCGTCATTCGATGATTGTACCGGCCGATCCCTGTTGCTGACAGATCGTCCGCTATATTGTAAGGGCAAGCACCGCTGTAGCCGCGCCACGAACGGAGGTCGACCGACGTTCAGCCGCCCGAGGCCCGCTCGAGCAGCTCGATCACGCGGCGCCCGGGATCGACCCGCACCCGGTCACCGGTCCGGATCACGGCCAGCGGGTCAGGCGTCCATCCTTCGGTGATGGCGATGTCGGCATAGATCGCGCCCTGCACCATGACCGGGTTCGTCACGCCGAAGACGAACGCCTTCGGCGCAATGCCCTTGCCCTTGATGTCGTGGAAGGCCCAGCCAGCCGCGATACCGCCCTTGGCTGTCGGAAAGAACAGGATCTTGTCGCGGATGCTGATCCCCTCGAGCTTGTGGCCGGGCTTGGAGATCACGCCGGTCCAGCGGTCGAGGTCGTAGCGCGGGCTGAATCCCTCGGTGGAGATCACGGCTTCGCCCTCCACCACGGGGCCTGCGGCTCGCTCGACAGTGATGGTCAACAGGGGCGGCTGGGGCACGGCACTCATTTCACGACTCCGGTGAGGGCGGTTTCGATGCAGTCCTCGGTACGACGCAGGATCGTGTTGAAACGGTGCG
>CAIQON010000273.1 GCA_903873475.1 uncultured bacterium
CCGCCTGTTTCGGGTCGACCGGGTCCTTGCGGTCGACGCTCTGCACGCGGCAACGAAAGCCCGCGCGGCGCATCGCCGCCACGGTATCCATCTCGTTGAAGCTGGGCATGCGCGTACCGAAGGGCTTCAGGTCGATGATCTTGAAGGTAGCGCGGCCGGGCGGGAACGACAGCAGGAACCTCGGGTCCTTTTCCGGATCGCGATCGTCGGGCAGCAGCTTGATGTGGAACATGCCGCTGCGATCGACATAGCCGAAGACGAACTCGCCACCGCAACCCAGCGTATTGACGTCTTCGCAGGCCTCGAAGATCTGCGCGCGCAGCTTGACCGCCTTCGCCTGGTCTTCCCGTACCTGCTCGAACAGCGTGTTCCATTCCCACTCGGGCGTGTGCGCGCGATGGTGCCCGCTGTACAGGTCGAACACCCAGCGCAGTTCATCGACCGAGCGCGGCCGGGCGCTCCTGGCCGCATTCTTCTCGGCGAGCGCCTCGAACGCGGCAAGTTGCTCGAGCGTACGCGGGGCAGTGAACGCATCGGCCGTGGCCGGGCCGGCCGCCATCGCCATGGCGAGCCCGACCGCACCGGCCAGTGCGCAGCCGACACGGGCCGCAAGGCCCTGCTTCAGGCGCGGCTGGCGCCGCGATCCCGGGGTGACAGATCCGGACATGTGATTCCTCTCTGGTTGCATGACCCGCGTACCGATGTACCTTTCTGCGCGTGCGTGCCGGCACGGGTGCCGCGACGGGCCGCAGCACCGATGGCGCCCGACGTTCAGCCCGCAGCCGGGACCACCGCCGGCATACGGATCGCGCCCGCTCCCGTGGCCGCACGCTGGCGAAGGTGCTCGGCGATGCGCGCGACGCCCTCGCGCAGCGAATCCATGCTGGTGGTGTAGGCGAAGCGCACGTGCTGGTGCGCCCGATGGACGCCGAAGTCTGCACCCGGCGTGATGGCCACGCCCGACCGCTCGAGCATGTCGAGCGCGAACGCGAAGCTGTCGTCGGTGAGGGCGCTGCAATCGGCGTAAAGATAGAAGGCACCCTCGGGAATCACCGGGATGCGGAAGCCCAGCCCGATCAGCGCCTGCGCGAGGTAGTCGCGACGCTGGCCGAACTCGACCCGCTGACGCTCGCAGATCGCCATCGATTCAGGAGTGAACGCAGCCAGCGCCGCATGCTGCGCGACCGTCGAGCAGGCAAGGAACAGGTTCTGCGCGAGGCGCTCGGCCGGGTCATGGTAGGCCTCGGGCACGACGATCCAGCCCAGCCGCCACCCGGTCATCGTGAAGAACTTCGAGAAGCCGTTGATCACGAACGCCTTGTCGGTCAGCACCAGGGCGGTCGGCGGGCGGTCACCGTAGACCAGCCCGTGGTAGATCTCGTCGACCACCAGGGCGGCGTTGCGGCCCTGCACTTCATCGACGATGCGCGCGAGTTCAGGACCGGGAATGATCGTGCCGGTCGGGTTCGCCGGCGTGGCGACCATCACCGCGCGCGTGCGTTCGGTCCAGTTCGACGCGATCGCCGCCGCGGTGAGCTGGTAGCCGGTTTCCGGACCGCTGGGGATGCCGACAGGTACGCCCTCGCAGAAGCGGATGAAGTGCCGGTTCGCCGGGTACGACGGATCGGCCAGCAGCACCTCGTCGCCCGGGCAGAGCAGCACGCCCATTGCCAGCAGCAACGCGCCGGACGAGCCGGGCGTGACGATGATGCGCTCGGGCGACACCTCCACCCCGTGATGCTCGCGGTAGTAGCCGGCGATCGCGCGGCGCAGCGCAGGCAATCCGAGGGCTGGCAGGTAATGCACGTCGCCGCCGCGGGTCGCTTCCAGGGCGGCCGCCGTCACCGGTGCGGGCGTCGGGAAGTCGGGTTCGCCGATTTCCATGTGGATGATGGAGCGGCCCTGTGCTTCCAGTTCCTTCGCGCGGGCCAGCAGTTTCAGTACCTGGAACGTCGCGATGCCCGACATGCGCGCCGCCAGCGGCGCGCCCTGCAGTTTCGGTGGACTCATCACACCCCGTGTCTGGTGAACCAGTCGCGCATCCGCTGCCAGCCGTCGTCAGCTGCCGACTTGCGGTAGCTCGGGCGGTAGTCGGCATAGAACGCGTGGGGCGCTTCCGGATACAGCACGATCTCGCTGGTCGTGTTGCCGGCGACCTTCAAGGCCGCGCGCATCTTCTCGACCGTCTCGACCGGGATGCCGGCATCGGCCTCGCCGTACAGCCCGAGCACCGGAACCTTGAGCACCGGCGCGAGGTCCACCGGATAGGCCGGCTGCAGCGGCGCCATGGAGGCCGCGACGAGCCGCCCGTACCACGCGACGCCCGCCTTCACCGACGGGTTGTGCACGCAGTACGTCCAGGTGATGCGCCCGCCCCAGCAGAAGCCGGTGACGCCCAGCCTCGAGGTGTCGCACTTGCCGGTGGCCTTTGCATGGACGACGGCCGCGTCGAGGTCCGACATGACCTGGCTGTCGGGCACGTGGTTGACGACCTTGGCGAAGATCTCCGGCGGATCGGTCAGGGTCGACACATCGCCCTGCCGCGCATACAACTCGACCGTGATCGCGAAGTAGCCGACCTTGGCCAGCCGGCGGCAGACATCCTTGATGTGCTCGTGCACGCCGAAGATCTCCTGCACGACCAGGATCACCGGCAGGTTGGTGCCGTTCTCCGGATACGCACGGTAGGCAGGCACTTCACCGTCGCGGGTGACCAGCGCGACTTCGCCCGCCACCAGGCCGGCCGTATCGGTGCTGATCGCGGTCGACTGTATCGGCTCGCACGCGCGGGCGAAGCCTTCGGTCAGCCTGCGGAGGGGCGAACGGCCGGCAGGGGAAGCGCCGATGGCGGGCAGTGACTGCCAGCCGTTGTTCAGTGTCTGGTCCATGGGGTCGTCTCCGGTGGGGTTCTCTGGAGGATGTTCTTCAGGGTACGGGCGCCGTATCGTACTAGGTCAGGCCGCCTTCGTGCGGCGCACGCCCGCGCGGCGGCCGGCGACGGCCGGCGTGTCGACGGCCGGCCCCGGGATCGGCCCGGGGCCGGGCCGGGGTACGCCGGCGACGATCGCAGAGTCCTCGACACCCGCCAGCGCGAGCCCCTGGTCCCAGTAGGGCTGGGGACCGAAGCGGTCGACGAAGAAGTCGACGAAGGCGCGTACCTTCGGCGACAGGTAGCGGTTGGGCAGGTACACCGCGTTGATGTGGCTGCCGAAGGTGCCGAGCGCCTCGTGGTCGGTGAACAGCGCCTTCAGCGTGCCCGCGCGCAGGTCTTCACCGACCACGAAGGTCGGCGACATCGCGATGCCGACGTCTCGCAACACCACCTCGCGGATCGCCAGGCTGTTGGTCGCGATGAAGTTGCCACCGACGCGCACGCTGACGATCGACCCGTCGGGCGCACGGAACTTCCAGTCGCTGTGCATCGACCGGAACGAATAGAACAGGCAGTTGTAGCTGGCCAGCGCATCGAGCGACTGCGGCGTGCCGTGCTTCTTGAGGTACTGCGGCGATGCGCACACCACCCAGCGGATCGGTGCCAGTTTCCGGGCGACCGTGTTCGGGGCAAGTTCACCGAACAGGTGGATCGCCACGTCGATGCCCTCCTCCGCGAGGTCGGCACCGCGGTCGATGAGGTCCATCTCGAGCCTGATGTCGGGATACCTGGCGAGGAACTCGGGCACGGCAGATGCCACGTGCATGCGGCCGAACGCGGCGGGCGCGGTCACCTTGAGCACGCCGCTGGGTGCACTGCCCAGGCGCGACACCGCGACTTCCGCGGCCTCCGCCTCCTGCACCACGCGCGCGCAGTGCTGGTAGAAGGTCGTACCCACGTCGGTCAGGCTGAGCGTGCGCGTGGTGCGGTTGAGCAGCCGGGCCTTCAGTTCGCGCTCGAGGCGCGCGACATGCTTGCTCACCGCCGACTTCGATATGCCCAGCCGGCGCGCGGCCGCCGAGAAGCTCTTT
This sequence comes from uncultured bacterium, assembly GCA_903873475.1. Taxonomy (GTDB): domain Bacteria; phylum Pseudomonadota; class Gammaproteobacteria; order Burkholderiales; family CAIKXV01; genus CAIKXV01. Next base: position 3,964 of record CAIQON010000273.1, read on the forward strand.
GCCTCGGCGACCCGCGCAAAGATGGCCATGCCGACGAGGTTCTCGAGGTGTTCCACTGCCCTGCCCCACGGACGTCGGACGAAGCCAACGAGGCCACGATCTTATGCCAGATCGCGGGACCGTGGCCGCCGGCAAACACCAAAGCCGATCTTTCGCCGCCGCAGGGCGCGGATCGGCGCCCGGGCATGGCCTGCCCCGGCAACCCGGGTCGCGTAGACTCTGCCTCGATGACCCTGGACAAGAGAGGGAAGCGTCGATGGAACGCAGGACAGTATTGTTGTCGGGGCTGGCAGGATCGCTGGCCCTCGCATCGGGCGCCGCACCGGCCCAGGAAATCCGCCGCACGCCCGATGTGATCTATGTGCCGACGCCCCAGGAGGTGGTCGAAGGCATGCTGAAGCTGGCCAGGGTCGGCAAGACCGACGTGGTGTACGACCTCGGCTGCGGCGACGGACGCATCGTGGTCACCGCCGCGCGCCAGTTCGGCGCCCGCGCGGTCGGCATCGACATCGATCCCGTCCGCATCCGCGAGGCCACCGAAAACATCCGTGTCGCGGGTGTGGGCGAGCGCGCGAGGCTGATCGAGGGCGATCTGTTCGCCACCGACATCGGCGAGGCGACCGTGGTCACGATCTATCTGCTGTCGCGGCTGAACCTGAAGCTGCGGCCGAAACTCCTGAAGGAGCTTCGTCCGGGCACCCGCATCGTGTCTCATGCATTCGACATGGACGACTGGAAGCCCCAGCGCACCGAGTCGGTGGGGTCGAGCACGATCTACCTGTGGACGGTACCCGGCCGGAAGGCCTGAGCGCCGGGGGACGAAACTCAGCCGGTCGCGAGCCCGATCTCGCCGAGGTACCTGGCAACACCCGCATCCAGTTTCGCGCCCGTCGGCAGCGCTGCAAGGGTGTTCGCAGGCATGGTCTCCGCCGCCTGCGCCAGTCGTGCAGCGATCGACGCCTGCCCAAGATCGAGCGCGCGCGCGATCCGGTAGCCGATATCCGGTGCCAGTGTCGAGCGCGCCATCACGAAGCTCCATGAGCCGATCGAATGGATCGGCTCGTCCTGTCCGGGATAGCTGCCCGGCGGCGCGGTCAGCGGCTTCAGGAAGCCGTGCTTCGCCATGATCGTCCTGGCCTCTTCGGCGTCGGGCGCGATGAAGCGCGCGCCGCCCGGGCTCGACGCCACCTTCACGAAGCCCGGCCAGCCGATGCCGCCGCCCCACAGTGCCTCGGCGCGGCCGTCGAGCACCATCTCGGGACCATCACCGGCCCGGTCGAGGTAGATCGCCTGGAAGTCGCGGTCCTGGTCCAGGCCCAGACCGTCGAGCAGGTAGCGCGACAGGATGACCAGCCCCGAGCCGCGCGCGCCGAACGCCACCGGCTTGCCGGCCAGGTCGTGGATCGACCGCGCCGGGCTGTCAGCGCGCACCACGAACATGCCGGGCGTCGAGTACATCGCCGCGACGATGCGCAGGTCGGCTGGCGGCCGGCCGACGCCCGTGAGCACCTCGTAGGCGACCTCGCCCTGCACCAGCCCGATGTCGAGTTCACCGCGCTCGAGCAACGGCACATTCTCGGTGCTGCCCTTGGTGTTGCGCGCCTCGATGGACAGCGACGGATCAAACGCGTGGATGGTGTCGATGAACGCCGCGCCGTAGGCGGGGAAACCCCCGCCGGGGGTGGCGGTGCCCAGCACGACGTGGGTCGGGGTGGGCGTGGCGGTCGCGTTCGACGGGGTACTCATCCGGTTCCTCCGGGCTGGGTCAGCGCAAGACTTCGGGACAGGATCAGGGCGCCTCGCGTTCGTCAGCGCATTCCTGACAGAAAACCTCGGCCGGATCCGAATCCAGCCGCTCGCCTTCCATGGTCGCACGACATTCGCAGCACAGGCCATAGGAGCCGGCATCGATGCGTGCGAGCGCCGCCTCGACCTTGCGCCGACGCAGGTTGAACTTTTCGAGCTGGTCGCGGGTATTGACCTGCTGTGCCATCGCGTCCATCCGCGCCTGGCGCATGTCGGACGAGACATCGGCCGCGACCTTGCCGGCCGCTCCGAGCAGGCCGGCGATGGAATCGAGCTGGCGGCTCAGGTCGGCGGTGAGGCGGGTGCGGTAGAGCGTCTGTTCGGCATCATTCATCTGGGCGCGGTCCATTTTCGAGAGGGCTACAGCTTGCGCTCATTAGCGCCCGC
>CAIQON010000274.1 GCA_903873475.1 uncultured bacterium
GCGGGCGCGTTCGCGTTCGGCCAGCATCCGGGCGATCTGCTCGACCAGGCGGGTCAACCGGTCTTCGTCACGGCGCAGCGTCGCGATCTGCCGCCGGCTGGCGTCGATCTCCTTCGATGCGCGCGCGAGCACGGCCCGTTGCCGTCCCCGCTCGGCTTCCAGCCGTACCTGCTCGCGGCTGGCCTCGGCCTCCAGCGCAGCCAGTTCGGCGCCCTTCCTTTTCCGCTCACCCGACAGCGTCGCCAACCGGCCCAGTTCGGTACGCAGCGCCTCGATCTGCTCGAGATAGCTGCGATGCAGGTAGCCGTAGTAGTGCAGCAGGCGCGACACCTCCGCCGGATTCGCGCCCGACAGTGCGAGTTGCAGCGGATCGGGATCGCCGGCGACGTATCGCCGCTGCAGCAACCGGCCGAGCCGCTCCTGCTGGGCACGCACCCGGCCCTCTACGGTACCGGCCTCGCCCGACAGTCGCGTGATGTCATCGTTCACCGCCTTCTTCTCGCCGGCGATCTCGAACAGTCGGCGGCTTGCCTCGCTGATCGCACGCTCGGATTCGCGCAGCGCATCGGCCGCCTCCGACTTCACCTCCTCGGCACCGGCCACCTTTTTCTGCAGTGCCTCGATGCGCTGCCGCAGTTCCTGCAGTTCACCGCGGGCGGCATCCGCAACCTTCGGGGACGCCGCGGCTGGCCGTGCCTCGGCCGCGCGCGCACCGGCGGCGGCCACTGCGGCACCCAGTCCCGTGACGAGCAGCACCGCCAGCAGTGCCACGCGACCGTGGCTGCAGGCACCATGACGGCGCAGGTGGCTGCCGGGCACGCGCGGCGGCGCGGGGCACTCCGGCGCGAGGATCAGTCGAAGGAGACCAGCGGGCGGCCGGTCATCTCGGGCGGTTGCGGGACGCCCATCATGCGCAGCAGGGTCGGCGCGATGTCCTGCAGCGCGCCACCCTCGGCGATGTTCGCCGGCCGGCCGACATGCACCAGCGGCACCACGTTCAGCGTATGGGCGGTATGCGCCTGCTTCGATTCCGGGTCGCGCATCATCTCGGCATTGCCATGGTCGGCGGTGATCAGCACCTCGCCACCGGCCGCGCGCATCGCGGCGACCACGCGTCCGACGCAGGCGTCGATCGCCTCGACGGCCTGCCGGGCCGCATCGAAGTTGCCGGTATGGCCGACCATGTCGCAGTTCGCGTAGTTGCAGATGATCGCGTCGTAGCGGCGGCTGGCAATGGCCGCCTCGAGTTCGGCGGTGACCTCGAACGCGCTCATCTCGGGCTTCAGGTCGTACGTGGCGACCTTCGGCGAGGGCACCAGCACCCGCGACTCGCCGGCGTAAGCATCTTCGACGCCCCCGTTGAAGAAATAGGTGACATGCGCGTACTTCTCGGTCTCGGCGATGCGCAACTGGGTCAGGCCGCGCGACGCCAGGTATTCGCCGAAGCCGTTGCGGATCGGATCGGGCGGGAAGGCCGCGGGCAGCGCGTCGAATTCGTCGCCGTAGCGGGTCAGGGTCACGAAGGCAGAAAGCCTGGGCCGTGCCTCGCGCACGAAGCCGTCGAAGGCCGGATCGATGATCGCGCGGGTGATCTCGCGGGCACGATCGGCGCGGAAGTTCATGAAAACCACCGCATCGCCGTCGCCGATCGTGGCCGGCTGCGTGCCCGGCGGCACGATCGTGGTGGCCGCGACGAACTCGTCGGATTCGCCCCGGGCGTAGGCTGCCGCGAGGCCCTCCACCGGATCGCCCGCGGTGAACGCGGCCCGGCCGAGCGTCATCAGGTCGTAGGCCACCTGCACGCGTTCCCAGCGTTTGTCTCGATCCATCGCGAAATAGCGGCCGACGATCGAGGCGATGCGTGCATCGGCCGCCGAACCGGCCTGCGCGAGCACCTTCTCGAGCAGCACGAGCGTGGGCTCGGCGCTCTTCGGCGGCGTGTCGCGGCCGTCGAGGAAGGCATGCACGTAGACCCGGCGCAGGCCGTTGTCGAACGCCAGTTGCACGATCGCTGCCAGGTGCGACTCGTGGCAGTGCACGCCGCCCGGCGACGCCAGGCCCAGCACGTGCAACGCCCCGCCAGCCGCCTTCGCCGCGCCGATCGCACCGAGCAGCGCCGCGTTGCCGGTGAACGCGCCGGTCTCGATCGCATGGTCGATCTTGGTGAGTTCCTGGTAGACGACGCGGCCGGCGCCGATGTTCAGGTGCCCGACCTCCGAATTGCCCATCTGGCCGCCGGGCAGGCCGACATGGCGCTCCGAGGCATCGATCGTCGTGTGCGCGCAGTCGCGCCACAGGGTGTCCCATACCGGCTTGCGCGCATGCAGGATCGCGTTGTCGTCACCGCCCTCGCGATAGCCGAAGCCGTCGAGGATCAGCAGCAGGACCGGGGTGACACCGGCGGGCCGGGCCGGGGCCGGAGCCGTGGATGGCAGGACGGAGCCGGGAGGCGTCCCGGCCGCAGGACTGGCAGGGGAACCGGAGGGCATCCCGGCTGACGACAGGGGCGACAGGGCAGTCATGGGTGCATGAGTGAGCATGGACGATGATCCTACTTCATAATACGCGCCCGTCGATATCGGGCCCGTGGCATTTGTCACCGGCCAACCGCTGGAGTACAGCCGAGTGAGTGTCTGGGATTTCCTGCAACAGAACATCCTCCTGGTGACGGTGGCAGTGGTCAGCGGGTCACTGCTCGTATGGCCGCTGCTGATGGGCCTCATCAATGGCACGAGCGAGATCGGCGTGACCGACGCCGTCAACCTCATCAACCGCAAGGACGCGCTGCTGATCGATGTGCGCGACCCGGCCGAGTTCGCTGCCGGACACATCCCGCACGCGCGCAACGTGCCGGCAGCCGACATCGCCACTCGCCTGAAGGAATTCGACAGGTACAAGGCGAAGCCGATCATCGTCCATTGCCGCAACGGACAGCGGTCCGGCGCTGCGACCAATGCCTTCCGCAAGGCCGGCTTCGCCGAGGCGGTCAAGCTGCGCGACGGCCTGACGGCCTGGGAGCAGGCCAACCTTCCGATCCAGAAGGGCGCGAAGGGCTGAGCGCGCCGTACCGATCCCGAAGCGAACCCGAACAGGAAACGCAGAGATGCCGAAGATCACGATGTACTCGACTGCGGTATGCCCGTACTGCCAGATGGCGGAGCGCCTGCTGCGCGCGAAGGGTGTCACCGAGATCGAGAAGATCCGCATCGATACCGACCCGGCGATCCGCGATCAGATGATCGAGCGCACCGGCCGGCGCACCGTGCCGCAGATCTACATCGGAGAGCGGCATGTCGGCGGCTTCGACGACCTCTCCGCACTCGACCGCGCCGGCGGCCTCGACCCGCTGCTGGCAGGCGCCTGAGCGCGTCTGCGGTGCCATCCGTGGTGGCATTCGTGGTGCCATTCGCCGCGCACCGGTGAACGGTCTGACGAAGGATCGAGTACGGCTCCGGTAACATCCGGCGCACGGCGGGACGCCGGCTGACCGACCTCCCGTAGAAGCAGCACACCCCTTTCCCTCCGCCGCCCGGCGGCAATCGAACGGATCGACCATGGCCGAAACCACTCCCGCAGCAGGCGCGACGCAACCGCAGTTCGCGATCGAGAAGCTCTACATCAAGGATCTCTCGCTGGAAGTCCCGAACGCCCCGAACATCTTCATGGAGCAGGGCCAGCCCGCGGTCGACCTCAACCTGCATACCGACGGCAAGCACATCCGCGACGACGCCTACCACGTCACGCTGAGCGTGACGGTGACGGCCAAGATGGGCGACAAGACACTGTTCCTGATCGAGGTCGTGCAGGGGGGCATCTTCCGCATCTCGGGCGTGCTGCCGGACATGCTGCCCCAGGTGCTGGGCATCACCTGCCCGAACCTGCTCTACCCGTATGCGCGCGAAGTGGTGTCGGACGTATCGGTGCGGGCGGGTTTCATGCCGATCGTCCTGCAGCCGATCAACTTCGAGATGCTCTACCAGCAGCAGGCACAGGGTGCCCCGGCCCCGGCCGGCGACGGCCAGACGCACTGATCCGGGCGGCTTAGCCTTGTCAGGCATGCGTCCGAAGCGGCCTGCCCGGCCTTTCCTCCGGTCCACACCGGCGGCCGGCGCGATGCTGGTGCTGTCAGCCCTGCTGGCGGCGCCGGCCGCATCGGCACAGGAGTTCCGGTCGATCGGCGAACCGGCGGCCATCCTGTACGACGGCCCTTCCTCGAAGGCAAAGCGGCTGTGGGTGCTGGGGCGCGGGTATCCCGTGCAGGTCGCCGTGGCGATCGAAGGCTGGACCAAGGTGCGCGACGCCACTGGCGAACTGTCCTGGGTCGAGAACCGTGCGCTGTCCCCGGCACGGACGGTACTGGTGCGTGCAGCCACCGGTACGGTGCGCGACAGCCCTTCCGAGACCGGCGCCGTCGTGCTGCGCGTCGGGCGAGATGTCGTGCTCGACATGCTGGAGGCGCCGGCGGGGGAATGGGTACGCGTCCGCCACCGCGACGGTGCGACCGGCTTCATCCACGCCAACCAGGTGTTCGGCTTGTGAAGATCGCGGTGCTCGGCGCTGGCGCATGGGGTACGGCGCTGGCCTCGGCCTTCGCCGACCGGCATGCGGTCTCGCTCTGGACGCGCGACCCGGCGCATGCGGCGGACCTCGCGGGCAGCCGTGAGAACCTGCGCTACCTGCCCGGGCACCGGCTGCCGGCATCGATCATCGTCGACCCCGACCTCGGCCGCTGCCTCGACGAGGCCACGCTGATCCTCGCCGCTGTGCCGACCGGGGCGCTCGCCTCGACGCTGCAGCAGCTGGAATCGGTCGTTGGCGCGAGCGAACGCCCGCTGCTCTGGGCGTGCAAGGGTTTCGACGCATCCACGGGCGAACTGCCGCACCGGATCATCGCCCGCGTGCGCACCGGCGGCGCCGCCAGCGGCGTGCTGTCGGGCCCGAGTTTCGCCGCCGAGATCGCGCGCGGCCTGCCCGCGGCGCTGACCCTGGCCTCGGCCGATGCCGGATTCGCCAGGTCGACCGCGCATGCGCTGCACGGCAGCCGGCTGCGCATCTACTCGTCGCCGGACGTGATCGGTGTCGAGATAGGCGGCGCGGCGAAGAACGTGATGGCGATCGCCGCCGGCATCTGCGACGGCCTGGCGCTCGGGCTCAATGCCCGCGCAGCACTGATCACCCGCGGCCTTGCCGAACTCACCCGGCTGGGGCTGCGCCTGGGCGGGCGCCCCGACACGCTGATGGGCCTGAGCGGTGCCGGCGACCTGATCCTCACCTGCACCGGCGACCTGTCGCGCAACCGGCAGGTCGGGCTGCGGCTCGCGCAGGACGTGCCGCTCGCGGAGATCCTCGCCACGCTCGGCCATGTCGCCGAAGGCGTATCCAGCGCCCATGCGCTGGCGGCACTGGCGCGCGCGAATGCGGTCGAGATGCCGATCACCGAGGCGGTGTGCCAGGTGCTCGACGGCGACCTGCATGCCCGCGCCGCGGTCGAGGAACTGATGCGGCGCGATCCGCGGTCGGAATCAGAGTAACCCGGGCGGCTCAGGCACCGCCGGCGAAGCCGTTCTGCCGCCAGGCCTCGAACACCACGGCCGACACCGAATTGCCGAGGTTGAGGCTGCGCGAGGCCGGCTGCATCGGCAAGCGCAACCGGCATGCCGGTTCGAAGCCTTCCAGCACGGCCGCCGGCAGGCCGCTGCTCTCGGCGCCGAACACGAAGGCATCGCCCGGCCGGAACGCGACTTCGCTGTAGCGCATGCTGCCGCGGGTGGTGATCGCGAAGCGGCGCACGTCGCCGAGCGCGACCACACAGGCGGCCCAGTCGACGTGGCGCCGGACCGTTGCGTGTTCATGGTAGTCGAGGCCGGCACGCTTGAGGCCCTTGTCGGTCATCACGAAACCCAGGGGCTCCACCAGGTGCAAGCGGCAGCCGGTGTTGGCCGCGAGCCGGATCACGTTGCCGGTATTCGGGGCGATCTCGGGGTTTACCAGCACGATCTCGAACATGCCCCGATGTTACCGGCAGGCGCGTCCGTATCGATGCGCACAGCGCAAACCGTTGATTGCTGACCGTTCACCACGCAGCGTCGATCACCTCGCCCAGCAGGCCGGCTTCACGCCTGAACTCGCGCTTCGGGTCGGCGTTGAAGTTCTTCAGCGAGTCCTGCACGATCAGCGGCAGGCTCTCGCGCGGCACCTGCACCGGCAGTTGCGACAGCCGCACCGGAAGGCCGAGCGCACGCGCGCGCGCGTCGAACGCGTCGGCGGCGAGGTGATGCGCCTGTGCGAGCTCGTCTGCCCCGGCGCGCGGATCGAGTGCGCCCAGCGCAACGGCCATGTTGCGCGTCGCACGCGGGTCGCGCGGGCCGAGCGCGCGCATCACGGTCGAGGTGACGGCGGCATTGGCCTGTCCCTGCGACACCTGCGGAAAGCGGATGAACAGCGCGGTGGCGAACGCATAGGCCACGCGCTGCACCCAGTGCTTGTCGAACATCGTGCCGCCGTCGTCTGCATCGCGATTCTGCAGCCAGGCTGCGGCGCACAGTTCCAGCCGGGGCACCGGGTCATCGGGTGCCGCGAGCAGGCGCGGCAGTGCGCGATCGGCAAGCGCAAAGGCCTGCCGGCGATTGCCCTCGACCAGCGGGTTCTGGCGCTCGGTGCCCAGGTTGACCAGTGCCCGGCAGAACACCGAGAAGCCGCTTTCCAGCGCCAGCGACACCGGCGCGGTCTGCAGCGCGCGATGGTCCCAGAACACTGCCTGCGGCCGGGTCTTCGGATCGAAGAACTCCATCCGGTGGTCGAGGTCCTCGTTGCGGATGGCCGAACCGCCGCGGTGCGTCGCCGAGGTGCCGACGGTGCAGATGGCGATGATCGGCAGCTTGGGGGCCATCAGCTTCGGGCTGATGGCGGCCCCCTGCTCGGGATACTGGGTGATCATCTTCATCACGTCACCCGCTTCTGCAAGCAGGATCGCGACCACGCGCGTCGCCTGCATCACGCTGCCACCACCGATCGCGAGCAGCACGTCGGCACCGGCCGCGCGCGCGGCATCGCGCGCCTCCACGACATCGGGGTACGGCGAATCCTTGCGCATGCGGTCGAACTGGCCGGCATAGGCAGGGCCGAGCCGGTCGCGCACCAGGGCCACCAGGCCGGTGCGGGTGGCGACCGAGCGTCCGCAGACGATGAAGGCCCGCTTCGCCTTCAGGCGCGCGACCTCGGTGGCGAGCGAATCGAGCGCCAGTTCGCCGCTGTAGAGGCGCACCGCCGGCGTCACTGCCCGGAACTCGGTGACCGGCACGGCACCGCCTTCGGAACTGCTGCC
>CAIQON010000275.1 GCA_903873475.1 uncultured bacterium
CAACCCCGGCAAGCTGTCGTATGCATCGCCCGGCGTGGGTTCGCCGGGACACCTCGCCGGCGAGCTGTTCAAGCAGCGCGCCGGCATCAGCATGCTGCACGTGCCCTACAAGGGCGCAGGGCCGGCGATCCCCGACGTGATCTCCGGCAACGTGCAGCTGATGTTCGCGACGATGTCTTCCTCGATGTCGCATGTGCGCGCCGGCAAGATGCGCGCGCTCGGCGTCACCAGCCTGAAGTGTTCGGCGGGCGGCCCGGACATCCCGGCCATCGCGGAAGGCCTGGTCGGGTTCGAGATGCCGTCATGGTTCGGGCTGCTGGCACCGGCCGGCACGCCACGGCCGATCATCGACCGGCTGCACCAGGCCATGGTCCGGGTTCTCGCGATACCCGAACTGCGCGATCAGCTGGTTGCGCAGGGCGCCGACCCGGTGGCCAACACCCCCGACCAGTTCGGGGAACAGATCCGCGAGGAGTTGAAGCTTTGGGCACAGTTCATCAAGCAGACGGGCATCAAGCCGGAATGACCGAAGGGGCGCGCACCATCCGGCGTCTCGTCGACCGCGGGGCCGACGAGACGCCGCAGGCCCCCTGGCTGATCGCACCCGAGACCGGTGCGGTGATGACCTACGCGAAGCTGCAGGAACACTGCCGCGAACTCGCGCGCGTGCTGCTGATGAACGGGCTGTCGCCGGGCGACACCGTATCGCTGATGATGCACAACGGCTACCAGACCGCACGGCTGCTGGTCGGCATCATGTACGCGGGCCTGCGGGTACAGCCGGTCAACCTGCTGTCCCAGCCCTCGCAGCTGGCGTACGTGCTCGAGCATTCGGACACCCGGCTGGTGTTCTGCGCGCACGAGTTCGTCGACCGGCTGCGTGCGCCACTGGAGGCGATCACCGCGTCGGGCGAGCGCGACATCGCACTGTTCCCGCTGAACCCCGACCAGATCGACATCTTCGACGATCCGTACATCGCGCATGTACCGCTGCCGCCGGTGGCCGAGGGCGACGAGGCGCTGCTCATGTACACCTCGGGTACCACCGGGGTGCCCAAGGGCGTGGTCCAGACGCACCGCGCCGTCGTGTCGGGCGGGCTGTTCACCTCGCGGGCCCATGCGCTCGGGCCGGCCGACCGCGTACTGTGCGCGCTGCCGCTCTACCACATCAACGGCCAGATCGTGACCACCGTCGCGCCGCTGGTGCACGGCGGTTCGGTCGTGATGCCGCACCGGTTCTCCGCGTCGAACTTCTGGCAGCTGGCGGCCGAACACCGCTGCACCTGGATCAACGTGGTGCCCACGATCATCGCCTACCTGCTCAACGGCCCCGAGCCGGCCGGGCTCGGGCTCGATGTATCGCGCATCCGCTTCTGCCGCTCGGCCTCGGCCCCGCTCGCGCCGGAGCAGCACCGTGCCTTCGAAGCGAAGTTCGGCATCGGCGTGATAGAGACCATGGGGCTGACCGAGACCAACGCCCCGGCGTTCACCAATCCGCTCGATCCGGCCCTGCGCAGGATCGGCAGTCCGGGGCAGGCCTTCGGCAACGAGGCGAAGGTCATCGATGCCGCAGGCCAGGCGCTCGGTCCGGGCGAACCGGGCGAGATCATGATCCGCGGCGACAACGTGATGAAGGGCTACTACAAGTCGCCACGGCAGACCGCCGAGGCCTTCGACGCCGATGGCTGGCTGCACACCGGCGACATCGGCTACCTCGATGCGGACGGCTTCGTTTTCGTCACCGGCCGCATCAAGGAGCTGATCATCAAGGGCGGCGAGAACATCGCCCCGCGCGAGATCGACGAGGCCCTGCTCAGGCACGGCTGCGTGCTGGAGGCTGCCGCCGTCGGCATCCCCGACACGAACTACGGCCAGGAGATCCTCGCATGCGTCGTGGCCAAGCCGGGACTGGCGGTCACCGAGGCAGCGCTGCTCGACTTCTGCCGCGCCGAACTCGGGCCTTACAAGACGCCGAAACGGATACTGCTGGTCGATGACCTGCCGAAGGGTCCGTCAGGCAAGGTACAGCGCCTGAAGCTGGCGGAGCTGTACCAGGGCTGAGGCCGGTCCGGGCGACGCGAGCGCGCCGCCCGCTGCCGGGCAATCACTCCAGGCGGATGTTCGCCCGCTGCACGACCGTCTGCCAGCGCCGCAGTTCATCGGCGATATAGGTCGCGAAATCGCGCGGACTGCGATAGTCGACTTCCATCCCGTTGTTGGTTAAATGCGCCTACACGTCAGCGGCGGCGAGGATGGTGCGCACCTCCCCGGACAGCCGCTCGACGACCGCCACCGGCAGGCCTGCCGGCCCGACGAGCCCGCGCCAGCCGGTGGTGAGATAGCCGGCAAGCCCTGTCTCCTCGACCGTCGGCACCTCCGGCATCAGCGGGCTGCGCGCAGCCCCGCCCACGCCGAGCCCTCGCAGGCGCCCCGCCTTCGCATGCGGGATCACCGCCTGTATCGTGATGCTCGACAGATGGATCTGCCCACCCAGCAGGTCGGAGGTCGCCGCACCGCCCCCCTTGTAGTGGGCGACCACGATGTCGATCTTCGACATCACCTTGAACAGTTCGACGCCCATGTGGCCGCTGCTGCCCAGGCCGGCGGTTCCGGCCACCAGCGTCCCGGGCTTCTGGCGCGCGAGCGCCACGAACTCCTGCAGCGTGCCGACAGGCAGGCTGGCAGGCACGGTCAGCACCGTGTCGCCCTTCACCATGGAGGCGATCAGCGAGAACGACTTCACCGGATCGTAGTCGAGTTTCTGCAGCACGGGCTGGATCGTGTGCGCAGTATCGACCACCAGCAGCGTGTAGCCGTCCGGGATCGCCCGGGCGACCAGCGACGTGCCGATCACCGCCCCGGCGCCGCCGCGGTTCTCGACCAGCACCGGACGGCCGAGCCGCTCGGCGAGCCTGGGCGCCATCACCCGGCCGACCATGTCGGTGCCGCCACCCGCGGCGAACGGCACGATCAGCCGGATAGGTTTCGCCGGGTAGGCCTCTGGCGCCTGCGCCCAGGCCGGTGGCACCAGTAGTGCTGCGCCACCGAGCAGCATGGCCGCCTGCAGCAGCCCGGGGCCGATCGCGCGGCGCGCGCACGGGGAACCTGTCATCGTCTGTCTCCTGATGGGGGCGTCTGCGGCTCAGTGGCCGTTGCCGCCCCGATGGCATCGCCGCCGCCCCTGGCGGCGGTCGTCCTAGCCGGCGCAGCGCGCCAGTACGTCGTCATCGAACTCCAGGCCGAGGCCGACCTTGTGCGGCACCGTCAGCAGGCCGTCCTTCATCGTCGGCACCTCGCGAAACAGCGGGCAGGACCACGGCATGTATTCGACGGTGAGGCCGTTCGGGATGGCCGACACCAGGTGCACATGCACTTCCGGCAGCAGATGGCTGACCACCGGCAGGTTGAACGCCTGGGCCATGCCGGCGATCTTCAGCCAGGTCGTGATGCCACCGGCACGCAGCACGTCGATCATCACGATGTCGACCGAGCGCGCCTCGAGCATGTGCCGGAACGGTACCGAGCCGTACACATACTCCCCGGCCGCCAGCGGCGTGTTCAGCGTGCGCGCGACTTCCGCCATGCCGGGGTAGTCGTCATGGGCCACGACGTCTTCGAGCCAGTACAGCCCGTACGGCTCGACGCGCTGGCCGATGGAGATCGCCTGGCGCACGTCCCAGCGCTGGTTGATGTCGCACATCAGGTCGACATCCGCGCCGATCGCCTCGCGGATGCGCCGGATGCGCTCCTCCTCCAGCGACGGCGTGGTCGTGCCGGGCAAGGCGAGCTGCGTCTTCATCTGGCGCCAGCCCTGCTCGACCAGGGCGTGCGAGGCGCTGACGCACTGCTCGAGCGTGAAGTGGCGCATCAGCGCCCCGCTCGCATAGGTCGGCACGCAGGTCCGGTGGCCGCCGGCCAGGGTCGATACCGACAGGCCGAGCGCCTTGCCCTTGATGTCCCAGAGCGCGATGTCGATCGCCGCCAGCGCGAGCGTGAACAGGCCTCCGGGCCCGGCCGACGCACCGGCTGCGCTGCGCAGCCGGTCGCCGATCGCTTCGATGCGCATCGGGTCATCACCGACGATCATGCCGGCGAGGATGTCGACCGTCTGCTTCAGGGCGGGCGTGAGCGGCCCGCCGAAATGGGTGAGGCCGATGCCGTTGAGGCCGGGCTGGTCGGTGTGCAGGGTCAGCGTGACGAAGTTGCGCGTGCCGGCGACCGTGGGGCCCCCGGCCAGCGGCTCGTCGGCCGGGAGCTTCACGATCGTCGATTGATGGCCGGTGATCTTCATCGTGCGGTTGCCTCTTGGGTGGCCGGGATCACCGGCAGCAGCAGATAGGGGGAACGGCCAGGCCCGGCATGCAGCGTCACGTCGCCGCCGAACACGTCCGGCGGACGGTCGATCGGGTCATCGTGCAGGAACGGCCCGCAGCCGCGCATCGGATGCTTCATGTTGGACAGCGTCGCCGCCTCGCCGTCGTATTCGTAGTCGCGGCCGCGGATCGACAGCGCGATCCGGTAGCCTGCCGGCACGACGATCGAGGTCGGGATGATCTCGATGTCGAGTTCGACCACTTCGCCCGGCACCAGCGGCTGGCGCTCGTCGTGCGCGTGGTAAGGACGCCACGGCATGGACAGCGCCGGATCGAGCTTGCGATGGGATGCGCGCAGCCAGCCCTGGCCGACCGGCGTGTGCGGGTCGAGCGCACCCTGGAACACCACTTCGGCACCGCCCGGCGCGAACACGCGCAGCACCGCGAAGATGTCCGCATCGGTGGTCGACGACGACACGAAGAGCTTCAGCGCGACCGGCCCGGTGAGTTCGGTCGGCGCCTCGAGCGGCTGCGTGATGAAGGTCAGGCCATCGCCCATCGCCGCATACTCGACCGATTCGTTGGTACGGGCAGGCTCGGTATCGAGGCGGCGCGACGACAGCGCAAGGTGCAGCGGCGTCCACTGCGTACGCGCGAGCGGCCATTCGTTCTCGTAGCGGCGGACGAAGCGCTCGCCGGGATGGCGAACGTTCAGCTGCACCTTCGGCTGCCGGTGCCAGCCGTTGTCCTCGCTCTTCAGGAAGTGGTCGAAGAAGCGCTTCTGCAGTTCGACCCCGTAGTCGGTGTAGAACGGCGCCCAGTGCGAGCCGCCGTGGACCTCGAGCCACTTGTCGGCCGACGCAGCGCGCATGAAGCCCTCGAAGTTGCCACGCGGATGCAGCCCCTGTCCGCCCCAGTTCGCGCACGACAGCAACGGCACCACGACCTTCGACAGGTCGGCCGAGCGCTCCTTGTACCAGTCGTCGCACAGCGGCCGCCTGAGGTACTCGCCCCACATGTCCTCGCGGTTGCGCACGAGTGCTTCTTCGGACAGCGTGACCGGCCCGCAGACCTGCTCTCCGGTCACGCGCGAGCGCGCGCCGCGCTCGCCCACCCCGTGCTGGACCGTCTTGACCTGCATGTCCTGCCAGTTCTTGCGGAAGGTGCAGGCGATGCCGCCATGGCGCGCGCCGTCGCGATAGTTGTCGGCCCAGCCCTCCCACACGCAGATCGCGGCCAGGTGCGGCGGCTGCGTGGCCGCCACGCGCCACTGGTTCGCCCCGTAGTACGAAATGCCGTTCAGGCCGACCTTGCCGCTGCACCACGGCTGGCCCGCGATCCATTCGATGCAGTCGTGGAAATCCTTCTGCTCGCGCGCGTTGTTGTGCGCCAGGTAACCCGGCGACCGACCCGCGCCGCGCGAATCGAAGCGCACGACCGCGTAGCCGTCGGGCACCCATTTCTCCGGATCGACGACTTCCCAGTTCTGGTAGCGGTTGCTGGTTCCCGACACGGCATCGGGATTGTCGCGCGCCATGATTTCCCAGGCGGTCTTGTAGCCATCCTGGAACGCAAGGCCCTTGCCGTACGGGCCGTAGCTGGCCAGCGCCGGCCAGCGGCCTTCGGCGACCGGCCGGAAGATGTCCGCGCGCAGCACCACGCCATCGTCCATCGTGACCGGCACATCCCAGTCCACGCGCATGCCGTCGCGGATCTCGCCGTGCTGCTCAATGCCCATCGATTGCCTCCGGATAACCTGCGCAGGGGCTGCACATCAGTCGATGCGCGCCCCGGACTGCTTCACGAGGGTTGCGTACCTGTTGAACTCTTCGCGCAGGTGACGCCCGAACGACTCGGGCGTGCCGCCCGCAGGGTCGTGTCCCTGCGCCTCGAACTGGCCGCGCAGTTCGGCCGACTGTACGACAGCCACGAGCACCTCGTTCAGGCGGCCGACGACTGCACGCGGCGTCTTCGCCGGCGCCAGCAGCCCGAACCAGGTCGCCGAGGCGTATCCGGGCACGCCGGACTCGGCGATCGTCGGCACCTCGGGCAACTGCGGCGAGCGCGCCGCACTGGAGATGCCGAGCACCCGCAGCCGACCGGCCTTGACGAACGACGCGACCGGGGCGATCGAGTTGAACATCATCGGCACCTGCCCCGCGAGCACGTCGGCCACCGCCTGCGGCGCGCCCTTGTAGGGCACATGCGACAGGTTCACGCCCGCCATCGACTTGAACAGCTCCATCGCAAGGTGGTTGGCTGCGCCGTTGCCGGCCGAGGCATAGTCGAGCCTGCCCGGCTGGGCGCGCGCCAGCGCGAGCAGTTCGCCGATGCCACGGGCCGGCAGCGAAGGATGCGCGATCAGCAGGAAGGGGCCGCTCGAGATCAGCCCGATCGGCGTGAAGTCGTTGATCGGATCGTAGGCCGCCTTCTTCTGCAGGTGGGGCAGTATCGCCAGCGGGCCCGGGCTGCTCAGGAACAGCGTGTGGCCGTCGGGCAGTGCCTTGGCTGCGACCTCCGCGCCGATCAGGCCACCGGCACCGCCCCGGTTGTCGATGATCATCGGCTGGCCCAGCCGTGCCGCCATCGGCGTGACGACCAGTCGTGCCACCACGTCCGGCGTGCCGCCCGGGGGCACCGGGACGATCACCCGGATCGGTCGGTCGGGCCAGGCCGACTGCGCCCGTGCCGGGGTGGCCGCGAGCGGCAGCGCCATGGCCAGGGCGACCAGCGTTGCCGTAGCCTGCAGCGCCCCTCTGCGTACGATCCTGCAGGCAACCCTGCATGCGGCGACCGCCACGCCGTGGACTTCGACCATCATTCCCCTCCGATCTCTCCGGTGCGGCCGTTGTATGCATCCGGACGCTGGCATCATGCTACCCGATCGTGACCGCACCACGCTGCCCGTGCATTTCCCTGATCCAGCGCCCTGCCCTCACCCACCGCCCCCGATTCCCGTATACCCATGGAGCCGTCCCGATGAACCAGCCCGCCGCCGTCCAAGCCAGCATCCCCGCCAGTGAGATCCCCGGAACCGAACTGGCCGGCAAGGTCGCCCTGGTCACCGGCGGCGCCCGCAACATCGGCGCATGCATCTCCCTCGCACTGGCCGCCGGCGGCGCGACCGTCGCCATCAACACCCGCGCATCGCGCGCCGAGGCCGATGCGCTCGCCGCCCGCATCGAGCAGGGCGGTGGACGAGCCGGCGCATGGCTGGCCGACATCGGCGAGCGCGACGCGGTGCGCGCGATGGTCGATGGCGTGCTCGCGCGTTTCGGACGCATCGACATCCTCGTGCTGAACGCGTCGGTGCGCAACGAATGCGCCTTCCTCGATCTGCCCTACGATGACTGGCGCCGGGTCATGACGACCACGCTCGACGGCGCGTTCCACTGCAGCCAGGCCTGCCTGCCGTCGATGATCAACGGCGGCGCGGGCAGCCTGGTCACGCTGGGCGGCCTGAATGCACTGGCAGGCGCGAAGCGCCGCATCCACGGCTCGGTCGCGAAGGGCGGGCTGGTGGCGTTCACGCGCGGCATCGCACGCGAGTTCGCCGATCAGGGCGTGCGTGCGAACTGCGTGGTGCCCGGCCAGGTACTCACCGAGCGGGCGGCCCACCGTTCGCCGCGGGCCGAGCCGAAGGGACTGATCCCGATCGGCCGCGGCGGACAGCCGGAGGAGATCGCAGCCACCGTGCGCTTCCTGTGCGGGCCGGGCGCGAGCTTCATCACCGGCCAGACCATCCACGTGAATGGCGGGCAACTGATGACCTGAAGCGTGGCTGCGCCCCGCTGGCTGGCAGCGGGCGGGCGCAGCCACTGGCGGGCGTGCTATCGGACGCCGAGCAGTTCCACGTCGAAGACGAGGGTGGCGTTCGGCGGGATCACGCCGCCGGCGCCGCGCGCGCCGTAGCCCATCTCGGGCGGGATCACCAGGGTGCGCTGGCCGCCGACCTTCATCCCGGCCACGCCCTGGTCCCAGCCGCGGATGACCTGTCCGGCACCGAGACCGAAGGCGAACGGGTCCTTGCGGTCGAGCGAACTGTCGAATTTCTTGCCCTTGTTGTCCTTCGCCGTGGCATCGAACAGCCAGCCGGTGTAATGCACCGTCACCTGCTTGCCGGGCACCGCCTCGGCGCCGGTACCTGCCTTGCGGTCGGTGATCTTGAGGCCCGAGGCCGGGTTGCTCTGTGCTTCGCTCATCGGAATCATCATCCAGGGTGTGGTCAGGGCGACAACGGCCGCCAGGAGGGCTGCGCGGGGAATCCGCAGGATCGATCGTTTCAAGGGGTCTGCTCCGTCGACTGGGTAAGATATGCAGCGGCGTCGATGCTAACCGAAGCCCCGGGGTGATGCCTCACGG
Source organism: uncultured bacterium (assembly GCA_903873475.1). Lineage (GTDB taxonomy): Bacteria > Pseudomonadota > Gammaproteobacteria > Burkholderiales > CAIKXV01 > CAIKXV01. The sequence goes on from CAIQON010000275.1 coordinate 8,676, forward strand.
CGCCTTGCGTCCGCCGCCCCGGCATTGCGCGTGTACGGCCGTTCAGTCCACCACCAGTGCCACGCGGCCGACCAGACGGTTGTCGCGGATCAACTGGTGTACCGCTTCGGCCTGCTCGAGCGGGAAGGTGCGCTCGACGATCGCCCGCACCTTCTTCTGGCGCAGCAGTTCCAGCGTCTGCGCGATCTCGGTCGCGGTCACGTAGCGCGAGCCGCGTACCTCGATGCCCTTGCGCACCACCACCGTGGCATCGAGCGTGAACTTGCTCGAATCGCCGAACACGGCTGGCGGCCTCACGCCGACGATCACCAGGCGGCCACCGGGCGCCAGCGCGGTGACCGATGCCTCGAGCGTCTCTTTCGCGCCCACCACGTCGATCACCGAGTCGACTCCGCGCCCGCCGGTCAGCGCCACAACCTGTTTCGCGATGTCGCCGCGCGAACCGTCGATCAGGTCGTCGGCACCCGCGGCCTGCGCCCCGGCCAGCTTCGTCTCGCCGATCTCGACGGCGATCACCCGCGCACCGGAGGCCTTCGCCACCTGCACCACGTGGATGCCGACACCGCCACCGGCACCGAACACCAGCACGTTGTCGCCGGGCTGCACCTGTGCCTCTTTCGTGCAGGCATGGAAAGGCGTCGCGATCGCATCGGCCGCCACCGCCGCATCGACGTCGCTGACACCGTCGGGGATCGGCACGAAGTTGCGTGCCGGCAGCACCATGTATTCGGCGTAGCCGCCATCGCAGGCCATGCCGACATAACCCCTGAACGCGGTGCACAGCGTCTCGCGGCCGGCACGACAGTAGCGGCACTGGCCGCAGGTCAGGTAGAAATGGTTGGTCACCCGCTGGCCGATGGTGAAGCCCGACACCTCGGAGCCGAGCGCGACGATCTCGCCGGCGACTTCATGCCCGGGAATGCGCGGGTAGGCCGTGACCTGGCCGGGGTTGGCGATCATGTGGACCACCGTCAGGCCGACGCCGATCGCCTTCACCCGGATCTTCACGTCGTTGGGCCCGACCACGGGCTCCGGGACGTCTTCGAGCACGAGCGGTTTCCCGATCGCGTGCAGCACCATCGCTTTCATTCATTCACTCCATTGCAATTGCAGCCCCGGGGACGGGCCTCAGACATCGACATGGCTGTCGCGGTCGGCAGAACTGTGCGAGCGGATCTCGCGCACCGGTGCCTGGCCACCGATGTCGCGGCCGGTGGCCAGCCAGGTGCACACGCTCGCCCCGGGTGCCCACACGGTCTTGTACGCGCCGGGGGCGAAGAACTCGACGAACACCATGTCCTCGCCGCCATCGCTGATGAAGAAGTGGCGCTCGTGGTCGGCGAACCACACCACGTCGCCGGCCTGCACCGGGAACGGCTCTTCGTTCGCGTGCGCGATGCCGTGCCCCTTCAGCATGTACATGAAGTGTTCGGCGCCCTCGTGGTGGTGGTTGGCCGCGCTGGTGCCGGGCGGATAGATGATCATCTCGCCCTTGATCGCGGTGGTGCCGAACAGTTTGGGCGTGACCAGGTAGATGCGCTTGCGCGCATCGTGCTCGGAGTCGAGCACCGGCTCGCGCCGCCAGTCGATCACGCGCAGCGGCGGTGGTTCGCTGCACAGCTTCGGATCGAGGTCGGCTGCGGTCGGCACCTCGGCGAACAGCACCTGCGCGCCCCCGCTGCTGGCCAGCGTGCCGCGGAAGCCGGGCGGCAGGAAAGCCACGTGGGAGTCGCCGAGCGCGATGTCCGTGGCGCCGCCGGCGACGTCGGTCAGCGTTGCCGTGCCGCCGAGCATCTGGAACCAGCCCAGGCTGCGCGGACCGATCTCGACCGGAGCGACCGAGCCTGCGCCCAGCGCCAGGCGGTCGAGCAGGATGCGCGTGCCTTCTACACGCTGCCCGGTGAGCAGCCGCTGCCGCAGCACGCCGGCACCGAAGGGCTCGCTGCCGACGCTGGATTCGTTGAACGTGATGGCCATCTTGTTCCTCCTCCTGGGGCGCCATTGCGCCGCTGCGCGCACTCTATTCGCGCGCCGCCACGGATGCAAATCAGCGCACGGTGGCGCCCGGAGAAAGGCCCGCGCAAGCCGGCGACAATCGCACTAAACTGTGCACCAGCGCCCGGACACTGGCAATCCGCCTCCGGGTCGACATTTCCCGGCACTGCCGCACCCGGGCCATTCCGGCCGCGCGGCGCAAGCCGGGTTCACGGAGGATCGATTGAACAATCCCATGCAGAAATCGCTTCGCGCAGCGCTCGGCTGCGCCGTGCTCGCCGGTGCAGTGTTCCCGGTCGCCGCCCTCGCCCAGCCAGCCGAGGGCGGTGCATACCCGACGCGACCGGTCCGCCTGGTCGTGCCCTTTCCGCCCGGCAGCGCCAGCGATTTCCTCGGACGCCAGCTGGGCGCACTGCTCGGCGAGGGCTACAAGCAGCAGGTCGTGATCGACAACCGCCCGGGTGCCGGCGGCCTGATCGGCAGCCAGCTGATCGTCGCCGGTGCACCGGACGGGCATACGCTCGGCCTGGTCGGCGCCCCGCACTTCGTCGGCGTGCTGATGCAGCCGAAGCCGGCCTATCGGCCGATCGAAGACGTGGCGATGATCTCGCAGGTCGCGACCATCCCGAACCTGCTCAGCGTCGCGCCGAACCTGCCGGTCAAGTCCGTGCAGGAACTGATCGCCTATGCGCGCGCCCGGCCGGGCGAGCTGAACTATGCGTCGCTCGGCGTCGGCTCGTTCGCCCACACCGCAGGCGAGATCTTCCGCAGCGCGGCCGGCATCAAGGTCGTGCACGTGCCCTTCAAGTCGATCGCAGAC
>CAIQON010000276.1 GCA_903873475.1 uncultured bacterium
CGCACATGTTCAGTTCGCCCGTCGGCGTCGTCGAACCGCCGGAGTCGATGCTTGCGCTGTTGATCCAGGGCATCTGCATCGCGCTGTTCCAGGCCAAGAGCTACCCGCTCCTGATGTTCCTCGTGGGTTATGGCTGGGCGATGCGCACGCGGCGCCAGGGACGCAGGCCGGACGCCGGCGTGGTCGCTTCCAGGCGCAGCCAGATGATGCGGCAGGGCGTGATCGGCGTGCTGCACGGCCTGTTCATCTACTACGGAGACATCCTGTCGTGGCTGGCCGTGCTCGGGCTGCTGCTGCTGGCCGCGCCGCGGCGCCGGCTGCGGCGGTTGTGCCTGCTTGGTGCGGCGTGGGGAGGGCTCTGGCTGGTCGTCGGTGGCATGACGCTGGTCATGATGCTGGCATTGCCCGGCCCCGCGCAACCGCCGGTCAACGCGCACTGGCTCACTCACGCGGGCACCTGGCCCGAGGTGTTCGAACTCAACCGGATCGGCTATGCGTCCTACTTCTACCAGCTGCCGTGGCAACTGCCGATGATGATCGCGCTCGGTATCGCCGGCGTGGTCGCCGGCCGGCTGCGCCTGCTCGAGCGCGCGCGCTGCGGCACCCGCCTGTGGTCGATCGGCGCCCGGGTGCTGCTGCCCATCGGGCTGGCGCTCAACGTTGCACTGGCCGCCTGGCGGGTCGCATTGCATCCCGACGGGGACGTGTCGGCGGTCGACTTCGCTACCCAGTTCACCGGGCCGCTGCTTGCGACGGGCGTGGTGTGCGCGCTCGCGCGCGCATGGCATGCGGGCAGGGCGCGCCCACTGGCCACCTTCGCGCCCCTCGGGCGCATGACGATGTCGTTCTACGTCGCCCACACGCTGGCCTGCACCGCACTGTTCGCCGGGCCGGCCGGTGCCCTCGGCCCGGCCTTCGGTTCGATCGGGCTGTTCGCCTTCGGGATCGCCTACTGGGGGGGCGCCGTGCTGCTCGCCCCGGCATGGCTCGCCAGGGCCGGGCGAGGCCCGCTCGAATCGGTGGTGCGCTGGGGGGGCGATGCGCGGTCGCGCGCCTCACGCCGGAACACGATCACATGATCGGCCTCCACCCGGATGCCGATCTGCTCGCCGATGGCATGGTCGTGGTGGCTGGGCACGACCGACAGCGCCTCGCGCCCGTCAGGCAGCGCCAGCGTATAGAGGATGTCCGCGCCCCTGAATGCCTTGTGGACGACGCGTGCCTTCAGCGGGCTGGCATCGTCGTGCACGATGTCGTCCGGGCGCAGCAGCACTTCGACATCGCAGTCGTTCGCGCAGCCCGCGCAGCCCTTGCCGCATTCGCCCGGCAACTCGCCCGTGAGCTTGCCGATGCCGATGTCGATGCGGTGGTCTTCGAGCACCGTCCCAGGCAGGAACACGCCCTTGCCGATGAAATCGGCCACCACGTGGTTGGCCGGGCGGTGGTACAGGTTGTACGGTGTATCCCATTGCGCAAGGCGGCCGCGGTGCAGGATGCCGATCTCGTCGGCCACCGCGAAGGCTTCTGACTGGTCGTGGGTGACGAGGATCGCGGTCGTGCCTTGCTGCTTGAGGATCTCGCGAACCTCCTGGCCGAGCCGCTCGCGCATCTCGACATCGAGGTTGGAGAATGGTTCGTCGAGGAGCAGCAGTTCCGGGCGGGGCGCGAGGGCCCGGGCGAGCGCGACCCGCTGTTGCTGGCCGCCGGACAATTCGTGCGGAAAGCGCCCACCCGAGTCGGCAAGGCCGATCACCTCGAGCAGTTCCGCCACGCGTGCTGCACGCTGCGGGGCCGTCATCGCGCGCAGCCCGAAGCCGATGTTGCCGGCGACCGTCAGATGCGGGAACAGTGCATAGTCCTGGAACACCATGCCGACCTGGCGTTTCTCGGGCGGCACCTGGCGCCCGGGACTGGCCACCTCGATACCGTTGATCAGGATCCGCCCGGCGGCCACCGGCTCGAACCCCGCGATGCAGCGCAGGACCGTGGTCTTGCCGCAGCCGCTGGCGCCGAGCAGGCAGCCGATCTGGCCTCGTGCGAGCGAGAACGACAGGTCGTCGAACACGCCGACGGCTCCGTAGGCATGGCTGACCTTGTCGAGGCGGAGGACGGAATCCATCGGGCGGAAGTGACCAGGCTCAAATGAGAACGATTCGCTTTTCATTATAGCCGAGCTGGGGCAGAATCCGCGTCCAGTACCCACTTGCCGCCCCGCCGCGCAGCCACCTGCAACCGGCGGGCCGCCGCACCGATGCCGCGCGCGCTGAAGTCACCGCTGGTCCTGCTTGCCCTGCTGCTTGCGCTGGTTGCCTCGATACCCGTGCTGTCTGTCGTGTCCAGCCTGTCGGCCAGCGGCACCGGTGGCGTATGGCGGCACCTGATCGACACGGTGCTGGTCGACTATGTCTTGAACACGCTGGCGCTGCTGGTCGCGGTCGGCATCGGTGTCGCAGCGATCGGGGTAGGCACGGCCTGGCTGGTGACGATGCTCGATTTCCCGGGCCGGCGCCTGTTCGAATGGCTGCTGGTACTCCCGCTCGCGATGCCGGCCTACGTGATGGCCTACGCGTACACCGACCTGCTCCAGTTCACCGGGCCCGTGCAGACCCTGCTGCGCGAGACCTTCGGGTGGGGGCGGCAGGACTACTGGTTTCCCGAGATCCG
>CAIQON010000277.1 GCA_903873475.1 uncultured bacterium
AAAGCTTATCACCGACAGCCGTGGAGCAACCGCACCGACGGCGCCCGGTCAACGTTGACAACCAACGAAAAGGGCCTCCGAAGAGGCCCTTTTCGTTCCGCCTGCCCGGAGGTCGGCAGTGGGCAGTGGGCAGTGTATTGCCCTACTCGGCGAGTACCGACACCGTGATCGAAACATGCACGTCGGTATGCAACGCCACGACGACCGGGAAGTCGCCGATGGTCTTCAGCGGCCCCTCGGGCATGCGGACCATCGTGCGCTCGATCGGGAAGTCGTTCTTGCGCAGTGCCTCGGTGATGTCCGCCGGGGTGACCGATCCGAAAAGCTTGCCGTCGACGCCCGCCTTCTGGCGGACCTGTACCGTCATGCCTTCGAGCTGCTGGCCGCGCGCCTGCGCGGCTGCCAGCAGGGCTGCCGACTCGCGCTCGAGTTCGGCGCGGCGGACATCGAACTCCTTCAGGTTTGCCGGAGTGGCACGCTTGGCCTTGCCGGTCGGGATCAGGAAGTTCCGGGCGTAGCCGTCCTTCACCTTCACCACGTCGCCGAGCTGGCCGAGGTTGACGATCTTTTCCAGGAGAATGATCTGCATCGCGGGCCTCTCAGTGCAGGTCGGTGAACGGGAGCAGCGCGAGGAAACGCGCGCGCTTGACCGCAACCGACAGTTGGCGCTGGAAATGGGCCTTGGTACCGGTGATCCGCGCCGGGATCAGCTTGCCGTTCTCGTTGATGAAATCCTTCAGCAGGTCGATGTCCTTGTAGTCGACCTGCTTGATGCCTTCCGCGGTGAAGCGGCAGAACTTGCGGCGGCGGAACAGCGACCGCCCGCCACGCTTCTTCTTCTTGTCGTCCTTGCCTTTTCCGCGGCCTCGGGCTCCGAATGCCATGTCTGTTACTCCGAATGTGTTGGTTTGACGTTGTCGTCTGACGTTGTGGTCGGCAGCGGCGCCATCTTGAGGGCTTCGACGTGCAGCACCAGGCGTTCATCCTTCAGGCCGGTGCGGCACAGGAAACCGCGCACTGCCACCCGTTCATCGCTGCCGGCAGCCGGGACACGTTCTGCAATGTCCCCGATGGCTACCGCATTCACCCTGCACGTTACTTCGCGTTCACTGCCCGCCTCGGCCTGGACCGACTGGTGCTCGACACAGAAGCGCACGATCGGCAGTCCGCCCGGGGTGTGACGCAGCATGTCGCGTTCGACGATGCGCCCCGAGATGACGGTCCGGTTCAGTGTCGGCCTCCGCGCCCGTCCTCAGCCATTGCTGACCGAAGCGCGCACACGGCACTCAGGCAGCCGCTGCAGGCGAAGCCTCGGCCGGCACCGCTGCCGGTGCCGGTGCGCCGTCGCGCGGACCTTCACGCCGTGGCCGGTCGCCACGGTCGCCACGGTCGCGGTCACGACCTTCGGCGGACGGCTTCGGCTCGCGCATCATCGGCGAGGGTGCGGTCACCGCTTCAGTCATCTTGACCGTCATGTGCCGCAGCACCGCGTCGTTGAACTTGAACGCGTGTTCCAGTTCGTCAAGCGTGACCTGGTCGCACTCGATGTTCATCAGCAGGTAGTGCGCCTTGTGCATCTTCTGGATCGGGAACGTCAGCTGGCGCCGGCCCCAGTCTTCCTTGCGATGGATGACGCCGCCCTTGCTGGTGATGAGGGTGCTGTAGCGCTCGACCATGCCCGGGACCTGTTCACTCTGGTCCGGGTGGACGATGAATACGACTTCGTAATGTCGCATTGATTCTCCTTGTGGGCTGTGGAGCCGGCCGCATCACCATGAAGTGCTGCCGCCGACGGGGCCTCCCGGAATGCGAAACCGGTGAGGCAAGGACATTTTCGGATGTAGATGCCTGCGTGCGGATGCTCACCTGACAGGTGAGCCGACGCGCCTTGCCCGATGAAACAAAAGGCAAGCCGCAAATTATGGCTGTTCGCGGGGTTTTCGGCAAGCGCTAACCCGGGTGGCGCCCGGCGACCGCGGCAAAGTAATCTGTGGCCGCCGCCACATCGACCACGTCGGCGTACTTCTGGTGCATGTCGAACAGGTTAATCCAGTGCGACGCCTGGGTACGGTCGAAGCAGCACTCGCCGACCACGCCGACCCGGTATCGGTAGGTGACCGCATCGACCACCGCCGCGCGCACGCAGCCGCTGGTCGACTCGCCACAGACGATCACCGTGTCGGTGCCGATCGCACGCAGGTGGTGCAGCAATGGCGTGCCCGCGAACACGCTCGCGCAGACCTTCTCGATCACCAGCTCGCCCGGTAGCGGTGCGACCTGCGGCACGAACTCGTTGGCGAGCGCCCGGATCTCCGGCGGCAGGTGGTCGATCGCCCGATTGCGTCGATCACCCTTGTCGCCCCGGCGGAACCAGTCGCTCGGGAAGCCGGCCAGCGCGCGCGCATGGATCACCGGCACCCCGTTGGCACGGGCGGCGGCGATCAGGCC
>CAIQON010000278.1 GCA_903873475.1 uncultured bacterium
GCATGTGGCCCCGAACTGTTTCGGATCCAGGATCGAGGACGGAAGAACGATGATGGCAGGTGCAGCATGAGTCCTCACGGGCATTCCGGGCCGGCAGTACAGGCCCCGCAGCCGGCGGTGCCGGGGCAACCCCGCGCCGCTTTCTTCGACTGGTCGCGGGTGCGCATCCTGCTGCCGTTCCTGCGCGAATATCGCGGGCGGGTGGTGGCCGCGCTGTCGCTGCTGGTGTGCGCGAAGCTCGCCAACCTGGGCGTGCCGCTGGTGCTGAAGGAGATCGTCGATTCGCTGTCTCCGGATCGCGCGATGCTGGTCGTGCCCTTCATGCTCCTGCTCGCCTATGGCCTGCTGCGGATGTCGACCACGCTGTTCGCCGAACTGCGCGACGTGGTGTTCGTGCGGGTGGCCCAGCGTGCGGTGCGCAAGGTCGCGCTGTCGGTGTTCCGCCACCTGCACAGCCTCAGCCTGCGCTTCCACCTCGATCGCCAGACCGGCGGCATGTCGCGCGACATCGAGCGCGGCACGCGCGGCATCAGCACGCTGCTGAACTACATGCTGTTCTCGATCATCCCGGTGATCCTCGAGTTCGTGCTGGTGGCAGCGGTGCTGCTGACGAAATTCGACTGGCGCTTCCCGGCCGTGACCTTCCTGGCCGTCGGCTTGTACGTGTATTTCACGATCTCGGTGACCGAATGGCGGACGGCCATCCGCCGCGAAGCGAACGAACTGGACTCGAAGGCGAACACGCGCGCGGTCGACAGCCTGCTCAATTACGAAACGGTGAAGTATTTCAACAACGAGGAGTACGAGGCGCAGCGCTACGACCGCAGCCTCGAGCGCTACGAGACCGCAGCAGTGAAGACCGAGGCGTCGCTCGGCCTGCTCAACGTCGGGCAGAGCCTGATCATCGCGGGCGGGGTCACGGCGCTGATGGTCTTCGCCGCACAGGGCGTGGCGTCGAGGGAACTCACGCTCGGTGACCTGGTGCTGGTCAATGCGCTCCTGATCCAGCTCTACATCCCGCTCAACTTCCTCGGCATGGCCTACCGCGAGATCAAGCAGTCGACCACCGACATGGACCGTATGTTCGCGCTGCTCGGCCAGCACCGAGAGGTGCAGGATGCCCCGGGCGCGGTCGACGTGCCTCCCGGCAGCGTGGCGATCCGCTTCGATCACGTCGATTTCGGCTACGACCCGGCGCGGCAGATCCTGCACGGGGTGAGCTTCGAAGTCCCGGCGGGGGCGAAGGTGGCGGTCGTGGGCCACAGCGGTTCGGGTAAGTCCACGCTGGCGCGGCTGCTCTACCGTTTCTACGACGTGCAGGGCGGTGGCGTGTCGGTCGGTGGCATCGACGTGCGGCGGCTCCGGCAGCAGAGCCTGCGCGCATCGATCGGCATCGTGCCGCAGGACACCGTGCTGTTCAACGACACGATCCGCTACAACATCCATTACGGCAGACCCTCTGCCGCCCCCGATGAGGTGGTCGCTGCGGCACAGTCGGCGCATATCCACGAATTCATTGCGTCGCTGCCACAGGGCTATGAATCGGCGGTCGGCGAGCGCGGGCTGAAGCTGTCGGGCGGCGAGAAGCAGCGGGTCGCGATCGCACGCGCCATCCTCAAGAACCCGCAGGTGATGATCTTCGACGAAGCCACCTCGGCCCTCGATTCCGAAACCGAGCAGGCGATCGAGGGTGAACTCGACCAGATCGCGATCGGCCGCACCACGCTGGTGATCGCGCACCGGCTGTCGACGATCATCGACGCCGACCAGATCCTGGTGATGGAGCA
>CAIQON010000279.1 GCA_903873475.1 uncultured bacterium
CGCGACGGCTGCAGCACCTGCCCGGCCGGGTCGACGACCGCCAGGCCGCCGCCAGCCACGATGCGGCCGACACGGGTGACCCGTACGCCTGCCCTTGCGGCCGCACCCTCGACCGCAGCGCAGGCGGTCGCCGGCGCGGTGAAGCAGAGTTCATAGTCGTCACCACCGCCGAGCAGCGCAGCGCGTACCGCTTCATCGCCGGCCCACGGCGCCAGCGCGTCCGACACCGGCAGGCGGTCGAACTCGATGCGCGCGCCGACCCCTGAGCGTTCGAGGATATGGCCGAGGTCGGCCGCGAAGCCGTCAGAGACATCGATCGCCGCGCTCGCCACGCCGCGCAGTGCGATTCCGAGCGCCACACGCGGTTGCGGCGCCTCCAGGTGCTGCACGCACGCCTGCGCCGCAGCCGCATCCAGCGCGGGGGCGCGGCCACCGCTCAGGAGGGCCAGTCCGATCGCCGCATCGCCGAGGGTGCCAGACACCCAGACGTCGTCGCCGACGCCGGCGCCGTCGCGTCGCAGCGCCTGGCCTGCCAGCACTTCTCCGAAGATCGTCACGCAGATCGCCAGCGGCCCGCGGGTGGTGTCGCCGCCGACCAGTTCCGTCGCATGCGCATCGGCCAGCGCTCGCATGCCGCCGGCGAAGGCCTCGAGCCACCGATCGTCAGCGGCCGGCAGGGCCAGCGCCAGCGTCATCCAGCGCGGCCTGGCCCCCATCGCCGCCATGTCGGACAGGTTGACCGCGAGCGCCTTGTGGCCGAGCCGCCCGGGGTCGGTTCCGGCCAGGAAGTGCGTACCTTCGACCAGCAGGTCGGTAGACACCACCAGTTGCAGGCCAGGCGAGAGGCGCAGCAGCGCTGCATCGTCGCCGACACCGAGGTCGGCCGAGGGTGCAGGCCAGGTGAAATGCCGGGCGATCAGGGAGAACTCGCCCACGGCCCCGCCCCGGCCCGGCATCGTCAGCCCGCGTTACCGCTGCCCGGTGCCCCGGAACCGCCGGCGTCCGCCACCGGCTGCCGCGATTCACCGACCGCTGCCGCCTGCGTTGCCGGCGGCGAGGCCGGCTGCAGGTACAGACGCTGCAGGTAACGCCCCATCGCGAAATCGACCACGCCGGTGGCGAACATCAGGCCGCCGATCACCAGGGCGGTGAAACCGCCGGTGCTGAACAGCCCGGCGCCAATCAGCCACATGCCGATCGACACGAAGGCGACCGCAGCGACATAGAAAAGATAGATCCGCACTTTTATCGAAAGCATCGTCCGCTCCAGCGTTCCCGGTCCGGGGTCATCCGCCCTGCCGTCAGTCCTGCACCGTACCCGGCAGGGCGGCGGCTTGCAGCCCGGCCGCCGGGCCTGCCTGGCTGTCGCCCGCCAGCCGGCGCTCTTCCAGGCGCACCGTGCCGGCCAGCTTGTCGACCACCCCGTTCACGAACTTGTGGCCATCCGTACCGCCGAAAACCTTTGCCAGTTCGACCGCCTCGTTGATCACGACCCGGTAAGGCGCCCCGAACTCGGACGCTGGTGCCGTGCGCAACTCGAAGCCCGCCAGCATCAGCACCGCGCGTTCGACCGGGCTCAATGCATTGACAGGGCGATCGAGGAAAGGTTGCATCCACGCCGACAACTCGTCCGCATCGGCGATCACGCCGGACACCAGACGCTCGACGAATGCCGCATCGGCCCCCGCGTAGTCGTCGGATTCGCGCAGGTGCCGGATGATGTCCCACGGCTCGCCGCCGGCCACCAGCCACTGGTAGAGGCCCTGGACCGCGAACTCGCGAGCCCGGTGCCGGGCGATCCGGGCCTTCCCGGGGCCGCCCGTGCCGGGCCGGCGCTCAGCGCGCGGCATCGTCGATGCTTCTGAGCAGGTTGGCCATCTCGACCGCCGCGCTGGCGCAGTCGCGCCCCTTCTCGGCCGCGCGAACCTCAGCCTGCTCGTCGGTGTTGGTGGTGAGGATGCCGTTTGCCACCGGCACGCCGGTGTCGAGCGCGACACTCGCCACGCCCGCGCACGCCTCGTTGGAAACCACCTCGAAGTGATAGGTCTCGCCGCGGATCACCGCGCCGAGGGCAACCAGTGCATCGAAACGCCCGGTCTGCGCGAGCTTCTGCAGGACCAGCGGGATCTCGAGGGCGCCCGGCACGGTGCAGTGCACGATGCATTCCGCACGCACGCCGAGGCGTGCGAGCTCGGCGCGGCACGCAGTGAGCTCGGCGGCGCCGATCGATTCATTGAAGCGGCCCTGCACGATGCCGATGCGCAGCGATGCACCGGAGAGGTCGGGGATGAACTCGTTCGAAGCGAGGACAGGTCTGGCGATCATCGGGAGGATCCTCGGAGGCGGCGCCCGGGCATGAGGCGGGCGCCGGGGCGGCTTGCCGGATTGGCGATCAGGTGGCTCAGCGGGGCGCGAGGCTGGATGGGCTGGCGATACCGCCCAACGGGACCGGGCCGTCGGGCAGCAGGTAGCCGGTGACCTCGAGGTCGAAGCCGGTCATGCTCGGCATCCGGCGTGGCTGCGCAAGCACGCGCATGCGGGTGATCCCCAGTTGCCGGATGATCTGCGCGCCGATGCCGTAATCGCGCAGGTCCATGCGGCCACGGCGCGGCGGCAGGCCGACCCGCGTTGCACGTTCGAGCAGCTGGTCGGGCGACTCGGTGCGATGCAGCAGGATGATCGCACCACAGCCGGCCTTGACGACCGCCTGCATCGCGGCATGCACGTTCCACGAATGGGTCGCGCTGCCGGCATCGAGCAGGTCGATGAGGGAAATGGGCTCGTGCACCCGTACCAGCACCTCTTCGCCAGCCTTCGGCGAGCCATGCACCAGAGCAAGATGGGTGGCGGTCGCCATCCGGTCGCGGAACGTGACGAGCTGGAAGGTGCCGTAGGCGGTCTCGATGGCGCGCTCCCCGGCACGCTCGATGAGCGACTCGGTGCGTGACCGGTACTGGATCAGGTCGGCGATGGTGCCGACCTTGAGCCCGTGCGTCTCGGCGAACACGAGCAGGTCCGGCAGCCGGGCCATCGTGCCGTCGTCTTTCAGGATTTCACAGATGACCGAAGCGGGCACGACACCCGCCATCTGCGCGAGGTCGCAACCCGCCTCGGTATGGCCGGCGCGTACCAGCACGCCACCGGGCTGCGCGCGCAGCGGGAAGATATGGCCCGGCTGCACCAGGTCGGCGGGTGATGCATCGGCACGCACCGCGGTGCGCACCGTATGCGCGCGATCGTGCGCCGAGATGCCGGTGGTCACGCCTTCGGCCGCCTCGATCGACATCGTGAAGTTGGTACCCATCGGCGAGCGGTTGTCGCGCACCATCAGCGGCAGGTCGAGCTGCCGGCAGCGATCCTCGGTCAGCGTCAGGCAGATGAGCCCACGGCCATAGCGGGCCATGAAGTTGATCGCCTCCGGGGTGGCGAACTCCGCGGCCATCACCAGGTCGCCTTCGTTCTCGCGGTCTTCCTCGTCGACGAGCACCACCATGCGCCCGGCGCGGATTTCCTCGATGATTTCGGTGGTGCTGGCGATCGACATGGCGGGCTGGCGTGGAAGGGACAACTTTCGATTATCGCCCGGATCGGGTTGCCGGGCACGCCGATCGCATCCGACCGACGTTGCGCTCACGCCACCGCACGGCTGCGGGCCACCCTGAAACCCGACGACTCAGGCGCGCAGCCGCTCGACGTAGCGCGCGAGCATGTCGATCTCGAGGTTCACCCGGGCGCCGGGCCGGTGCTCGCCCAGGTTGGTCATCTCCAGCGTGTGGGGGATGATGTTGACGGCGAACGCGGTAATGCGCTCGCCCGGGACGCCGGGGCCATCGGACACCGCGTTCACGGTAAGGCTGATGCCGTTGACGGTGATCGAGCCCTTCTCGGCGATGTAGCGTCCGAGGCCGGCCGGCGCCTCGACCACCAGCTTCCAGCTCTCGCCGACCTCGCTGAACTCGCGCAGCGTGCCGACGCCGTCGACATGGCCGCTGACCAGGTGGCCGCCCAGCCGGTCTGACAGGCGCAACGCCTTCTCGAGGTTCACCTTGCGGCCGAGGTCGAAACCGGCAGTGCGGGCGATCGATTCAAGTGACACGTCGAAGCTTGCCCGTCCCCCGGCCCGTTCGACCACGGTCAGGCAGCAGCCATCGACCGCGATGCTGTCGCCCAGGGCGACATCGTCCAGCCCGAGCCCGGCCGTGTCTATGGTGATGCGTTGCCCGCCAGCCAGCGGCATGCGTTCGACGATGGTACCGACGGCGGCGATGATCCCGGTGAACATGTACGACCTGCCTTTCTGTGCGCCGGCGGCACCCGCCGGCTACCTGTGCTGGAACGGCCCGGGCACCTGCTCGACTGCCGCCCGCAGGCGCAGATCGTCGCCGACCCGGGCGACATCGGTGAATCGTAACGTGGCGCGCTGCGACAGTTCATCCATCACGGGCAAGTCGAACATGCCGAGCGAACGTTCACCGAGCAGCGAAGGCGCGAGGTAGGCGAGCAGTTCGTCGACGCAACCTTCTCGCAGCAGCGAGCCGTTGAGCCGCGTGCCCGTCTCCACCAGCACCTCGTTGAAACCGCGCCGCCCGAGTTCCAGCAGCATCGCCGGCAGGTCGACCTTGCCCGAGGCATTCGGGCAGAGCACCACTTCGGCGCCGCGCGCCTCGAGGGCCGCGCGTGCGACCGGGTCGTCGACCGACGCGAACACGAGCGCACGACCGCCGGCGAGCAGCCTTGCATGGGGTGCCAGCTGGAGGCGCGAATCGACCACCACCGGCAATGGCTGGCGCGGCGTCTCGATGGCCCGCACGGTGAGCTGCGGATCGTCCTCGCGCACGGTACCGATGCCGGTGAGCACCGCGCACGCACGCGCGCGCCAGCGATGGCCATCGGCGCGCGCAGCCTCGCCGGTGATCCACTGGCTTGTCCGGTTGGACAGCGCAGTGCGACCGTCCAGGCTCGCGGCGACCTTCAGGCGCACCCACGGCCGGCCGCGTGTCATCCGCGACACGAAACCGAGGTTCAGGTCGAGTGCCTCGGCAGCGCACACGCCGGAGATCACTTCGATGCCCGCTGCGCGCAATCGGGCAAAGCCTCGAC
>CAIQON010000280.1 GCA_903873475.1 uncultured bacterium
CGTTCATCTGGCAGCCGAAGGTGCGGATGTAGAGCTTGCGCATGGGGCGGTTGTCTGAGGGCTGACGGGTCATCGGCGCGCCGGCCGCAGGCGTGGCCGTACTGGTGGCATCGGGCGCGCGCGGGCGATCAGCGCGCACGCAGCAGCCGCTGCAGTTCGTCCGGGGTCAGCAGGAACATGCGCTGGACATCGCCATTGCCGTCGAAGACGATATAGGCGGCCGATTTCTGCGGGATCTGTGAATGCAGGACGGAACGATTGTTCTGGTCGATGATGATGCCGCCCGGGGCCATCCGGAATGTCCTGGAGTCGATCCGCACCAGCGGCAGCGGCAATGCGGGATCGGCAACCAGGACCCCGATCACGCCGCCAGCCGGCAGGTTGCGCTGGAACTGGGCCTGCGCTTCCGTCGACCACACGGCCACGCAGCATGCGACGAGGCTGACGAGCAGTGCAAACCCGTAGAACCTGACGGCGATGCCGAACAGCCCGCGCTGGCAGCGCGCGCGCAAGGTCGACGCCGGGGCCCGAACAGCGGGCCCGGCCATGCGGCGGCCTGGCAGGCACGCCGTGCGACAGACGGACTGAGCGACCTGGATAATGGGCCCGGTCTCCGGAATACTTGGTGGCGAATCAGGGATTTGAACCCCGGACCAACGGATTATGATTCCGCTGCTCTAACCGCTGAGCTAATTCGCCACGGGGCTGCGGATTTTAGGTTCGCCCGGCGATCGAGTCAATGGAAGGCGCAATGATGGCTGTTTCTTTTTCCGCCGCCGGGTCGGCAACCCGGCCCGATGCGGTTGTCGTCGGGGCAGGCCTGATCGGCGCGGCGGCCGTGTTGGGGCTCGTGGAGGCCGGGCTGCGCGTCTCCTGGGTGGCGCCAGCTGGCACCGAGGCAAGCCCTGCAGCGCCCGGCTGGGATAGCCGGATCTACGCGGTCAGCCCCGGCAGCATCGAATGGCTGTCTGCGGTCGGCGCCTGGCAGGGCGTGGATGGCGCGCGGACCTGTGACGTGACCGCGATGCAGGTCAGCGGTGACGACGGCCACTCCGGCATCGGATTCGACACCCGCGATGCTCGCCGACCACGGCTGGCGGCGATCTGCGAGTCCTCCAATCTTGCGCGCGCGCTGGAACGGGCCGTCGCGGCCCGTGCCCACGCGGTCACCCGCATGTCCGATCCGATCGTCGATCTTCGTATCGGCGAGCGTACGGCATCGGTCACTCTTTCCGGCGGCGCGACGCTGCGCACGCCGCTGGTGGTCGCCGCCGATGGCGCCGGCTCGACGGTGCGCGAACGGGCTGGTATCGCCGTCGAACGGCACGACTACGGGCACACCGCGGTGGTCGCAAACTTCCGCTGCTCGGTTCCACATCATGGCGTCGCCCGCCAGTGGTTCTTCGGTGACGCAGTGCTGGCGCTGCTGCCGCTGCCCGGCGGCCTGCGCTCGATGGTCTGGTCGTGTGCCGACACGCATGCGGCCTGGCTGCTCGGCCTGCCGCTCGAGGCACTCGCCGACGAAGTGGCCCGTGTCGCTGGCGGCGAGGCCGGCAGCATGCAGGCGCTGGCGCCCGCAGCCGGCTTTCCGCTGCGCCTGCAGCGCGTGTCGCAACTGGTCGGTCCAAGGGTTGCGCTGGTCGGGGATGCCGCGCACACGGTGCATCCGCTGGCCGGGCAGGGCATGAACCTCGGCTTCGGCGACTGCCGGGCGCTGTCTGCGGTGCTGTCGACGCGCGGTCCTCAGTCGGATCCGGGCGACCTCGGGCTGCTGCGGCGCTACCAGCGGGCGCGCGCCGAACCGATCGCCGCGATGCGATTCGCGACCGATGGTCTGTTCAGGCTGTTCTCCTCCACGCTGCCGGGCGCGGCCCGCCTGCGTAACCTCGGCATGGGCTGGGTCGACCGGACGCCGCTGCTCAAACGTGAGCTGATGGCGGCCGCCATGGCCTGAGCCACCCGCCGCTCGCCCGGGTACGCCCACCGCATGTCGGCCGGGCACCGCGCGGGTGCGACGGCATGCGACGATACAGGGTGCAGTGCCTCCTTCAGCCTTTGCATTCCTACGGACTCATGCCGATGAAGCTCATCCGAATCTGTCGCTGGCTCGCCGCCGGCCTTGTTGCACTGTCGTCCGCCCTGCCGCTGTCGGCGGGTGCCCAGGAGCAGTTGATCCGAAAGGCGGTGGCCGAGCGGTTCCCGAATGCGAAGGTCGAAAGCGTCACGAAGACCGTGTTTCCGGGTCTGCTGGAACTTCTCGTGGACGGTACCGTGTTCTACACCGACGAGAAGTTCACCTTCCTGATCGACGGCAGCCTGATCGAGACCAAGACATGGAGCAACATCACCCAGGCCCGGCGCGACGAGATCGAGGCGCGGTTGCAGGGCCCGATCGCGTTCCGCGAACTGCCGCTGTCGCAGGCAGTGAAGACCGTCGGGGGCAACGGCCGGCGCGTGATCGCGACTTTCGAAGACCCGAACTGCGGCTTCTGCCGGCAGTTCCACGGCCAGCTCGCGAAGCTGAACGACGTGACCATCTATACCTTCCTGTATCCGATCATCTCGCCGCCCGATTCGGTGGAGAAATCGCGTGCAGTCTGGTGTTCGAAGGATCGCTCGCGGGCGTGGGACGAGGTGATGACCACCGGCAAGATCGCGCCGGCGGCAGCCAACTGCAAGGCGCCGATCGACGAGGTGCTGAAGCTCGGGCAGAAGTACAACGTGAAGTCGACGCCGACCATCTTCCTGTCCGACGGCACGCGGTTGCGCGGTGCGCTCCCGGTCGAGCAGCTCGAGCAGGCGATCGCGGCTGCGGCGAAGGCCCCGCGCAAGTAGGCGCAGCCATGGAAGCTGCCCCGGGCGCTTGGTCGCGCTGACCCGGTTCGCCGGCGCGGGTGATCCGCGCGGCGGCGTCTGGCTGCAGGCGCGCGACGACCGCCGTCTCGTGGCCTTCATCGGCGCGTCGCTGCTGCTGCATCTGCTGCTCGGCCTCGATTGGGGATTCGACAGCGGGCGGCGCTCCGCGCAGGCGCCTGCGCCGATCACCGCCCGACTGGCGCCAGCGTCCGACCCGCTCGTGCAGGGCGTGCTCACACTGGCCGATGCACAGCTGGAGGCCTCGGGCGCAGTCGCCGAGGGTGCGCCGGTCACGGTGCCGACGGCAGCTCTGGCACCCGCCCCGGAGCCGGTCCCCGTCCCGCCACCGCGCGAGCCGGCCGAGCCCGGGCCCAGGCCGACGGAAGCTGCGCCGCTGGCCGGCCCGGAACGCGCCGGAGCGGCGGATCTCAACTGGTATGCCGGCCGTGACCTGGACGTGCTGCCGCGTCCGTTGGGCCCGGTCGAGCCGCTGTTTCCGCTCGACGCGCAGTTGCGCGGCGTATCCGGCAAGGTGACGCTGGCGCTGTCGATCGATGCCACCGGGCGGGTGGTCGATGTTTCGGTCGTTCGATCGGATCCTCCGGGCGTCTTCGAGGCGTCCGCGCTGGCGGCCTTCCGGTCCGCGCCGTTCGCGCCGGGCATCAAGGGCGGCCGTCCGGTGCAGTCGAGGATCCAGACCGTCGTGGTGTTCGAAATCGGCGGGCGCTGACGCCCGCGGTGGACCTAGGGCCGCCCGGGCTTCATCCCGCGCGGCAGCAGCAGCCACATCGATCCGTTCTCGCGCATGCGGCCAGCCGATTCGCCCGCAGCCGTCCCGAAGCCCCAGAAAAGGTCGGCGCGGATCGTGCCGACGATCGCACCGCCGGTGTCCTGTGCGAAGGTCAGGCGCTCGATCGGCCTGCCATCGATCGGGTCGAGCGTGGCCAGCCAGACCGGCGTGCCGAGCATTACCGAGCGGGGATCGATCGCGATGCTGCGCATCGGGGTCAGCGGCACGCCGAGCGAGCCGGGCGGGCCGCTGGCAGCCGCTACCCCGCCGGCGTTCGGGCCACCGGAGGCCGCGGGCTGCGGCGGCAGTTCCCGGAAGAACACCCGGCTCGGGTTCGAATGCAGGATCGGCGTGACCTTGTCCGGATTGGCGGTCGCCCACTTGCGGATGCCCTGCATCGTCGCGTCCTCCAGCGACAGTTCGCCACGCTCGACAAGCGTGCGCCCGATCGCACGGTACGGGTGTCCGTTCTGGTCGGCATAGCCCAGCCGCACCGTACTTCCGTCGGGCAGCTGCACGCGCCCTGAACCCTGGATCTCCAGGAAGAACGCGTCCATGCGGTCATCCACCCACAGCAGTTCGCGTCCCTTCAGGCTCGCGCTGCCGCGGTCGATGTCGCTGCGGGAGAAGTAGGGGAGCAGCCGCCGGCCTTCCAGGCGGCCGCGCACCCGCTGGCCCTTGAGTTGCGGATACAACTCGCCGAGGTCGACCGTCACCAGATCGTCCGGTACGCCGTACAGCGGGTAGCGGAAGCGCGCGTCGCGGGTACGGCTGCCGCGCAGCAGCGGCTCGTAATAGCCGGTGATCAGGCCGCGGCCGTTTTCGGTGCCATCGGGGTCGACCGCGATCAGGCGATATGGCTGGAAGTGGCGCTCGAAGAACGCCCGCACACGGGATGGATCGCGGGTGTCGGCCGTCGGCATCGCGTCGGCCGCGCGACAGACGTCGAGCCAGGGGGGCGCCGCGCGCCGACTGGCCAGGGCCCTGCAGCTCTCGCGCAAGGCTGGCCATGCTTCGTCCATGCGGTCCGATTGCCATCCAGGCAGCGCTTTCCATGCAACCAGTTCATGGCGGATCGGCGAGAATGGCCCCGCCGGTTTCAGCACTGGCGTCGGCAGGCTCGCTGTTGGCGCGGAAGGCGCCTGCACCTGCGCGGTATCGGCCGTGCCGGTCATCGCCGGTTGCTCCGCGGGCGCCGGCGCCCGCGGAGCAACCGCGCAACCACCGAGCAACAGGAGCGCGCCGGCCAGCAGGCTGGTTGAACTGCGGTCAGTCATAGTCTTCGGGAACCCTGATGGATGCTGGATTCGCATTGCTGCTGTTCGAAGCCGCGGTCGCGCTCGGCCTGCTGGTGTTCATCGTCTGGTGGACGCTGCCCCGCAAGAAGCGCGACGACGACCGGCAACCACCGCACCACTGAGCGAGGCGGCGGGCAATGAGCGCACGCCGATCGAACGCACGCCGATGAGCGTGAGCGTCAGTGCAGGACGCGGGGAACCGACAGCGTGAACTCGGGGATATCGGCATCGAACCGGGTGCCGTCCTCGGCCAGCATCTGGTAGGTGCCGCGCATGGTGCCGACGGAGGTCGCCAGCGCGGTACCGCTGGTGTACTCGAAGCTCTGCTTCGGCTCGAGCGTGGGCTGCTCGCCGACCACGCCGGGGCCGCGCACTTCCTGTATCTGGCTGTTCGCGTCGGTGATGATCCAGTGCCGCGACAGCAGCTGCGCCGGCATGCCGCCGGTGTTCGTGATCGTGATGGTGTAGGCGAACACGAAGCGCGATGCCGACTCGTCCGACTGCTCAGGAATGAAGACGCTTTTCGCGGCGACGGTGATGTCGTAATTGTTCTTCAATGCGGTCGATGTCCTGTCGGATAAACTATGTCGGCTGACCATCAAGGGTTGAACCATGCATCTGATCGCACCGAGCATCCTGTCTGCCGACTTCGCCCGCCTGGGAGAGGAAGTCACCCACGTGCTCGCAGCCGGCGCAGACTGGATCCACTTCGACGTGATGGACAACCACTACGTCCCCAACCTGACCATCGGCCCGCTGGTCTGCGAGGCGATCAGGCCCCTGACGAAGGCGCCGATCGATGTGCACCTGATGGTCCGTCCGGTCGACAGGATCGTACCCGATTTCGCCAGGGCGGGCGCCAGCCTGATCTCCTTTCATCCCGAGGCTTCTGATCATGTCGACCGCACGATCGACCTGATCCGCGACCACGGCTGCCAGGCGGGGCTGGTGTTCAATCCGGCCTCCTCGCTGGACGCGCTCGACTACGTGATGCACAAGATAGACCTGGTGCTGATCATGTCGGTGAACCCCGGTTTCGGCGGCCAGGCGTTCAACCCGGCGGTGCTGCCCAAGATTCGCGAGGCGCGCGAACGCATCTCGCGCAGCGGCCGCGACATCCGCCTCGAGGTCGATGGCGGCGTGAAGGTCGAGAACATCGCGCAGATCGCGCGAGCGGGTGCCGACACCTTCGTCGCCGGCTCGGCCATCTTCGGCGCAGACGATTACGCGAAGGTGATCTCGGCGATGCGCGAAGAACTCGAGGCGGCAGGGCGGCCATGATCCGCGCGAGTGCGATCCTGATCGACCTCGACGGCACGCTGGTCGACAGTATTCCCGGCCTGTCCGAGGCCGCACGTCGGATGATGGTCGAACTCGGCCTGCCGCCGCTGCCGCAATCGGAAGTGGAGACGTATGTGGGCAAGGGCATCGCGAAGCTGGTCGAACGGGTGCTGACGCGCCAGTCCGACGGCAAGCCCGATCCCGACCTGTTCGCTGCGGCGATGCCCGTCTACGAAAGGCATTACCTCGACACCGTGGCCTGGAACTGCGCGCCCTATCCGGGCGTGTTCGAGGGCCTGGACCGCATGGTCGCGCGCGGCTTCAGGCTCGGCTGCGTGACCAACAAGTCCGGCCGCTTCGCCGAGATACTGCTGGACCGTCTCGACCTGCAGCGCTATTTCCCGGTGCTGGTGGCCGGCGACACGCTGCCGGTGAAGAAGCCCGATCCGGCACCGCTGCTGCATGCGGCCGGGCTGATCGGGGTGGAGCCGGGCGCGATGGTGATGATCGGCGACTCGGCCAACGACGCGATCGCCGCGCGCCGCGCGGGTTGCCCGGTGATCTGCGTCAGCTACGGCTACCGCGAAGGTGCCGACCTGCGAAGCATCGACGCCGATGCTATAGTGGATAGCCTGATCGAAGTCGACGGGCTGGTGCAGGGACCCTGATGAACGAACAGGAATTCAACCGGCTGGCGGCCGAGGGCTACAACCGGATCCCGCTGTACCTCGAGACCTTCGCCGACCTCGACACGCCGCTGTCGGCGTATCTCAAGCTCGCCAACGCGCCGAACAGCTACCTGCTCGAATCGGTGCAGGGTGGCGAACGGTTCGGCCGCTACTCGGTGATCGGACTGCCCGCCAAAGACCGGGTCGAGGTGATCGGCCGGATCTGCCGCGACCTGAGCGGGACGATGGCGCGCCAGCAGGTCGAGACCGATGATCCGATCGAGTTCGTGCGCACCTACCTTTCGCACCTGAAGGTCGCGCCAGAGCCGGCGCTGCCGCGTTTCTGCGGCGGGCTGGTCGGCTATTTCGGTTATGACACTGTGCGCTACGTCGAGAAGCGCCTTGCCGGTACGGTGAAGCCCGATCCCATCGGCACGCCGGACATCCTGCTTCTGCTGTCCGATGAAGTGGCCGTGTTCGACAACCTGCGCGGCAAGATCTTCCTGGTCGTCTACGTCGATCCGCGGCGCGACGGCGCGTTCATGCGCGGCCAGCAGCGCCTGGCGGAACTGCTGGGGAAGCTGCGCACGCCCGTACGCATCCCCGAGGCCGCCGCGCATGAACCCACGCGTGCCACTTCCGAGTTCAGCGAAGATGCATTCGCCGAGGTGGTCGACCGTGCGAAACGCTATATCGTCGACGGCGACATCATGCAGGTCGTGCTGTCGCAGCGCACCAGCCAGCCGTACGACGCATCGCCGCTGTCGCTGTACCGCGCGCTGCGCGCGACCAACCCCTCGCCGTACATGTTCCTGTTCGACTTCGGCGGGTTCCATGTGGTCGGCGCCTCGCCCGAGATCCTGGTACGCCTCGAGTCCGGGCAGGTGACCGTACGCCCGATCGCCGGCACCCGGCCCCGCGGCGATACGCGCGAGCGCGACGAGGCCCTGGCGACCGAACTGCTCGCCGACCCGAAAGAGCGCGCCGAACACGTGATGCTGGTCGACCTCGGCCGCAACGATGTCGGCCGCGTCGCTGCAACCGGTACCGTGAAGGTCACCGAGAACATGGCGATCGAGCGCTACTCGCACGTGATGCACATCGTGTCGAACGTAGAGGGCACGCTGAAGCCGGGCCTCGATGCTTTCTCGGTGCTGCGCGCGAGCTTCCCGGCAGGCACGCTGTCGGGCGCGCCGAAGGTGCGCGCGATGGAAATCATCGACGAACTCGAGCCGACGCGGCGTGGCATCTACGGTGGCGCGGTCGGCTACCTCGGATTCCATGGCGACATGGACATGGCGATTGCCATCCGTACCGCGGTGCTGAAGGACGGCATGCTGCATGTGCAGGCCGGGGCTGGCATCGTCGCCGACTCGGACCCGGCCAGCGAATGGCGCGAGACGCAGAACAAGGCGCGTGCAGTGCTGCGTGCCGCCGAGATGGCGCTGGGCGGGCTGGACAGCCCGATCCCGGGCGGCACGCCGCGCTAGTGGTCTGGGGGTCTGGGGGGTCA
>CAIQON010000281.1 GCA_903873475.1 uncultured bacterium
CATGTCTTTTGAGCCGATCGAGAAGCCATCGAAATACTCCAGGAACTCGTCGGCGAGGAGCGCGTTGGACGGTATCTCGCACATCATGATCAGCCTCAGGCCATCCTTGCCCCGCTCGAGGCCGTTCTCGGCCAGCAGCGCGATGACCTTGCGGCACTCATCGAGCGTCCGGATGAACGGGATCATGATCTCGACGTTGGTAAGGCCCATCTCGTTGCGCACCTTGCGCATCGCGCGGCACTCGAGTTCGAAGCAGTCGCGGAAGCCGGGTGCGACATAGCGCGAGGCGCCTCGAAAGCCCAGCATCGGGTTCTCTTCATGGGGCTCGTAGTTCGGCCCGCCGATCAGCCCGGAATACTCGTTCGACTTGAAGTCGGACAGGCGCACGATGACCGGCTTCGGGAAGAACGCAGCACCCAGGGTACCCACCCCCTCGGCCATCTTCTCGACATAGAACTCGCGCGGGCTGGCATAGCCGGCGGAGCGCTCCTCGACCGCGCGCTTGAGGTCGGCGGGCAGGTTGGGGTAGTCGAGGCAGGCCTTCGGATGGATGCCGATCATGCGTGCGACGATGAACTCGAGGCGCGCGAGTCCGACGCCGGCGTTCGGCAGCCGCTGGAACTCGAAGGCCAGTTCCGGGTTGCCGACGTTCATGCTGATCTTGACCGGCGGTTCAGGCATGCGGTCGAGCGGCACGTCGCTGATCGAGGTCTCGAGGATGCCGCGATAGACATTGCCGGTGTCGCCCTCGGTACACGAGACGGTCACCAGTTCGCCATTGTGCAGCACCCTGGTCGCGTCGCCGCAGCCGACCACCGCCGGGATGCCCAGTTCACGCGCGATGATCGCCGCATGGCAGGTACGGCCACCGCGATTGGTGACGATCGCCGATGCCCGCTTCATCACCGGCTCCCAGTCGGGATCGGTCATGTCTGTCACGAGCACGTCGCCTGGCTGTACCTTGTCCATTTCCTTCGCCGAGGCGATCAGCCGCACCGGCCCGCTGCCGACCTTCTGGCCGATCGCGCGGCCAGACGTGAGCAGTTCGGACTTCTGCTTCAGGCGGTAGCGGCGCAGCGTGTCGACCTCGGCATTCGCCTTGACCGTTTCAGGACGCGCCTGGAGGATGTACAGCTTGCCGTCCTCGCCGTCGCGCGCCCACTCGATGTCCATCGGACGGCCGTAGTGGGCCTCGATCTTCATCGCATCGCGCGCCAGTTGCTCGACTTCCGCATCGGTGATCGAGAAGCGACGGCGCTCGCCCTCGCGTACATCGACGGTCTTCACCGACTTGCCCGCCTCGCGCGCATCCGTGAACACCATCTTGATCGCCTTGCCGCCCAGCGAACGCCGGATGATCGATGTCTTCCCCGCCGCCAGCGACGGCTTGTAGACGTAGAACTCGTCCGGGTTGACCGCGCCCTGCACCACCGCCTCGCCCAGGCCGTACGACGAGGTGATGAACACCACCTTGTCGAAGCCGGACTCGGTATCGAGCGTGAACATGACGCCCGCCGCCCCCGTGTCGGAGCGCACCATGCGCTGGATGCCCGCCGAAAGCGCCACCTCCGAATGCACGAACCCCTTGTGCACCCGGTAGGCGATCGCGCGGTCGTTGTAGAGCGAAGCGAACACGTGGCGCATCGCGTCGATCACGCTGTCGGCGCCGTGGATGTTCAGGAAAGTCTCCTGCTGGCCGGCGAACGAGGCGTCGGGCAGGTCCTCGGCGGTGGCAGACGAACGCACCGCGACCGACACGTTCGGGCCGGCGGCCGCGATCATCTTTTCGTATGAATCCACGACCGCGGCACGCAGGGCGGGCGGCAGCGGCGCCTCGGTGATCCAGCCGCGAATCTCGGCACCCGCCGCGGCCAGCGCATTGGTGTCGTCGACATCGAGGCCCTTCATGCGTTCGACGATGCGTCCGGCCAGCCCGCCGTGCGCGAGGAACTCGCGATACGCATCGGCGGTCGTTGCGAAGCCTTCGGGCACGCGCACACCGAGGTGGGAGAGGCCGGTTATCATCTCGCCGAGGGATGCATTCTTGCCCCCGACCCGCCCCACGTCGGACATGCGCAGATGCGCGAAGTCGACAACGTACTCGTCCATGGCCACTCCCTGTTCCCGGATGAACTGCCGCCCCGGGTGATTGTGCCGGGACGATCGAAGTCGTATGGTAGCCGATCACTCAAGGGCGCCACGTTGATGATTGCACGCAGAACCGCGTTTTTCGTGTCCGACCGCACCGGCATCACGGTCGAGGCCCTGGGACACAGCCTGCTGACCCAGTTCGAGACAGTCGCGTTCACCGAGGTCACGGTGCCGTTCATCGACACCATCGACAAGACGCGCCAGCTGGCCCGGCAGATCAACGAGGCGGGCGAGCGCGACGGTACGCGGCCGATCGTGTTCAGCACGCTGGTGCGCGATGAACTGGCCGGCGCCCTGCGCGGGTCCACCGACGCGATGGTGATCAACTGCTTCGAGACCTTCATCGCCCCGCTCGAGGCCGAACTGGGCACCAAGTCCAGCCACCGTGTCGGCGGCACGCACAGCGTCGAAGACGTGGTCAGCTACACCCGCCGCATCGAGGCGGTGAACTATTCCCTGATGCACGACGACGGCAGTTCGACACGCGACTTCAAGGACGCCGACATCATCCTGGTCGGCGTATCGCGCTCCGGCAAGACGCCGACCTGCCTCTATCTCGCGCTGCAGTACGGTGTACGCGCGGCGAACTACCCCCTGATACCGGAGGACTTCACCCGCGGCGGCGACCTGCCGGCGAGCCTGCACGGCTTTCGCAACCGGCTGTACGGCCTCACGATATCGCCCCAGCGCCTGCACAGCATCCGTACCGAGCGCAAACCGGACAGCCACTACGCATCGATGGAGAACTGCGCCTACGAGATCCGCGAGGCCGAGGTCCTGATGCGCCAGGCCGGCATCAGGTTCCTCGATGCGACGGCCAAGTCCATCGAGGAACTCGCCTCGACCATCCTGCATGATGCCAACCTGACCCGGCATGTCTTCTGACCGGTAGCCACGATGGGATCGCCCGAACTGATCGAAACCCTCGCACTCGCCTCGGGCCTCGCCTGGGCGAGCGGAATCCGCCTGTACGCGGTGCTGTTCTTCGCCGGGGCGCTCGGCCGCTTCGGATACCTCCCGCTGCCTGCCGACCTCCAGTGGCTCGGGCATCCGCTGGTGATCGCGATCAGCGGATTGCTGTGCGTGCTCGAGTTTGCCGCCGACAAGGTGCCGGGCCTCGATTCGTTGTGGGACGCGGTGCACACCTTCATCCGCATCCCGGCGGGTGCCCTGCTGGCGGCCGCGACCCTGGGCGACCATGATGCCGCGGTCACGCTCGCCGCTGCGTTGTCCGGGGGCGCGCTCGCATCTGGCGCCCATCTCACCAAGGCGGCCAGCCGCGCCCTGATCAACGCCTCTCCCGAACCCTTCAGCAACGTGGCGGCCTCGACCATCGAGGACGTACTGGTTGTCGGTGGTTTGTGCCTGGCCCTGCTCCATCCGGCCGTGTTCCTGGCCCTGCTGCTGCTCTTCGTCGCGATCACGCTGTGGCTGTTGCCGCGGCTGTGGCGGGGCCTGCGCAAGGTGTTCCAGCGCGTCTCGGCGCTGCTCGGCACCGGCCGTTCGGCGCCGAGACCGCAGTAGTAGCCCCGGCGAGCCCGACGGCCGAGGTCAGTCGCAGCGTCCCACCGACGAGGGCGCGCAGCGCCGGCCGTCGATCCAGATCGCATTGCCGAGGCGTGCCTGCCCGAAACGCGCACCCTCGATGCGGGCATTGCGCAGGTCGGCGAAGTCGAGGTCCGCGCCTTCCAGCGAAGCCGACCCCAGGTCTGCCCCCGCGAGGTTGGCGCCGGAGAGGCGAGCCTGTCCCAATAGCGCCCCCGGCAGACGGGCACCTGAAAGATCGGCATAGGCAAGGTCGGCGCGGCGCAGATCGGCACCCGCAAGGCGCGTCCCGGACAGGCGCGCGCCGCGCAATTGCGCGTCGGCGAGCATGGCGGCGCCACGTTCGCATCCGGTCCAGTTGGCGCCCGGTGCAGCGGGTGCGCCGCAGTCCACGGTGCGCGCGACCAGCGCGACCTCGATCGGCCCCGGCGAGCGCTGCAGGAACGCGATGCCCACCACGGCCAGCGCCAGGATGGCGGCCGGGATCATCCACCACAACGGCGCGCCGGATCGCCCGTAGGCACTCGTCAAGTCCCGCCGCAGCCGGCGCCAGAGCACGACCTGCAGCAATTCGCGCTGCCGTCGCCGATCGTCTGGCGACCGGCGCTCGCCGGCACCCTCCATGGCCTCGATGACGGTGCTTTCCTCGCCGGTACGGCGGTCGATGCCGGTTCGTTCGTCGGCCCAGCGTCGCGCGGCGGCAAGGCGTTCCGCATCCCAGCTGACCGCAAGGGGCTCACCCGAGATCGGTGCACGGTCGCGCGACAGCGGCTCGATCGCGGCCAGTATCTCGGGATGCATCTTCAGCGGTCGCCATGCGCGGCCATCCTGGCTGGCCGGATCGTCCCAGGCGAATCGTCCGAGCAGCAGCGCATCTACGATCACCTGCCGCGGATGCGGACCGAGCAGCTTGCCGTCGCGGCGCACGTACCAGAGCGTCTGGTTCTTCATCGCGTCGTATCCAGCGCGCAGGTACGGAAGCCGGCGTACACGTCACGCCGTTCCGGGGTGAAGAAGTTCCGCCAGGTGTTGCGCATCAGAGAGGCCGCCGTCGCGAAACAGCCACCGCGCAGCACCCGGTGGGTACCGAACCATGGCTGGGAATACTCGTGGTACGGGTCGGCCGTGAAGCCGGGGTATGCGTCGAAACGACTCGCCGTCCATTCCCAGACGTTGCCGGTCAACTGGCGGCAGCCGTGCAGGCTGTCGCCAGCGGAGAATGCATCGACGGCAACCGGCCCGGCCGCGCGACCCGGGAACCACAGATTGACCCGCCCCGGATCGGGCGCCGTCGATCCCCAGGGGTAACGCCGCCGGCACGAGCCTGGCTTCGCGCCGGCAGCCGACGCGGCATGCTCCCACTCGGCCTCGGTGGGAAGGCGGCGGCCGGCCCACCGGCACCAGGCCTCGGCTTCATGGACATTGACATGCAGCATCGCCTCGCCGGGGACGAGCGGCTGCCAGGTGTCGTTGCGGCGGACCTCCCACCCCTGCCGTTCCTGCATGCGGCGCCAGTACACCGGTGCCAGCGCACCGGCTGCCGTGCGCCAGGCCCAGCCGGCCTCGCTCCACCAGCGTCGATCATGGTAGCCCCGGTCATCCACAAAAGCCGCGAACTGGGCGGCTGATGTGGCCGCACGAGCCATCTCGAACGGCGCCACCACGACCGGATGTGCCCACTTTTCGTTGTCGTACACGAAGCTGCCATCCGGTTCGGCACCGAGCCGGAACGCCCCACCCTCGAAAGACGCATCCCCGGCCAGAAGGTCGTGGTCGTGGTCGTGGTTGTGGCCATGGCCCGACGCGCGAGCGCCTTCCGGGCTGGCCGTCTGCTGCGAGGCGCCGGCCGGCCGTTGAGCGGCACCACGCAGCGCGGCATAACCGAGCGTCTGGCGGCTGTAGCAGAAGGCCTCGGCATGCATCTGCTCATGCTGCGCGCACACGGTCGCGTGGAACGCCAGGCCGCGACCATCGGGATCGCCGATGCCGGGCGCCATGGCCGGGCCTGCAGCGGCATCGAGCCGTTGCATCACGCGCTCGAGTACCTGCGCCAGGTACCGGCGCGTCGCATCGGGTCCGGGCAGCGGCAGCGCCCAGCGGCGGCCATGGGCGACGGCAGCCGAGTCGTACAGCGTATCCGCATCCCGAAGCAGCGACGGCCCGAGCGTGCCGTCCGCCCGGAGCCGCAACAGCCAGCGCTCCTGGAACCAGCCGAGGTGCCCGAGTTCCCACAACGGAGGGTTGACGATCGAGAGTTGCGGGCCAAGCAGCGCATCGGCCGGCAATGCATCGAACGATGCAAGCGTGCGCGCACGCGCGACCTGCAGTTCATGCATGCAGGCGCCGAAGCCGGCCACCGCAGCCTCGGCGGAAGACGCGGCCGCCTCCGCGGCCCACGATGCCTGCGCGCCCTGCTGGCTGTGCATCTGCTGC
>CAIQON010000282.1 GCA_903873475.1 uncultured bacterium
CGGCGGGCGCCCGGGGCTCAGCCGCGAGCGCGCCGGGTGCCGGCGCGGGCGCCAGGACGGGTGCCCCCGGTGCTGCCGGGCCCTTGCTCCTGCTCATGCTCGGCGGCAAGCAGGGACAGCAGCCGCGCGAGCGTGTTCCGGTCGGCTTCGCCGAGCACGTCGAGCAGCCGTGCCTGCTCGGCGAAGTGGCGTTCGATCACCCGGTTGGCCAGCTTCAGTCCCTTCGGGGTCAGTCGCACCGCGCTCGACCGCGCATCGAGCGGATCGGGCTCGCGCGCTACCCAGCCCATCGCCTCGGCGCGCGCGATGCGGTTGGTGATCGCGCCCGACGTGAGCAGTGCCTGGCGGTAGAGGGCCGTCGGCGTCAGTCGATAGGGCGGGCCCTGCCTGAGCAGGGCGCCGAGTACTGCGAACGTCTCCCAGGTGAGGTCGAACTCGGCGAGCCAGCCATCGGCGCGCCGCTGGAACATCCGTGCCAGGCGCGTGATGCGCCCGATCACCTCGGTCGGTGCCGGGTCGAGGTCGAGGCGGCTCGCACGCCACTGCGCGACGAACTGCCCCACCGCATCATCCGCCTGATGTCTTGACATTGAGATAACTCGGGAATAGCGTCCGGCCTTCGACGCCGCGATTGTACGCGCCGGCGGACACTGCCCGGGGAGGCCGACGATGAAGACGCAACGCATCAGCTATGTACCGTTCGAGCAGATCCATGACCCGCGCATGCGCGCCGAACTCGAGCGGTGCGCGCGCGACGGCACGCCGCGCCCCGAGAGTTCCGCGGTGCGTGCCCACGTGCCGGAATGCTTCTGGTTCTTCGCCGACTCGTGGGAGAAGATCTTCCGCAACGGTGTCGTCGAGCATGCGATCAAGGAACTCTGCCGGGTGTACGTGTCGCGTTCGGTGATCTGCGAATTCTGCGGCAACCAGCGCTCGATCAAGGGCGCATCCGAAGGCCTGACCGAGGCGAAGTACGATGACCTGATCAACTTCGAGAAGTCGACGAAGTACGACGAGCGGCAGAAGGCGGCCCTCGCCTATGCCGAGGCGATCGTCTGGCGGCTCGACACCGACGACGCGTTCTGGAAGCGCATGCATGCGAGCTTCAATGAAGCGGAACTGGTCGAACTCGGCTGTGCGATCGGGCTGACCTACGGCCAGCAGAGCTGGCTGCGCCTGCTCAACATCGAGCATCATCAGTATCTCGCCGGCACCGACGGTTCGATGGCGCCCGGCTTCGAGACCGCCTATGCCCTCGCGCAATCGAAGGCCTCGCCCGAGTACTGGGCGGCACGCAAGGCCGAGCAGGCCGGAGCCGGCAAGCTGGTCTGAGCCCGACTGCGGGCGGGCGCCCGCTGCCGCTGCCGTACGCACGCATGCCTGACTTCGACTGCCGGACCCCGTAAGATCGGCACCGGGGCGCGCGGCCGTCGCTGGCCGCGCCGCAGACGGCCAGTGGGCGTGACGACGGAGCGAGCAGGCGTGAATATTTTCGTGTTGGGTGCAGGTGCGGTCGGTGGCTATTACGGCGGACGGCTGGTCGAGGCGGGCGCCGATGTCACCTTCCTCGTTCGAGACCGCCGGCTGGCGCAGCTCGCGCGTGACGGGCTGGTGATCGAAAGCGCCGCCTGCGGCGATGCACGGCTGAAGGTCGATGCGGTCACCGCGGCCGACCCCACGAAGGCCTTCGACCTCGTGCTGCTCACCAGCAAGGCCTACGACCTCGATGCGGCCATCGAGGCGGTGCGCCCGGCGATCGGTCCGGGCACCGCGATTCTTCCGCTGCTCAACGGCTATGCGCATGTCGACCGACTGGTGGCCGAGTTCGGCGCGCAGCGGGTGATCGGCGGGCTGGCGAAGATCCAGGCCACGCTGAGCCCGGAGGGCGTGGTGAAGCACCTGAACGACTGGCGCTACATCACGTTCGGCGAACTCGACGGACACGCATCCGAACGCGTCGCGCAACTGAAGGCCCTGTTCGACCGTACCTCGGTCGTTGCCACCGTCTCGTCCGACATCCGCCACGATCTCTGGATCAAGCTGGTCCACCTGTCCACCGTGGCCGGCATGACCTGCCTGATGCGCGGCAGCGTGGGCGAGATCGCCCGCACGCCCGATGGCACGCGGCTGCTCAATGCGTTCTTCGACCTGAACATCGAGATCGCGACGCGTGCCGGCTGTGCGCCGAAGCAGGGGTTCATCGACGAGTTCCGGGCGCTGTTCGGCAACCGCGATGCGGCCTACAGCGCATCGATGGCGCGCGACATCGAGCGCGGCGGGCCGATCGAGGCCGAGCACATCCTCGGTTTCATGCTCGAGCGCTGCCGGGCATTCGGGCTGGACGACACGCTGCACGCCGTCGCCTATACGCACTGCATGACGTACCAGGCGCGGCGCGCGGCAGGCCGCCTGCCGTGACCCACGTGAAGTACGGGGCGCCCGGGACACGCGCCTCGCGGCCACGTTCCGGCGAGCGACGATGACCCCGTACGATCCGATCTTCGCCGACGGCCCGGGCACCGGCCTGGCGCATCCCGCGTCGTACTGGCTCGACACCGCTGGTCCGCTGCCGGCCGACGATGGCCTGGCACCCGCGGCGCTGGATACCGAGGTCGCGGTGATCGGCGGCGGCTACACGGGGCTGTCGACCGCATTGCACCTCGCGCGGCGCGGCCATCGCGTCACCGTGCTGGAGGCGAACCGTCCCGGCTGGGGCTGCAGCGGACGCAACGGCGGTTTCGCGCGCATGGCATTCGGACGCCTGTCGTTCAGCGACATGGTGTCGCGCTTCGGCCTGCCCGGGGCGAAGGTGCTGTTCGGGCATACGAAGGCCTCGCTCGACAACGTCCGGCAGATGATCCGCGAGGGTGGCATCGACTGCGATGCGTCCGAGGCTGGCTACCTGAAGGTTGCGCCGAAGCCGGGCCGCGCCGCGGCGCTGGCGGCTGAAGCCCGGCTGATGCAGCGCGAACTCGACTATCCGGCCGAGTTCATCGATGCCCGGACCCTGCAGCGCGACCACCTGGGCGGCGCGCAGTCGTTCGGCGCGCTGCGCATACCGGATGCGCTGGCGCTGCATCCGCTCAAGCTCGCCGCCGGCGTGCTGCGCATGGCGCGTGCCGCTGGCGCGGTGGTGCACGCTTCGAGTCCGGTCACCGGCTGGCGCAAGGACGGCGCGACCCATGTGCTGTCGACGCCCCACGGGACGGTGCGCGCCGCGCAGGTCGTGATCGGTACCAACGGCTACACGCCGCCCGGGCTGCACCGCGACCTGAACGCCGCGATGATGCCCATCCTCTCGCACATCATCGTGACCCGGCCGATGACCGATGCCGAGGTGGCGGGTTCGAACTTCGTCACCGGTCATGTGCTGACCGACGCACGCAAGCTGATGTTCTACTGGCGGCGGCTTCCCGACCGGCGCATCCTGTTCGGAGGGCGCGGGCTGATCGCCGACACCCCGGGCCGCACGGCGAGCCACCGCGACTACCTGTACCGGGAACTGATCGCCAAGTATCCGTCGCTCGATGGTATCGGCATCGAACACGACTGGCATGGATGGGTCGCATTCACGCGCGACTTCCTGCCGCGCATCCGCTGCGCGGCAGACGACTCGACCGTTCACTATGCGGTCGGCTACCAGGGCAGCGGCGTGTCGCTGTCGCTCTACGCCGGCCGGCTGATCGCAGCACGGATCGCCGGCGATGCGGCCGAGCCGGCGATCGAGGCCGCCGGGCATCCGGTGCGGCCCTTCCCGCTGCATCGCCTGATGCGCATCCCGCAGCGTGCGCTCTTCTACTGGTACCGGTTCCTCGACAGCAGGCCCTGATCGCTGCGAGCCCTCAGGGCATTGGCCAGCCGATCCATTCGCAGACGCCACGGCCCATGATCCATTCCTTGTCCGATGCCGACAGCCAGGGGATCTCGTCGATGAACATCGTCACATGCTGCCGGTACGCGATCGGCGAACGGGACAGGTCGGTGCCCCAGAACAGCCGCCTCGGCCCGAACGCATCGTAGGCGCGCCGCAGGTGGTCGTGCAGCGAGCGGTAGGGGTAGCTGTCGTTCGTGTAGCAGGGCAGCGCGCTGGCCTTCGCGGCGACGTTGGGGCGCTTCGCGATCGCCAGCAGCTTGTCGAAGTCGGCGAACGCCTCGGCGTCGCGCTGCTTGCTGTTCAGGCCGAAGTGGTCCATCACCAGCCGCAGGTCCGGATAGCGCGCCGCGACCTTGTCGATCTCCGGTACCAGCCGGTGCGGCACCAGCACGTAGATCGGCACGCCGGCCTTCTCTGCCTCGCCCCAGACCCAGTCCATGTGGCCTTCGGTGAGCAGGGCCTCGAGCATCGGCAGGTGGAAGGTGAAACGCAGGCCGAGCATGCCGGGCTGGCTGCGCCACGCTGCGAGCGTGCCGCGCGCGGCCGGGTCCTGGGGGTCGATGCGGCCCATGGTCGCGAACCGGGTGGGGTGCGCGAGGTGGGCGGCGATCGCCAGGTCGTTGCGGTCGCCCTCCCAGGACGGCGGCACGATCACCACGCGATCGACGCCCGCCTCATCCATCTCGCGCAGCAGGTCGGTGTGGTCCAGCGGGATCGGCCGCTGTGCCTCGGCGCGCTTCGGCCAGGGGCGTTCCGGCGTGTC
Organism: uncultured bacterium; assembly: GCA_903873475.1. Classification (GTDB taxonomy): domain Bacteria; phylum Pseudomonadota; class Gammaproteobacteria; order Burkholderiales; family CAIKXV01; genus CAIKXV01. The sequence goes on from CAIQON010000282.1 coordinate 4,638, forward strand.
GGCGCCCCAGATGTGTACCTGCGAATCGACGATCAGCATCGCCATCCTCCTCGTTGCCCGTCGCGGGCTTTCGTTGTGCGCGGCGCGGCCGGCAGCCGCGCCGGTGTCATCCCGAGCGCTTCATCCAGCGGACCGGCAGGGCCACCGCATCGGCACCACCCATGCCTTCCCTGGAGGCCTCGTCGAATACATCGAGGGCGCGCTGGGTCACCGGCAAGGTCGCCCCGAGCGATCCGGCTTCGTCGATCATCGTCTGCAGGTCCTTGCGGATCAGGTCGACATCGAAGGTGACCGGCCCGGTATCGCCGCCTGCCATCGCACGCGCGATGGTGGGGCCGCGCACCTTGAGCACGTTCGGCCCGCCGGAGGTATCGGCGAGGATGTCCATGATGCGCGCCGGTTCCAGGCCCAGCGGCTTGATCAGCGCGAGCGCCTCCCCGAGTGCCTGCCAGTAGACCAGCAGCGGCAGGTTGATCGCGAGCTTCATGCTCGCCCCGGCCCCGGCCGGGCCGATGTGCTCGACCCGTCGGCAGAGCTGGTCGAGCAGCGGCTTCGCGCGTGCGAAGTCTTCCGCGCTGCCGCCGGCGAAGCCCAGCAGCTTGCCGTCGCGCGCGGGCCCGGTAGTACCGCCGACCGGGCATTCGATCACTGCCGCGCCCGTCGCCTTCAGTCGTTCGGCGAGGCTGCGCTGGGTCTCCGGGCGCAGCGTGCTCATCTCGATCACCAGCTTGCCGGCCAGGCTGCCTACGGCCGCGCCCGATGCACCGAAGTAGGTGGCCTCGACGGCCCTGGCGTCGGCCACGATGCTGAGGATGGCCTCGCTCGCCTCGGCCAGCGCACGCGGAGTCGTGCAGACTTTCGCGCCGGCGGCCACCAGGGCCTGCGCCTTCTCCGGCGAGCGGTTCCACACGAACACTTCATGGCCGAGGCCGAGCAGGCGGGTTGCCATCGCCGCGCCCATGCGGCCGATACCCAGGATTCCGATCTTCAAGGAGGCTGCCTCCGCAGTTGAAAGAGCACGAACTTGACACCGCTTGCGCCCGCCGTCAATTTAGGTGAACGCGGACATGTATGCGGACACTTGTGCGCACACATGCGCGAACACGCCCGCCGGCACGCGCCTGGGCGTGCCGGCGGCAACGAACAGCAGGCGGCGCGGCGACCTGGCGCGGCCGGGCGGGAGGATCCGATGGCTACGATTGAAGGTGCGACGCCTGCAGGGGCGGCGGCTCCGGCTGCCTCGGGCGTGCAGGGCGGCGTTCAGGGCGGCGTGCAGGGCGGCGTCATTCGCGACGGCATGCATTGCACGTTCGACGTGCCGATCCCCATGGACGACGGCGTCGTGCTGCGCGCGGATGTGTACCGACCCCCGGGAGACGGGCCGTGGCCGGTGCTGCTGACCTACGGCCCGTATGCGAAGGGGCTGGCCTTCCAGGAAGGCTATCCGAGCGCCTGGCAGCGCATGGTCGCCGAGCATCCGGATGTCGCCCACGGATCGAGCAACCGCTACCAGAACTGGGAAGTGGTCGATCCCGAGAAATGGGTGCCCGAGGGCTACGCCTGCGTGCGGGTGGATTCCCGCGGCGCCGGCCGCTCGCCGGGGTTCATCGAGCCTTTCTCCCCGCGCGAGACGCGCGACTTCCACGACTGCATCGAGTGGGCCGGTGTCCAGCCCTGGTCGAACGGCAAGGTCGGGCTGAACGGCGTGTCCTACTTCGGCATCAATCAGTGGCACGTGGCGTCGCTGCAGCCGCCGCACCTGGCCGCGATGTGCATCTGGGAGGGCGCGGCCGACTGGTACCGCGACATGACCCACCACGGCGGCATCCTGTCGACCTTCTGGGCCAACTGGTACGACATGCAGGTGAAGACCGTGCAGTACGGGCTTGGCGAGCGCGGCGCGCGCAGCCGGGTGACCGGCGCGCTGGTGTGTGGCGACGAGACGCTGTCCGACGAACGGCTCGCGGCCAACCGCTGCAACTTCGGCGACGAGATCCTCGCGCATCCGTTCGACGATGACTGGCACCGCGCGCGTTCGCCCCGGTGGGACCGGGTGACGGTGCCCTTCCTGTCTGCCGCCAACTGGGGCGGGCAGGGGCTGCATCCGCGCGGAAACTTCGAAGGCTTCCTGCGCGCGGCATCCCCGCACAAGTGGCTCGAGGCACACGGCCTGGAACACTGGACGCATTTCTACACCGACTACGGCCGGCGCCTGCAACTGCGCTTCTTCGACCACTTCCTGAAAGGCATCGACAACGGGCAGGATCGCATGCCGCCGGTGCTGCTGCAGGTGCGCCATGTCGATCGCTTCGTCGAACGTGCGGAGCAGGAATGGCCGATCGCGCGCACGCGCTGGACGAAGCTGCACCTCGATCCGTCGGCAGGCACGCTCGAGGCGCAGCCGCCGGCGCGCGCATCCACCGGCACGTTCGAGGCGATGGGCGACGGCATCACCTTCCTGGCAGCGCCGTGCGCGCGCGACACCGAGGTCACCGGCCCGCTCGCGCTGCGCCTCTGGGTGTCGTCCACCACGACCGATGCCGACCTGTTCGCGGTGTTCCGGGTGTTCACGCCCGACCTGCGCGAGGTCGTGTTCATGGGCGCGATCGATCCGCACACCCCGGTTGCGCAGGGCTGGCTGCGGGCGTCGCACCGCCGGCTCGATCCGGCGCTGTCCACCGACTGGCGGCCTTACCACATGCACGACCGTGCCGAGCCCCTGTCGCCGGGGGAGCCGGTCGCGCTCGACATCGAGCTGTGGCCGACTTCGATCGTGGTGCCGGCCGGGCATCGCCTGGCGCTGACCGTGCGTGGCCGCGACTACGAATGGCAGGCCTCGACCGGTGCACGGCTGTCGAATTTCAAGAACGAACTGAAGGGCTGCGGCCCGTTCCTGCACGACGACCCGCGCGACCGGCCGCGGTCGGTGTTCGCCGGGCGCACTACCCTGCACGCCGGGCCCGGCCACGAAGCGTGGCTGCTGCTGCCGATAGTCGAATGAAACGGATGGTCCTGATGAACCCGATGAACCTGACCAAGCTGCACCGAGGAGACGCGCGATGACCCTTGATCTCTACGGATTCTGGCGCTCGCTCGCCACCTTCCGCGTGCGCATCGCGCTGAACCTGAAGGGCCTCGACTACCGCGAGCATCCGATCGACCTGTTCTCGGGTGAACAGTACGCGGCGTCGTTTCGCGCGATCAACCCGATGGCCGCGGTGCCGGTCCTGGTCGAGGACGGGCAGTCGCCGCTCACGCAGTCGATGGCCATCCTCGAATACCTGGAAGAGGCCTGCCCGCAGCCGCCGCTGCTGCCAGCCGCGCCGCGCGCGCGCGCCCACGTGCGCGCCCTGGCGATGACCTTCGTGTCCGATGCCCATCCACTGGTGGTGCCGCGGGTGCGCAGCTACCTGTCGGACGTGCTCGGGCTGGAAGAGCCCGTACGCATGGCGTGGATCGAGCACTGGAGCCTTACCGCGCTGCGGGCGGTCGAGCAGCAGCTCGCCGGCGCGGCCGGTCCCTTCTGCGCCGGAGCATCGCCGACGATCGCAGACATCTGCCTCGTCGCCCATGTGGTCGGCGCGCGGCTGTCAAGGTTCGATCTCTCGGCGTTCCAGGCCTGCAACCGGATCGCGGACCATTGCCTGCAGATCGACGCGTTCGCCCGGGCACATCCGCTCAGGCAGCAGGGCGCGCCCGTGTCGAGCTGACGGGCCGCACGGACGGGTGACGGCGTCTGCCGGGGCGGGGCCGCCCGCGAGACCGCTGGCGCGGCCCCGCAGGCGGTACTCAGGGGCTCAGCTGCCCGACGGCACCTTGCCCTCGACGCCGGCGACGAAGAAGTCGACCTTGTCCTTCCACGCGCGGTCGGCCTTCTCGTCCTTCGGCAGCCGCTCCTTGCCGGCGTTGTCGACGATCGGGCCGGTGAACACTTCGAAGCTGTCGTCCTTCAGCCCGGCCTTGACCTTCGCGATCTGCGCCTTCGTCTCTTCCGGGACGACGTCGGCGATCTTCACCAGATCGTTGAGGTCTTCCTTCACGCCCCAGATCGTGCGTCCGGTCTGCCAGGACCCCTTCAGCACGTCGTCGATCGCCTTGATGTAGTAGGGGCCCCAGTTGATGATCGCCGATGCCAGGTGGGCTTTCGGGCCGAACGCGCTCATGTCGCTGTCCCAGCCGAACGCGTACTTGCCGTTCTTCTCGGCCGTCTGCAGCACGGCGGTGGAGTCGGTGTTCTGCAGGAGCACGTCGGCGCCCTGGTTGATCAGCGTCTGCGCCGCCTCGCTCTCGCGCGCCGGGTCGAACCAGGTGTTCACCCAGACCACGCGGGTGCGTACCTTCGGGTTCACGCTGCGTGCACCCAGCGTGTAGGCGTTGATGTTGCGCAGCACCTCCGGGATCGGGAACGAGCCGACGAAGCCCAGCGTGCCGGTCTTCGTCATGCGTCCGGCAATGATGCCGGCGAGGTAGGCGTCCTGGTAGAGGCTGGCATCGTAGATGCGCATGTTCGGCGCGCTCTTGTAGCCGGTCGCGTGCTCGAACTTCACGTCGGGGAAGTCACCGGCCACCTTCAGCATCGGTTCCATGTATCCGAACGAGGTCGCGAATATGATCTTGTTGCCCTGCTGTGCCAGGTCGCGGATCACCCGCTCGGCATCCGCGCCTTCGGGCACCTTCTCGACGAAGCTGGTGCTGACCGCGCTGCCGAACTTCGCCTCGACCGCCTTGCGGCCGAGGTCGTGCGCAAACGACCAGCCGGCATCGCCGACCGGACCGACGTAGATCCACGCAGCCTTCAGCGGGTCGGCCTTCTTCGGCTCGGGCTTGGCCTCGGCCTTCGGCGCGGCCGGTTCCTGTTTGCCACAGGCCGAGAGCAGCCCTGCGGCGGCGAGTGCGGACAGGCTGCCAGCCAGGCTGACGAGATGGCGTCTGGAACGATCGGTCATGGAACGGGTCTCCTGGGTTGAACGAGTGGCGTGGAAAGGTACGGACGACAATTGATTGAAGCAAAGATCGAACCGGATGTCGACCGTACAGGGTCAGTCGGCATGGAAAGGCCGACCCAGTGACGCCGGCATGTTGGCGCGTATCCAGGCCGGGTTGCGGCTGATCAGCGCCAGCACGACGATCGTCGCGAGGTAGGGCAGCATGGCCAGCAGCTGGCTGGCGATCGCCACGCCCTGCGCCTGCAGGTGGAACTGCAGCAACGTGACGCCACCGAACAGCCAGGCGCCGAGCAGCACCCGGCCTGGGCGCCATGTGGCGAAGGTGGTGAGCGCCAGGGCGATCCAGCCGCGTCCGGCCACCAGCCCTTCGACCCACATCGGTGCGTAGACCACCGACAGGCAGGCACCAGCCACGCCACATAATGCACCGCCCGTGACGACCGCCGCGAAGCGGATGAGGCGCACCTGATAGCCGAGCGCATGCGCCGACTCCGGTGATTCGCCGATCGCGCGCAGCACCAGTCCGGCACGCGTGCGGTAGAGCAGCCATGCGACGGCCGCGGTCAGCGCGAGTGACAGCCAGACGATCGGATGCTGACCGAACAGCAGCGGGCCGATCACCGGCAGGTCGGCCAGCCAGTGTCCGATCGACCCGGCCAGCGGTGCCGCCGGGTCGCCCAGCTTCCTGCCGACATAGCCGATGCCGACGAAGGCCGAGAAGCCGCCTCCGAACAGCGACAGGGCCAGCCCGGCCGCATACTGGTTCGCGTTGAGCCCGATCACCAGCAACCCGAAGACGGCCGCCGCGGTGGCCCCGGCGAGCGCGCCGGCACCGAGCGCGAGTACTTCGCTGCCGGTGCCGAAGGCGGTGGCGAAGCCCGCGACCGCGGCGATCAGCATCATCCCCTCGGCGCCGAGGTTGACCACCCCGGCCTTTTCGTTGACCAGCAGCCCAAGCCCTGCGAGCACCAGGGGCGTGCCCGAGGCGATGGCCGCGGCGAGCAGCAGCACGGTCTCGTTCACGAGGACACCGGCCCGGCGCGCCGCCAGCGCACCCGGGAATGGATCAGGGTGTCGCAGGCCAGCAGCATGAACAGCATCGAACCCTGGAACACGCCGGTGAGCGCGCCGGGCAGCCCGAGGCGCGACTGCGCATATTCGCCACCGATGAGCATCATCGACAGCAGGATGGCGGCGAGCAGGATGCCCACCGGATGCAGCCGCCCGACGAAGGCGACAATGATCGCGGTGAATCCGTAACCGGTGGAAACATGGGGCGTGAGCTGGCGCAGCGGCCCGGCCACCTCCATCGCGCCGGCCAGCCCTGCCATGCCGCCGGAGACGAGCAGCGCTGTCCACAGCGCGCGCCGGGCAGAGAAGCCCGCGTAGCGCGCCGCCGCCGGCGCCTGCCCGGACACGTCGAGCTGGAAGCCGCGCCACGAACGGAACAGCGCGAACCAGAACAGCGGTACCGCGAGCAGCGCGAGCACGAAGCCCCAGTGCAGCCGCGTGCCGGGCATCAGCGGCGGCAGCCAGGTCGACGCGGCGAAGGTCGGGGTCTGCGGGAAGTTGAAGCCCGCGGGATCCTTCCACGGCCCGAAAACCAGGTAACCGAGCAGCTGCTGCGCCACGTAGACCAGCATCAGGCTGACCAGGATCTCGTTGGCGTTGCAGCGGTCGCGCAGCAGCGCGGTGATCGCGGCCCAGGCAGCGCCGCCGGCCACGCCGGCGAGCAGCACCAGCGGCAGTTGCAGGGGGCGCCCCGCGAGCGCGGCGAATACGCCGTCGCCAGCGGCGAGGCCGCCCAGTGCACCCTGCGGGCCACCGATCCAGAGCGCCATGCCGCCCGCGGCGATCGCACCGAGCAGGAACTGTCCTTCTGCGCCCACGTTCCAGATGTTGCTGCGATAGCACAGCGACAGACCGAGCGCGCACAGCGCCAGCGGCGTGGCCTTGAGCAGCACTTCGCTTGCCGGCCGCCAGCCGGACAGCGGCTCGATGAAGAACACCGACAGCCCGCGCCAGGGGTCCTTGCCCAGTGCGACGAACAGCGCTGTGGCAAGCAGCGCGGTCAACAGCAGCGCGATCAGCGGCGAGGCGATCGACATCGCCGCGCTGGGCCGGCCGCGCGGTTCGAACCGGGGCAGGAAGGTCGCGCGCATCATCGGGCCGCCGGCACCGCGACCGTGGCTGCGGCCGCATCGGCCATGGCTGCCTGTGGCCAGAGCCCGGACATCCATTCACCGATCCGTGCGGGAGACGCCTCGGCGATCGGCAGTGACGGCGACAGCCGGCCGCGGGCGATCACCTGCAGGCGGTCGCACAGCGCGAACAGTTCGTCGAGGTCTTCGCTCACCACCAGCAGCGCCCCGCCGCGCTCGCGCAGCGCGAGCAGTTCTGCACGGATCAGCGCGGCAGCGCCGACGTCCACGCCCCAGGTCGGTTGCGCGACGACCAGTACCCGGGGGTCGGCATCGATCTCGCGCCCGACGATGAACTTCTGCAGGTTGCCGCCCGACAGCGAGCGCGCAGCGCTGGCCGGGCCCTCGGCCCGGACGCCGAAACGCTCGATCAGGTGCCGTGCCAGCGCACGCATGGCGTCCGGCTTCAGGCAGCCGCCCCGGCCGAGGCCCTCGTCGCGGGTGAGCAGGGTGTTGCGATCGAGCCCGAGAGCCGGTACCGCACCGCGCCCGAGCCGCTCCTCCGGCACGAAGTGCAGGCCGAGCCTGCGCCGCTCGCGCGGACCGAGCCTGCCGACCGGATGGTCGAACAGCCGGATCGCGGTGCGATCGGCGGTGCGATCGATCGTACGCTCGCCCGACAGTGCCGCCAGCAGCGCCTGCTGGCCGTTGCCCGAGACACCGGCGATGCCGAGGATCTCGCCGGTCCTCACCTGCAGCGATACCTGCTCCAGGGGCGTGCCATGCACCGTCTCGCCCGGCATCGACAACGCATGCACCGACAGGGCGACCTGGCCTGCGGCCACGTTCCTGCGGGTCAGTGGTGGCGGCTCGGTCCCGATCATCAGCCGCGACAGGCTGGCCGGGGTCTCCCGCGCGGGCACCACCTCGCCGGTCACCCGCCCGGCGCGCAGCACCGTGCAGCGGTCGCACAGCGCGCGGATCTCGTCGAGCTTGTGGCTGACGTAGAGGATCGAGCAGCCTTCGGCCGCCAGCCGGCGCAGGGTCGCGAACAGGCCGTCGATCGCCTGCGGGGCCAGCACCGAGGTCGGCTCGTCGAGGATCAGCAGCCTGGGCGCGCCGAGCAGCGCGCGGATGATCTCCACGCGCTGGCGCTCGCCCACCGACAGGGCATGCACCGGTCTGCCCGGATCGACCACCAGGTCGTAGCTGGCGCCCATCGCCTCGATGCGGCGCGCGACCGAGGCCAGCGTTTCCCCGCGCGGCAGCCCCAGCCAGACGTTCTCGGCGACGGTCAGCGTCTCGAACAGGCTGAAGTGCTGGTAGACCATGCTGATGCCCAGCGCCTGTGCCACCGCGGGGCTGGCGAGTTGCACCGGTTCGCCGTTCCAGCGTACGGTGCCCGAGTCGGGTCGCACCGAGCCGTGGATGATCTTCATCAGCGTGCTCTTGCCCGCGCCGTTCTCGCCGAGCACGGCATGGATTTCGCCCGCGGCAACGTGCAGGTCGATGCCGTCGTTCGCCTTCACTCCGGGGTAGTGGCGGGTGATGCCCTCGAGCTGCAGTCGGGGCATCGGGCTTCCGGGGCGCACGGCGGTAGGCTCGGACAAGGGCAGGGTTCGCCGGTCAGGCAAGGCTCGGTAGGTCTCGCTTCAGCGTAGACGCGTTTGTCGTGTCATGCAACGTCCCCGGCCGGTCAGCGGCCGGTCCATGGGGAGGCTCTGGCCGGCCGGCTCGATCGGCCGTCAGTTCAGCCGGCGCGCCCCTTCGACCGTGCCGTACCAGTCGAAAGGCTTGCCCGACACGTTGGTCATCACCGCCTTCACGCTGAAGTGGGCGTCGAACGATTCGGTGCCGAACTCCGAACCGATGCCGGAATCCTTCACCCCGCCCCAGGGCGAGGCGGGATCGAGCCGGTGGTGGTCGTTGATCCAGAAGATGCCGCAGTCGACGCGGCGTGCGATCCGGTGCGCCCGCGCGACATCGGCGGTGCGCACGCCGGCGGCGAGTCCGTACGGCGAGTCGTTGGCGATGCGCACGGCTTCGTCCTCGGTGTCGAACGGGATCACCACGGTCACCGGCCCGAACACTTCCTCGCGCGCGATGGTCATCGATGGCGTGACGCCGGCGAACACGGTCGGCTCGAGGAAGTACCCGCCGGCCAGCGCGCCTTCGAGGTGGGCCGGCCGGCCGCCGCCGGTCACCGCATGCGCGCCCTCGTGCCGGGCGATGTCGACCAGGCGCAGCACGCGCTCGCGCTGGCGCGCCGAGATCACCGGACCCATCTGCGTGTCCGGCAGCGCCGGGTCGCCGACCCGGATCGCCGCGGCCTTGCGCGCGAGCCGCTCGACGAACTCGTCGTGGATGCTGCGCTGGACGATGTGCCGTGCCGCGCAGACGCAGGTCTGGCCGGCGGCGATGAAGGCGCCGAACGCCGCGTAGTTCACCGCCTGTTCGAGGTCGTAGTCGTCGAACACGATGACCGGCGTCTTGCCGCCCAGTTCCATCGTCTGGTGCGCGAAGTGGCGCGCGGCCAGCGCGCCCGAGATCCGTCCGGCCTCGGTGCCGCCGGTCAGCACGAACTTGTCGATGCCGGGGTGTTCGGCAAGCGCCTTGCCGGTCGTCGCACCCAGGCCGGTCACGACGTTGAACACGCCGGCCGGCAGCCCGGCCTCGACGAAGATCTGCGCCAGCCTCAAGGTCGTCAGCGGCGTGTACTCGGAGCACTTGACCACGGTGGTGCATCCGGAGGCGAACACCGGTGCCAGGCTCTTCGCCATGATCATCAGCGGATGGTTGAACGGCGTGCAGTTGCCGACGACGCCGATCGGCGATCGCTGGGTGTAGCAGAGGTACTCGCCCTCGACCGGGATCACCGCGTCGCGCCGCGCCAGCGCGAGCCCGGCGTTGTAGCGGAAGAAATCCGGCAGCCGGCCGAGCTGCGCCCGCGTCTCGGTGATCGGCCGACCGTTGTTGCGGGTCTCGAGCTGGTACAGCTCTTCCAGGTGGGCTTCCAGCGCATCGGCGAGGGTGTTCACGAGTCGTGCGCGGGCACGCACCGTCATCGTCGCCCAGGGGCCGCTGGCGAAGGCCCGGCGCGCGGACTGCACCGCGGCATCGACATCCGCGTCGGTGGCGTGGCCGATGCGCGCGATCACCTCGCCGCGCGAGGGGTCGAAGACATCGATCAGGTCCGCCGACGAGGCCGGACGCTCGGCGCCGTCGATGAACAGGCCGCGGGTGGGAACAGCATGGGTGGCGGTGGCAGACGTCGGCATCGGGGGGCTCGCAGGCGTGAGGAGGGCAGAACGATAACCCGGCGGCGGACTGTCCGGGGTCTTGTCCGTGGCGCGCGGACGCGCCACCATCCCCGCCCGGATCGGGTCGCCCGGCGCTGCCAGTCAACCGTCCCTCGCCCATCCGCCATCCCCCATCCGCCATACAAAGGACACGCCATGCCTGTCATCGAAGTGACCGGACACGCCGTCGAATACCATCAGTGGGGTGGCCCGTCGGGCAGCAGCCCGGAACTGGTCCTGATCCATTCGCTGCTGACCGATGCCAGCGTGTTCGAGGGCATTGCCCCGGTGCTCGCCCGGTCGCGCCGGGTGACCACGATCAACCTGCCCGGGTATGGCGCGAGCGCGGCTCGCCCGCTGGAGACCATCGCCGGCTATGCCGCGTTCCTGCGCGAGGCGATGGACGCACTGGCGCTGCCGGTGACGGCCGACCTGTTCGCCAACGGTTTCGGTGCGTTCGTCGCGACGGTGTTCGCGCTCGACAACCCGGGCCGCATCCGCCGGCTGCTGGTCGCCGACGTCAATGCGGGCTTCCCGGAGGCCGGGCGCATCCCGTTCGGCATGATGGCCGGCAAGGTCACCGAGGGTGGCATGGAGACTGTCCTGGATGCTGCGATCGGCCGCATGTTCCCCGAACCGTTCCAGCAGGCCAACCCCGCCGTGGTCGCGGACCGCAAGCGGCGCCTGGAGACCGCCGACCCGGCGGCTTTCGCACGCGCCTGCCGGGCGCTGGCAGCGCTCGACCTGGCAGACCGGCTGCCCGCGCTGACGGTCCCGACCTTCGTACTGTGCGGCGAACTCGACCGCACGACGCCGCCGGAACTGGCCGAGCGGATGGCATCGCTGATCCCGGGCGCGGCGTATGCTTCCATCCCGGGCAGCGGTCACTGCCCGATGCTCGAACAACCCACGGCGCTCGTCGCGCTGATCGAAGGAGCACTCGCATGAAGGGATTCCTCCGCGGCATCGCCATCGTCGCGCTGCTCTGCTGCACGGCGGCCGCATTCGCGCAGGCGTCGCAGAACGTCCGCATCCGGGCGACCATCACCGCGATCGACGGCGACGTGCTGTCGCTGAGATCGCGCGACGGTACCGCGCTGAAGGTGCGCATGACCGGGAAGACCACGGTGGCGACCGCGCGCGCACTGCAACTCGCCGACCTGCCGAAGAACGCATTCGTCGGCGTCACCGCGGTGAAGGGACCCGACGGCGTGCTGGTCGCGCGCGAGGTGCACACGATCCCGAAGACCGCGAACGAGGGCCATGCCGACTGGGACCTCGAACCGGGCGCGTCGATGACCAACGCGTATCTCGAAGCCAGCGTGCAGACCAGCAGCGGCAACGAGATCACGATGGTCTACAAGGGCGGCATGCAGCGCATCCGGGTGCCGGCCGGCACGCCGGTGGTGACCACCGATCCGGCTGACCGGTCGGCGCTCGCGCCCGGCATCTACGTGTTCATGGCGGCCGAGGTCGGGCCCGACAACACGATCACCGCGCTGCGCATCCAGGCCGAGAAGGCCGGCGTGAAGCCGCCGCAGTAGCGCGATCCCCTTCTCCCGGAGCGGTACGGCCGCCGCCCCGGCCCAGGTTCAGGCCGGGCCCGACCATTGGATTTCTGCGACACGCTGGCCCGGTCTGGCGCAACCAGCGCGCTCGCCCGGGAAACCCGCGCCAGCGGGGTGTTTCGTCCCCGTCCGCATGCGCGCGATTACACTTGCGCCGGCGGCGGCTGGGTGGCGGAGTGATGGCATGAAGCGTTTCCTCAAACTGATGCACGAGATCGGCGGGATCGGCATGACCGGCGCGCTGGCCGCCCACCTGATCCTGGTAGTGACCGCGCCGGACACCTCGCTTTCCGAGTACGCGGCGGTGCGCCAGTCGATCCTCGCGGTATCGAAGTACCTGCTGCTGCCGTCACTGCTGGTCGTGCTGCTGAGCGGCCTGCTCGCGATGGCCGTGCATTACCCGTTCTGCCAGGCGCGCTGGGTGTGGGCGAAGGCGCTCACCGGCATCGCCCTGCTCGAGGGCACGCTGGTGACGGTGCAGGGCACCTCGCGCCGCGTGGCGGAACTGTCTGCCGGCGCGCTCGACGGTCGGGCCGATCCGGCGCTGATGGCGGAGCTGCTGCGCACCGAATGGATCGGCTTGTGGACGATCCTCGTGCTGTCGCTGCTCAATGTCGTGCTCGGCGTGCTGCGACCGCGCCTCGGGCGCAATCCGGCTGCCGCCTGAGGCGCTCAGCCTTCGAACAGGCTCCGGTGCGCGCAGGTGAGGTGGGCGACGACCGCCGCGCGTGCGGCGGCGGCATCGCGTGCCTTCAGGGCGGCGACGATCGCCCGATGCTGGCGCTGGTACTCCAGCCGCAGCGTCTCGGTGACGATCCGGTCGCGCAGCTTGCCGAACTCCGTCTGCTGTCGCGCGGCGTGGAACAGTTCGAAGATGCCGGCGATCAATGCGTTGTGGGCGGCGGCGGCCATCGCCTGGTGGAGCGCGGCATCCCACAGTTCGAACTCGCCGAGCGTCACCGCCGCCTCGGCGCGGTCGAGGCAGTGGTCCATGCGTTCGTAGTCGGCCGGGGTGGCGTTGACCACGATCAGCTCGACAGCAGCGGGCTCGATGCGCAGTCGCGCATCCATCAGTTCCCCCGGGCTTGCGCGGGCGACGGTCGGCAGGTCGGTCGGTGCCGGCGCTGGCACTGCCGCGATGAAGGTGCCGCGCCCGACCGCGCGGTGGATGCGGCCTTCGGCCTCCAGGTCGGCCAGCGTCCGCCGGACCGCGTTGCGCGGCAGGGCGAAGCGCAGCGCGAACTCGCGCTCGGTCGGCAGCTTGCGGCCGGGGCCGTCGGCAGCGCCCGCCTGCGCGAGCACGAACGTGCGCAATTCGCGCGTCGAGGTGCGGTTCCGGATGCGGGATGCCATGGTGCCGTTGAAAGTAAACCAATCCATTGATTGGTTCAATTCGGCTGCATGGCGCGTTGCGGTAATGGTGGTGCAATGCAGCAAAAAAGGGCATGTATCGCCTAGGCAGACTGTCCCCGGTCCACTGGGCAGTATTGGTTCCTGTGGATCGAACCAATACCGTTTCTGGTTGACGTCCAGTCGGGGCCGCGGCTAGCATTCCCCGGCCCTTGCGAGCGTCGGCGCGATTCCGTCCCGAGACAGTCGCCGACCTTTGCCGGGCCCGCCGGAGAGGAGACCGACACGATGGCCGATTCACAACTGCAGTCTGCGCTGGCGCACTGGGCGCCGCGCCTGATCGCCAATGGCATTCCGCTGACCGACTTCCAGGACGTCACCGGCGCCCTCGCATCCTGGAACGACTGGTGCAAGGCTTGGGTCGCCCGCGGCGACGTGCATGACGCGCTCGGCGAGGCCGACCTCGCCGCCGGGCATCGCCTGTCGGCCGGTGAGCACTTCTCGCGCGCCGCCGTCTGCCATCACTTCGCGAAGTTCGTGTTCGTCGATGACCTCGATCAGATGAAGTGGGCGCACATGAAGGCGGTGGCATCGCGCGCGAAGGCGCTGCCGTTGATCGACCCGCCCGGCGAACGGGTCGAGATTCCCTACATGGGCACCACGCTCAAGGGTGAACTGCGCAAGCCGGCCGGCAGCGTGCGCCCGCCGGTGCTGGTGATGTGCATGGGCCTCGATTCCTGCAAGGAAGAGATGGACGCCTACGAGCGCAACTTCCTCGAGCGCGGCATCGCGACGCTGGCGTTCGATGGCCCGGGGCAGGGCGAGGCCGAGTACGAGTTCCCGATCCGCGGCGACTACGAAGTGCCGGTGAAGGCGGTGTTCGACTGGCTCGAGACGCGCAGCGACATCGACCATGGCCGTGCCGCCCTGTGGGGCGTCTCGCTCGGCGGCTACTATGCGCCGCGGGCCGCGGCTTTCGAGAAACGGGCGAAGGCCTGCATCGCGCTGTCCGGTCCGTACAACATGGGCGCCAACTGGGACGGGCTGCCTGAACTCACCCGTCGTGCGTTCCAGGTGCGTGCCAAGTGCGCGACGCCCGAGGAAGGCCGCAAGGCGGCGCATACGCTGTCGCTCGAGGGGCTGGCGTCGAAGATCACCTGTCCGTTGTTCATCGTCGCCGGCAAGCAGGACCGTATCATCCCGTGGCAGGACGCGGAGCGGCTGGCCCGCGAGGCGGGCGGCCCGGTCGAACTGCTGATGGTCGAGGATGGCAACCACGTGGTGAACAACCGCGCGTACCGCTACCGCACGCAGACCGCCGACTGGATGGCGGCTCGGCTCGGCCTTCCGAAGCGATAGGGGAAGGGCAACTGCAGGGACAGGCCGGCGCGAGCCGGACGATGCGAGGCCGCCCGAGCGGTCCATGCAGCATTCACAGCGCGAGGCTGCCCGATCAGCCCGTCGACCTTCCAAAGGAGATTCCATGAATCGATTGCTTGCAGGTGCCGCCGCCGCAGCGGCCGTCGTGTCGATGAATGCACAGGCACAGGACAACTTCCCGAACCGCCCGGTGCGGATCGTCGTGCCGTTCTCCGCCGGCAGCGCGACCGACATCCTCGCGCGTGCGCTCGCAGCCCGGCTTACCGAGGCCTGGGGCCAGCAGGTGCTGTCCGACAACCGGCCGGGCGCGCTGGGCATCATCGGCACCGAACTGATGCTCAAGGCAAACCCCGACGGCCATACGATGCTGATGGTGTCCTCCGGCCACGCAGCCAACGCGACGCTCGCCGCGAAGCTGCCGTTCGACACGGTGAAGGATTTCTCCGGCATCGCGCCGGTGGCGATCGTGCCGAACGTGCTGGTGGTGTCGCCCTCGTCCGGCGTGAAGTCGGTGCGCGACCTCGTCGAACTGTCGAAGAAGCGTCCGAATGGCCTGCTCTATGCATCGGCCGGCATCGGTAGTTCCACCCACCTGAATGGCGAGGTGGTGCGCGCCGCGCTCGGTATCCAGGCGCAGCACGTGCCGTTCAAGGGCGTGCCCGAAGGCCTGACCGACGTGATCGGCGGCCGTGTCGACTTCTTCATGGTGCCGCTGGTCGCCTCGCTCAGCCAGCTGAAGGCAGGCAAGCTGCTCGGCCTCGCGGTCGGCACCAACAAGCGTTCGTCCGTGCTGCCCGACCTGCCGACGCTGGTCGAGACCTACCCGAACGCGGGCTTCGACGGCTGGTTCGGCCTGCTCGCGTCGTCGAAGTCGCCGCGTGCGCTGGTCGGTCGCCTGAACCGCGACGTGAACAAGGTGCTGTCGATGCCCGAGGTGCGCGAGCTTTTCCTGACCCAGGGCGCCGAGACGATGTCGATGACGCCGGAGCAGTTCGACAAGTTCCTGACCGCCGAGGTCGCGCGCCTGGGCAAGGTGGTGCGCGAGTCGGGCGCGAAGGCCGAATAGCGAGCCGACCGACACACATTCCAACGAGGGGAGCGCATCGATGAAGAAGGAACACCTGCCCACCGGCGAGGCCCAGAAGGGCCGCGCCTATTCGCCAGCGGTGATCACCGAGGGCGGACGCATCGTCTGGCTCGCCGGCCAGACCGCGCTCACCGATGCCGAGGGCAAGGACCTGTCCGGAAACTTCGAAGCGCAGGCCGAGCGCATCTTCGACCTGCTCGGCGCGACCATCGCCCGGGCCGGCGGCACGCTCGCCGACATGGTCACGATGACCGTGTTCATCAATGATCCGCGCAATGGCGACAGGTTCGTCGCGCTGCGCGGCAAGCGCTTCCCCGACGGCAAGTACCCGGCGAGTGCGCTGATCACGGTCTCGCACTTCGCGCGGCCGGGCCTGCTGATCGAGATCCAGGGCGTCGCGGTGGTGGCCGAATGAATCGGGTCGCGACCCGTGATGCCAACGGTGCGGTGATCGCTTCGGTGATTGCGTCGGTAATCCTTCCGGCCGCGCTGCTGGCGGCCGACGGTGCATGGGCCCAGGCACCGAAGTACCCGAGCAAACCGATCCGCCTCCTGGTCACGCTCGGGCCGGGTTCGGCCGGGGACAACCTGTCCCGGCTGATGGCCGACGGCCTGTCGCGTTCGCTCGGCCAGCAGGTGGTCGTCGACAACCGGCCGGGTGCCGGCGGCAACGTCGCGGCTGAACTCGCGGCGCGCGCCGCGCCCGACGGCTACACACTGTTCATCACCACGATCAGCACGCACGGCATCAATCCCACGCTGTACGGCAAGCTGGCCTTCGACCCGATCAAGGACTTCGCGCCGATCATCCTGGCGGCGTCCAGCCCGAACATGCTGGTCGTGCATCCGTCGCTGCCGGTGAGGACGGTGAAAGACTTCATCGCGCTGGCGCGGCAGAAGCCGGGCGAGCTCACCTATTCGTCGGGTGGCACCGGCACGTCGCAGCACATGGCGGGCGAACTGTTCGGCATGCTCACCAGTACCAGGCTGACGCACATCGCCTACAAGAGCACGCCGCTGTCGGTCAACGCGGTGCTCTCGGGCGAGACCATCGCCTCGTTCGCCAGCGTGTCGGTGGTGTCGGGCATCGTGCAGGCGGGCAAGCTGCGCACGCTGGGCGTCACCAACGCGAAGCGCATCCCGTCGCTGCCCGACCTGCCGACGATCGCCGAGAGTGGCGTGCCGGGCTTCGCGATCGCCGCCTGGTTCGGTTTCTCCGCCACCGGTGGTACGCCCGAACCGATCGTGAACCTGCTCAACGCCGAGATGCGCAAGGTGCTCCAGGACCCGGGCAACCGCCAGAAACTGGCGGCCCAGGGCATGGACGTGCTCGACAGCACCCCGGCGGAGTTCGCCGCCTACATCCGCTCCGAGATCGATCTGTGGGGCAAGGTGGTCAAGGCGTCTGGCGCGAAGGTCCAGTAGTCGCAGGGCGGGTACCCATGCAACGAGAGGCCGGCGGCGCACTGCACGGCCCGGCTCGAAGAGAAAATGGAGGAGCATCGATGGAACACGAGTGCACGCGTTCGAAGCAAGTCGCCCCCTGCCTGCAGGCGATCGCCGGCGCTATCGCGCTCGGCGTCTCCGGCGGGGCATTCGCCCAGGCCGATGCGGCGAAGGATTTCCCCAACCGGCCGCTGCGCATCATGGGCCAGGGCGTGGGCAGCACCGCCGACTACCTGTCGCGGGTCATCGGGCAGAAGCTGAGCGAGCGCTGGGGACAGCCGGTCGTGGTGGACAACCGCGCGGGTGCGGGCGGCACCATCCCGACCGAGGTGGCGGCGCGCGCGACGCCGGACGGGCATACGCTGGTGATGGGGCATGCCGGGCCGATGGTGAGCGCCGTCACTTTGTACCCGAAGCTGTCCTACGACCCGGTGCGCGACCTGCAGCCGCTGTCGATGGTGGCGCAGGGCGTCACCGCGCTGGTGGTGAACAGCACCCTGCCCGTGACCAGCGTCAAGGACCTGATCGCCTACGCAAAGCAGAAGGGGCGGCTGACCTACGGTTCGGCGGGCAACGGCACGATCAGCCACCTGTCGGGAGAACTGTTCAAGAAAGTCGCGGGCATCGACCTGGAGCATGTGCCTTACAAGAGTGCGGGCGCCGCACTGACCGGGCTCCTGTCCGGCGACGTGCAGGTGTCGTTCCTGTCCCCGGTCACCGTGGCCGGGCAGTTGAAGGCCGGCGGTGCCGCGAAGATGCGCCCGCTTGCGGTTTCGAGCCCGAAGCGCTTCATCGGCGCGCCGGACATCCCCGGCTCCGCCGAGGCCGGCCTGCCGCAGTTCGAGGCGCGCCTGTGGTTCGGTCTGTTCACGACGCAGAAGACACCGAAGCCGGTGGTCGACAAGCTGCACCAGGCGATCGTCGAAATCCTCGCGATGCCTGATGTGCGCGAGACCATCCTCAAGCAGGGCATCGAAGTCGTATCGTCGTCGCCTGCAGAGCTCGGCCGCTTCGTCACGGACGAGATCGCCCGCTGGACGCCGATCATCAAGGCGGCCGGGATCACCGCAGACTGACCGGAGCAGGCACGCCTCGATGAAGACCCGGACGCTCGGCCGCCACGGCCTGCAGGTCTCCGCGATCGGCCTGGGCATGGGCAGCACCACCACGAACTTCGGCGAGGCCGACGGCGAGGTGCAGGTCGCGACGATGCGCCGGGCGCTCGACCTCGGGGTGAACTTCCTCGATTCGTCCGATGCCTATCAGAAGGGCCGCCATGAGCAGCTGATCGCCGAGGCGATCCGTGGTCGCCGCGAGGGCGTGGTGGTGGTTTCGAAGTTCGGCAACTTCGACCTGCCCGGCGGCAAGAAGGGCTACAACGGCCGGCCCGACTATGTGCCGCAGGCCTGCGACAAGAGCCTGAAGCAGCTCGGGGTCGACGCCATCGATCTGTACTACCTGCACCGGATCGACCCGGACGTGCCGTTCGAGGAGACCTGGGGCGCGATGTCCAGGCTGGTCGATCAGGGCAAGGTGCGCTTCCTGGGCCTCTGCGAGGCCGGCGTCGACACGCTGCGGCGCGCGACTGCCGTGCATCCGGTGACCGCATTGCAGACCGAGTATTCGCTCTGGGAGCGCCATGTCGAGCGCGAGATCCTGCCAGCCTGCCGTGAGCTCGGCATCGGTTTCGTGCCCTACTCGCCGCTGGGCCGCGGGCTGCTGACCGGCCGCGTGCGCTCCCTCGACGACATCGCGCCGAACGACCGGCGACGCATCCATCCGCGCTTCCACGCCGGAAACATCGAGAAGAACCTGGAACTGCTCGCGCCGCTGCAGCGCATCGCCGACCGGCTCGGCGCGACCACCGCGCAGGTGGCGCTCGCCTGGCTGCTGGCGCAGGGCGAGGACATCGTGCCGATCCCGGGCACCAAGCAGCAGAAGTACCTCGAACAGAACGTCGCGGCGGTCGAGCTCGTGCTGACCCCGGAGGACATCGTCGGTCTCTCCGAAGCGTTCCGCCCCGGCGTCGGTGCCGGCGAACGCTATCCCGCCGGTTATTTCAAGACGCTCGGAGGCTGAACATGCCCGCCGCCATCCCCGATTCCCTGTATCCCCGTTTCTCCGATGCCGAGTTCGAGCGGCGTCATGCCCGTGCGCGCATCCTGATGTCCGGCGAGGGCCTCGCGGCGCTCGTGGTGTACGGCCACTCGGGCATGTCGCGCCACATGCAGGCCGACGTGCTCTGGCTGTCGGGCTTCTTCGGCAACCGCAACAACTACGTGGCGATGGTCGACGGTGGCGCGCCGGTGCTGTTCGCGCAGTCGCACAACCATGTGCCCAACGCGCGCGAGATGGCGTCGATCGAGACGCGCTGGGGCGGCGCCGATTCCGCGGCCACGATCGCGCGCTTCCTGCTAGACGCCGGCACTGCACCCGGCGTGCTCGGCTGGGTCGGCGACGTGCCGGCCGCCGACTGGCTCACCTGGCAGAAGCTGCTTCCCGGCTGGACCTTCCGCGAGGTGACGCCGAAGTTCCGCAACCTGCGCCAGGTGAAGAGCGACGAAGAGATCGAATGGCTGCGCCTAGGCGCACAGCTGACCGATGCCGCGCTGCAGGCGCTGATCGACGGCGCGCATGCCGGGCTGCGCGAGGCGCAACTCGGTGCGATCGTCGAATCGGCCGGCTTCGCCGCCGGTGGCCTGCCGCACCTGTGCTACCTGTCCTCCGGCGGCCAGGACGAGGCTTCGGCCTGCGTGCCCAGGCAGAACCTCACGCAGCGCGTGCTGCGCAAGGGCGACGTGGTGAACAACGAGATCAGCATCAGCCACTGGGGCTACTCGGGGCAGATCCAGCGGCCGATCTTCATCGGCGAGGCGCCCGGCCCGCGCTATGCGTCGCTGTGCGCGGTCGCGCTCGAGTCCTACCAGCGCGGGCTCGAGGTGCTGCGCGCGGGCGCCACCAGCGACGACCTGCTCGACGCGGCCGAGGTGATCCACGAGCGCGGCTTCACCATCAACGACTCCTTCCTGCACGGCTTCGGCGTCGGGCTGCTGCCACCGAACCTCGGCACCCGGCGCACCGCCAAGGGCCGCTCGATAGCCCCGTTCGTGTTCGAGAAGAACATGTGCGTGGTGCTGCAGCCGAACATCGTCACCGAGGACGAGCGCGCCGGCGTGCAGCTCGGCAACCTCGTGCGCATCACCGAGCGTGGCGCAGAGAACCTGCATTCGGTGCCGCTGCGGTTTTTCGTCACCGGCTGATGGAGGCCGCCATGCATGCAAAGGCGACCCTGCCAGCGGGTTCCGTCGTTCCTGGAGGAGGAAAAGCGATGAACGTATCCGGATGGTTTTCGGGCAGCAGGCAGGGCGCTGGCCACCACAGGTCGATGTTCGCCGGCATGCTGGCGACCGTGATGGTCGCGCTGGGCGGTGCCGCGGCGGCGACCGTGGCCACTGCGCTGGCGGCGCCGGGTACGGCGCTGGCGGCCGAATTGAAATACCCGGTGCGTCCGGTGCGGCTGGTGGTGCCGTTCCCGCCCGGTGCGGCGAGCGACTTCCTCGGCCGCACGCTGGGTGCGCGCCTGTTCGAGACCTGGGGCCAGCAGGTGGTGGTCGACAACCGGCCGGGCGGCGGCGGCATCATGGGAGGCCAACTGGTGGCGGCGGCGGCGCCCGACGGCTATACGATGTCTCTGGTCGGCACGCCGCACCTGGCCGCACCGCTGCTGCAGCGCGACCTGCCGTACCGACCGATCGAGGACTTCACGATGGTGATGCAGATCGCATCGCTCGCCAACGTGCTGGTCGTGGCACAGCAGCTTCCGGTGAAGACGCTGCCCGAGTTCCTCGCGCATGCGAAGTCGCGTCCCGGCCAGCTCAACATGGGCTCGGCCGGCGTCGGCAGCGGCTCGCACATGGCCGGAGAATTCTTCCGCCAGGCTGCGGGCATCGATACCGTGCATGTGCCGTTCAAGCTGCTGTCCGATGCACTGTCGGAGATGTTCGCCGGGCGCGTGCACTACTACGTGTTCCCGGTCGCGGCGATCGCGCCGGTGCTGCGCGAAGGGCGGCTGCGTCCGATCGCAGTGACCTCGGCGAAGCGCGCCAGCGGCTTCCCCGACGTGCCGGCGATGACCGAAGCCGGCATGCCGGGCTTCGTCTACGACACCTGGTTCGGCATCATCGGGCCGGCGAAGCTGCCGGTGGCGATCGTCGACCGCTGGGTGGCCGACCTCGGGAAGATCCTGCGCGAGCCGGATACCGTCGAGCGCATGCTCAAGAGCGGCAGCGACCCGGCACCCACGAACGCGGCGGAGTTCCTCGCGCTGATGAAGGCCGAGTATCCGCGCTACGCGAAGCTCATCAAGCAGGCCAACCTGCGCATCGACTAGGAAGAACGGAACATGGCAAGGGATCCCCGCGTGCAATCGGCGATCGACCACTGGTCGCCGCGATTCATCATCAATGGCGTGCCGTCGGCCGACTTCGCGGAGGTCACGGCGGCCTGCGAGACCTGGGACGACTGGTGCGCTGCCTGGGGCGAGCGTGCGAAGGTGCACGAGGCCCTCGGCGAGCAGGCGCTGGCCGACGGCTACCGGCTCTCGGCCGGCGCGCATTTCACCCGTGCGGCAGTCTGCCACCACTTCGGCAAGTTCCTGTTCGTCAACGACCTCGTGCAGCAGAAGGCCGCCAACATGCGCGCAGTCGAGTGCCGCAACAAGGCGCTGCCACTGATCGATCCGCCGGGCGAACGTGTCGCGATTCCTTACGAAGGCAAGGTGCTCTACGGCAACCTGCGCAAGCCGAAGGGCGTCGAGCGGCCGCCGGTAGTGGTCATGTGCATGGGGCTCGATTCGACGAAGGAGGAGATGGACGACTACGAGAACCGCTTCCTCGCGCGCGGCGTGGCGACCCTGCCGTTCGACGGGCCGGGGCAGGGCGAGGCCGAGTACGACTTCCCGATCTGCCCCGAGTTCGAGCGGCCGGTGAAGGCGGTGGTCGACTGGATCGAGACGCGTGCCGACCTCGATGCGGGTCGCATCGGCATCTGGGGCGTGTCCTTCGGCGGTTACTATGCGCCGCGCGCCGCCGCGTTCGAGAAGCGGATCAAGGCCTGCGTGTCGTTGTCCGGTGCCTTCCAGCGCAAGACGACGTTCGAAGGCCGGCCGGTGATCAACGTCGAGGCGTTCCGTGTACGCTCCGGCAGCAAGGATCTGGAAGAGGCGGGGCAGGTCGCGGCAAGGGTCAGCCTCGCCGACTGCGCGAAGGACATCACCTGCCCGATCTACATCCTGGCCGGCACGAAGGACAGGCTGACCGGGGTCGACCAGGCCAGCAAGCTCGCCGCGGCGGTGTCCGGGCCGGTGACGCTGTCGATCATCGAGGGCGGCAACCACGTGGTGAACAACTACTGGTACACCTACCGGGACCAGACCGCCGACTGGATGGCGACGCAACTCGGGGTGCCGAAGCGCTGAGCGCGCGCAGGCCGCGAACACGAACGAAACGACGGAGAAGCATCGAATGGCCAAGAAGCTGAAGAAGGTCGAGCCGCAGCAGGTCAAGGCGGCGGACATCCCGGTCAAGGCGCGGCGCGGCAAGTCGCTGGCCGAGACCATGATGGACTACCCGGACCCCGACCACCGCTGGGACCGCCCGCTGCAGGCGCCCGGCCGGATGCAGGTCGACTTCGAGGAGCGGGTCAACTTCCAGCGGCTGCACACCTACCGCCTGGCGCGCACCAAGGCCGCGCTCGCGCGCAGCGGCATGGGCGCGATGCTCTGCTTCGACCAGTACAACGTGCGCTACACCACCAGCACGGTGATCGGCGAGTGGGCGCGCGACAAGCTGACCCGCTGGTCGCTGGTCACCGGCAATGGCGAGCCCTACATCTGGGATTTCGGTTCTGCGGCCCGGCACCATCGCATCTACTGCCCGTGGCTGCCGACCAACCATGTGTTCGCCGGCAACGTCGGACTGCGTGGCGCGATCAACCCCGCGGTGGGGCTGTTCGAGGAGGCGGCGAAGGAGATCTTCGACATCCTGAAGCAGGAAGGCGTGGCGGACATGCCGCTGGGCATCGACGTGGTCGAGCCGCCGTTCCTGTTCGCGCTGCAGAAGCTCGGCCTGAAGATCGTCGACGGCCAGCAGATGATGCTCACGGCGCGCGAGATCAAGAGCCATGACGAGATCACCCTGCTCAACACGGCCAGCGCCATGGTCGATGGCGTCTACCAGGATATCTTCGAGGCGCTCAAGCCGGGCGTGCGCGAGAACGAAGTGGTCGCCATGGCCACCAAGCGCCTTTACGAAATGGGTTCGGACTGCGTCGAGGCGATCAACGCGATCGCCGGCGAGCGTTGCAGCCCCCATCCGCACAACTTCACTGACCGGCTTATCCGCCCGGGCGACCAGGCCTATTTCGACATCATCCAGTCGTACATGGGCTACCGTACCTGCTACTACCGCACGTTCACGGTGGGCAGCGCGACCCGTGCGCAGCAGGACGCCTACAAGCGTGCACGCAGCTGGATGGATGGCGCGATCTCCATGCTCAAGCCGGGCGTGAGCACCGACAAGGTCGCCGCCGCCTTCCCGAAATGCACCGAGATCGGCTTCGAGACCGAGATGTCCGCCTTCGGCCTGAACTTCTGCCACGGCCTGGGGCTGGGCCTGCACGAGCGGCCGCTGATCTCGCGGCTGAACTCGTTCAAGGATCCGTACGAACTCAAGGCCGGCATGGTGTTCGCGGTCGAGACGTTCTGCCCGGCGAAGGACGGCGTGTCGGCTGCGCGCATCGAGGAGGAAGTGGTACTGACGCCCAATGGCGCGCAGGTCATCTCCCTGTTCCCGGCGCAGGAACTGCCGATCGCCAACAAGTACTGAGTACCGACAAGGGAATCCGATGAGTGCCATTCCGAAAGCGAAGAAGCCGGCGTTCGAGATCGGGCGCGAGACGCGCCTGGACCTGTTCCGGATGCAACTCGAACTGCGCATGACCGAGAAACGCGCGTTCGATCTGTTCCTGCAGAACCTGATCAAGGGCACCAGCCACCTGGCCCTCGGGCAGGAGGCGATCGCCGCCGCGTTCGGCGTCGCGATGAAGCCCGACGACTACACCTTCTGCACCTACCGCGGCCATGCGCACACGCTCGCCCGTGGCGCGTCGATGTCGGGCGTGCTGGGCGAGTTGATGGGCCGTGAATGCGGCCTGCTCGCCGGCAAGGGCGGTTCGATGCACCTGACCGACGTCGAGAAGGGCGTGATGGGCTCGTACGCGATCATCGGTGCGCACCTGCCGATCGCCGCGGGCGCCGCCTGGTCGGCACAGTACCGCGGCACGAAGCAGGTGTCGGTGTGCTTCTTCGGCGACGGTACGACCAACATCGGCGCATTCCACGAGGCGCTGAACTTCTCGGTGGTCTGGAAGCTGCCGGTGGTGTTCGTCTGCGAGAACAACTTCTACATGGAATACACCCCGATCCGATCGGTGACTGCGGTGGATGCGCCGGCCGCCGACCGTGCGTCGGCCTACGGCCTGCCGTCGATCATCGTCGACGGCAACGATGCCGACATCATGTACGAGACGGCGATGGCAGCGATCGACCTGGCGCGTGCCGGTGGCGGCCCCTCGCTGATCGAGGCGCGCACCTACCGCCATTCGGGCCATTCGCGCGCCGACCCGGCGAAGTACCGGCCGGAAGGCGAGCTCGAGGAATGGCTGAAGAAGGATCCGATCCCGACCTACCGCGAGCGCCTGCTGCGCCTGGGCTTCTCGGAAGGCACGTTGAAGGGTATCGAGGAAGACACGCAGCGCAGGGTGGACGAGGCGACCGCGATCGCGAAAGCCTCGCCCACGCCTTCGCTCGACCTGATCGACAAGGATGTCTGGGCAGACGGGAGCACGGCATGGCGGAACTGACATATCGCGACGCAGTCGCGGCGGGCATCGCGCAGGAGATGCGGCGCGATCCGAACGTGGTGTTCCTGGGCGAGGACGTCGCCCATGCCGGCGGCGTGTTCAAGGCCAGCGTCGGGCTTCTGGAAGAGTTCGGCCCGCTGCGCGTGCGCGACTGCCCGATCTCCGAGCAGGCCATCCTGGGCGCGGCGATGGGTGCCGCGATGACCGGCCTGAAGCCGATCGCCGAGATCATGTTCTCCGACTTCCTGGCCGTGTGCTGGGACATCATCGCCAACGAGATGGCGAAGATGCGCTACATGACCAACGGCCAGGTAACCATGCCGGTGGTGATCCGCACCGCCAACGGTGCCGGCTCGCGCTTCGGCGCGCAGCACTCGCAATCGCTCGAGAACTGGGCGATGACCGTGCCCGGCCTGAAGGTCGTCGCGCCGGCCTACCCGGCCGACGTGAAGGGGCTGCTCGCCGCCGCGGTGCGCGACGGCAACCCGGTGGTGTTCTTCGAGCAGAAATCGCTCTACGCACTCAAGGGCGAAGTGCCCGACGGCGAACACTACGAACCGCTGGGCAAGGCGAAGGTGCTGCGCCGCGGGCCCGACTGCACGATCGTCGCGCTCGCCGCGATGGTGCACAAGTCGATGGACGCGGCCGAGATCCTGAAACGCGACCACGGCATCGACGCGACGGTGATCGACCTGCGCTGCCTGGTGCCGCTCGATACCCAGACCATCCTCGCCGAGGTCGCGCGCACCGGGCACCTGATCACCGTCGAGGAGAACCCCCGGCTGTGCGGCTGGGGCGCTGAGATCTCCTCGATCGTCACCGAGGAATGCTTCTGGGACCTCGACGGCCCGATCATCCGCATCACCACGCCGCACATCCCGCTGCCAGCGGCCGATGCGCTCGAAGACGCCACGATCCCTTCGGTCGCGCGCATCGTCGAGACGGTACGTACCCGCCTCGGCTGAGCGAGGCCAGCCTGCAGTACGGCACGCCGGCGCCGCAGGCCGGCGTGCCATCACCAGAGCGGCACGAGCCGCCGATGCAGTTTCGCCAACCAGGGGGAGTCTTCCAATGCCAATCGCCAGACCCGATACGTCCGTGATCCGCCGAGCCTTTTTCCGTACCACTGCGCTGGCCGCCCTGCTGTCGATGGCGGCCGTCGTGCCGCTGCCGGCCTCGGCGCAACCGAAGCCGGACGCCCGGCCAGTGCCCGACACCATCCTGGTCAACGGGCGCATCGCGACCGTCGATGACCAGTTCCGCTTCGTGCAGGCCCTGGCCGTGTCCGGGCGGCGCATCACCGCCACTGGCACCAGCGCCGACATCCGGCGGATGGCCGGGCCGTCCACGCGCGTGATCGACCTGCAGGGCAAGACGGTCATCCCGGGCCTGATCGACAACCACTCGCACTGGATCCGCGCGGCGGAGCACGACGAGCTGCGCTTCGACGGCATCACCTCGCGCAAGCAGGCGCTCAAGCTGCTCGCCGACCGGGTGCGCACGACGCCCGCCGGCGAATGGATCGTCGTGCTCGGCGGCTGGTCGGAGCAGCAGTTCACCGACGACGAGCGCAGCTTCACCCGCGCCGAGCTCGATGCCATCGCACCGAACCATCCGGTGGTGCTGCAGGCGATCTACCTGCACAGCACGCTCAACACCGCCGCGCTGCGCGCCGCCAAGATCGACGCCACGACGGCCAATCCGCCCGGCGGCACCATCGAGAAGGATGCCGACGGACAGATCACCGGGATGGTGCGTGGTGCCGGCGGCGTGGCCTTCGTCGCGGCGAGGATTCCCCTGAAGGACCGCGATGCCTGGCTCGCCAATACGCGCAAGCTGGTACGCGAACTGAGCTCGATGGGCCTCACCGGCTGGATGGACGCCGGTGGCCGCGGCATGACTGCGCGCCACTATGAGCCCTACGCGGAGCTGGCCCGCCGCGACGAACTCGACGTACGCGTGTTCTGGACCACCATCCGCCAGCCCGCCACGCCGGAGCAGGTCGACAAGGTGGTGGCCGAGATCCCGACGCTTCGTCCGTTCCAGGGAAACGACTACTTCGACAACGTCGGCTTCGGCGAATCGATGTACGGGCCGGTGACCACCCAGCTGCTGCGCAAGGAAAACACCAGGCGCCCCGAGGACATCGCGCAGATGGCGCGCATCGCGCGCGCACTGGCCGAGCGCGGCATCTACCTCAACGCCCACGTCGAGATGGAAGACATGATCGATGTCTTCCTCGGCGAGTTCGAGAAGATCCATGCGCAGTCGCCGATCAAGGGCTTCCGCTGGTCGTTCTCCCACCTCGACCAGGTGACCCCGGCGCAGCTCGACCGGATGAAGCGGCTCGGCATGACGGCGCAGATCCACAGCCGGCCGCTGATCCAGGGCGTGCTGATGCATCGCGTGCACGGCGACCGGGCATGGGACATGCCGCCGTTTCGTCGCATCCAGGACAGCGGCATCCGCTGGGGCCTGGGTTCGGACGCCACCGCGGTCACCACGTCGAACCCCTTCTACACGCTGGGCTTCGCGGTGACGGGCAAGATGGTCGGTGGCCACGCCGTGAATCGCCAGACGATCAGCCGCGAGGAGGCGCTGATCGCGCATACGCGCAACAACGCATACATCGTGTTCCAGGAGTCGAACCTCGGGTCGCTGGTGCCCGGGAAGTACGCCGACCTCCTGGTGCTCGACAGGGATTACTTCCGAGTCGCCGCGGATGACATCAAGGACCTCAAGCCGGTGATGACGATGGTCGGTGGCCGGGTGGTGTACGAGGCGGCGAGGCAGTAGCACGGGTGGTAGCAGAGGTTCGGGCAATCAGAGACGGGTGGATCCATGGAAATCATCATGCCGCAACTCGGCGAGACAGTCGCCGAGGGCACGGTCAGCAAGTGGTACAAGAAGGTCGGTGACTCGATCAAGGCGGACGAGACGCTGTTCGACGTGGAGACCGACAAGGTCAACACCGAGATCCCGTCGCCGGTTGCCGGCGTGCTGACCGAGATCCGCGTGGCCGAAGGCGTGACCGTCAAGGTTGGCGTGGTGCTTGCGGTGGTCACCGAGGCCGGCGCTGCAGCGCCAGCAGGGGCTGCTGTCGCGGCCCCTGCGCCCGCCGCGGCAGCCACGACGGTTGCCGTGCCGGTGGCTGGCGCCTGGGCGGCACGGCCAGCCGCGGTGCCGGCGAAGGCCGACGGCAGCCTGAGGCTGTCGCCGGTCGTGCGCAAGCTCGCGGCAGAACACGGTATCGACCCGTCGCAGGTTTCCGGCACCGGCCGCGACGGCCGCGTCACCCGCGAGGACATGCTGGCCTTCGTCGAGGCACGAAAGTCGAGCGCGGTACCTGCGATGCCGGTGGTTGCCGCCTCGCCCGTGGCTGAGCCTGCGGTGCCCCGGCCGGCGGCAGCGCCGGTCGCGCCGTTCACCGCCCCGCCTGCCTCCACCGGTCCGTCCGAGCGCATCCGGCTCAACCCGATCCGCAAGCGCACCGCGGAACATCTCGCGCGCGCGTGGGTCACCGTGCCGGCGGTGCTGCAGGCGATCGAGGTCGACTTCCACAAGGTCGACGAGGCACGCAAGCTGGCGGGCAGCGGCTGGAAGGCGCGTGAAGGCTTCTCGCTCACCTACCTGCCGTTCATCGCGCGCGCGGTGTCGATCGCGCTGGCGAAGTTCCCGCGCCTGAATTCGAGCGTCGATGGCGACGAACTCGTGCTGCACAAGCGCATCAACCTCGGCATCGCAGTCGACATGAACTTCGACGGCCTGATGGTGCCCGTGGTGAAGGACGTGCCGTCGAAGTCGCTGCCGCAGATCGCGCGCGAGGTGAACGACCTCGCGCAGCGTGCCCGTGCGAACCGGCTGAAGCCGGATGACCTGTCGGAAGCCACCTATACGCTGTCCAATTCCGGCGTGTTCGGTACGGCATTCACCGCACCGATCGTCAACGTGCCGCAGGTTGCGATACTGTCCACCGACGGCGTGCAGAAGAAGCCGGTGGTGATCGAAGGGCCGGCCGGCGACAGCATCGCGATCCGCCCGGTCGGCATGCTCGCGCAATGCTTCGACCATCGTGCGGTCGATGGCGCGTACTCGGCGGCCTTCCTGAAGGAAGTGAAGACCGTGCTCGAAACCCGGCACTGGGTACAGGACCTCGAAGCCTGACCCGGGCCGTTCCCGCGAACTTTCCACGCTCGAAGCAACCGGGCGACGGGGACCACCCCGCCCCCGAACCGGAGGAGTGCAGCAATGAACCGAATGATCGAATCGTCGATGGACGTGGCACTGAAGTTCGGCGCGGTGGTGTTCGGCGCGGCGGCGCTGATGCTCGTCCAGGCCGAGTCGCGCGCCCAGGCCTGGCCTGCCAAACCCGTCCGCATGATCGCCCCGTTCCCGCCTGGTGGCACGTCGGACGTGATCGGCCGCGTCGTCGGGGCGAAGCTGCAGGAAGTGCTCGGCCAGAACGTGCTGGTCGAGAACCGTGCCGGGGCCGGAGGCAGCCTCGGCACCGAGGTGGCCGCCCGCGCGCCCGCCGACGGCTACACGATCCTGGTCGGCAACGCGAGCCCGATCTCGATCAACCCGCTGCTGGTCAAGTACCAGTACGAAACGCTGCGCGACTTCGCGTCCATCGCGCTGGTGGCGCGTTCGCCGCAGTTGCTGGTGGTGCACCCGACGTTGCCGGTACGCAACGTGAAGGAACTGATCCCGTTCATCCGGGCCAACAGCGGCAAGGTGAACTACGGGTCCTCGGGCATCGGTACGCTCGCCCACCTGGCGGCGGAGCAGTTCAAGACAATGACGAAGACCGACATCACCCACATCACCTACAAGGGGTCCATCCTCGTGGTGCTCGACATGGTAGCGGGCAACATCCCGCTGGCCTGGTCGGACATGGCGCCAGCGCTGACCCAGGTGAAGGCCGGCAAGCTGCGCGGGGTGGCGGTCACCTCGGCCAAGCCGAGCCAGCTGCTGCCTGACGTGCCGACCATGGCCTCGGTGCTGCCCGGCTTCGACATGGTCAACTGGTGGGGCCTGTTCGTGCCGGCCGGCACGCCGCAGCCTGTGATCGGCCGCCTGAACGCCGAACTTGTGAAGATCATGAGGGCTCCTGACGTGGTCGAGCGTTTCGCCGGCCTGGGCGTCGAATCCCTGTCCAGCACCCCGGAGGAACTCACCGCCCTGGTCAAGGCCGAGATCGCCTCGTTCGGCAAGCTGATCAAGGCCGCCGGCATCAAGGCCGACTGACGGCCGCCGTCTGCGCGGGCAGCCTGCACCTCGCATCCGTTTCCTTTCATCCACCTCTGTCCCGGAGAAACCCATGGCAACTGAAAACCTCAAGCAACACAAGCTCGGCTGGATCGGCATCGGCCGCATGGGCTATGCGATGGCTGCGAGGCTGGCGAAGGTCGGCTGC
This sequence comes from uncultured bacterium, assembly GCA_903873475.1. Lineage (GTDB taxonomy): Bacteria > Pseudomonadota > Gammaproteobacteria > Burkholderiales > CAIKXV01 > CAIKXV01. The sequence continues at coordinate 35,191 of CAIQON010000282.1, forward strand.
GACCTGTCGGTCTGGAACCGCACGAAGTCGAAGGCCGAACCCCTGAAGGAATACGGCGCGAAGGTCGTCGACAACCTCACCGACCTCGCCGGCTGCGACATCATCTTCACGATGGTCTCCACCGGCGACGACGTGAAGGAGGTGCTGTACGGCCCGAACGGCGTGATGTCGAAGGGCGGCAAGCCGAAGCTGGTGATCGACTCCACCTCGATCTCGCTGGAGGCCTCGGCCGAGATCCGTGCCGAACTCGCCGCGCATGGCGTGCAGATGCTGGCGGCGCCGGTCTCCGGCAACGCCAAGGTGATCAAGGCCGGCAAGCTGACCATCGTCGCCTCCGGCCCGCAGGCCGCGTTCGACATGGCGCTGCCTTACCTCGACGTGGTCGGTGCCGGCGTGTCGTATGTCGGCGAAGGCGAACTCGCGCGCATCGCGAAGATCTGCCACAACGTGATGCTCGGCGTTGTCATCCAGAACCTGTGCGAGATCACCGTGCTGGCCGAGAAGGCCGGCATGAAGCGCCACCAGTTCCTCGACTTCCTGAACAAGAGCGTGATGGGCTCGACCTTCACGAAGTACAAGACCCCGGCGCTGACCAACCTCGATTTCCACGTGACCTTCACGCCGGAACTGCTGAGGAAGGACCTCGACCTCGGGCTGTACGCGGCGAAGGCGCTCGAGGTGCCGATGCCGACCACCACGATCACCCGCGACCTGGTGCAGACGCTGATCGGCCACGGCTACGACGAGGACTTCTCGCAGTTGCTGCTGCTGCAGGCGAAGGCGTCGGGCGTCGAACTGAAGCCGGAGAACGTCGAGGTGGGTGACGGGCTGTCCTGACCGGCGCGAGGGGGTCAGGTCTTGAGTTTTGCACTGCTGCCTCGCTCTGCCGCCGGGGTCACGCGAGGGGGTCAGGTCTTGAGTTTTGGGCGCGAGGGGGTCAGGTCTTGAGTTTTGCACTGCTGCCTCGCTCTGCCGCCGCGATCATCCGACTCACGCTCGACACGCTCAAGCCAGCGTGGCGTGCGATCGCGCTCATCGTGAATCCGCCCTCCCGGTAAGCTGAGCGCATGCCCTGCGCAAGGGCGGTGTGCGCTGCAAGTATCGAGGGCAGCGTACGCGGCGCAAGCGTCTGCTGCCGAGGTATGCCGTCGGGATCGGCAGCGCGTACCTCGCAATGCTTGAGCGAGCGCTCGATGAACGCGTCGTCACCGAGGAATACCTGGTGTCGCAGGTCGGGCTGCCATAGGGCGAAATCGCATGCTCCGGCGACGCTTTCAGCGTACAGGGCGGCAGCGCGCTTGCGCTGCGCGCGCGATCTTGCCGGACAGCCCAGGATGAAGCTGTGAAGGCCCTCTACGTCGAGCCACGGTGGCGGTAGCGCGAGCCCCACGTGCGCGCGATAACTCGACCACGCCCAGTCGCCGGCGTACGACACCATCCGCGCCGCGACCGGGTTGCGCTCGACGTAGCGACACAGCGCCCAAAGGTAAGCATCGCGATCGACAAGGATCGCCTTGTAGCGACCCTGGAACAGATGTCCGACGAGCCCGTGCCGTCGATTGAATCTCTGCGAGTACACGCCATTGACGTGACGCATGAGTCGCGACAGATTCGCGCGATGCGTGTGCAGCACGACGTGGTAGTGATTGCCCATCAGACAATAGGCCAGCGCCCGCGCATCGAAGCGATCCAGGGCATCGGACAGCACCTGCAGGTGTGCTGTACGGTCGGCGTCATCGAGATAGATCGCCTCGCAGCGGTCGCCCCGACAGGTGATGTGATAAAGCGCTCCGGGAAACTCGAGACGCAGCGGACGTGACATCGGTGGGCGGACTCCTTTGAGGGGCGAAGTGCCGAGACGATGCTGTTCGCCATTGTTCGCCATGCGATGGAAGCGTGTCCTGGCGACGATGTGGCGGCAAGTGCGCTTAGCAGGGGTTTGACTGCGGAAACGTTCTGCGCGTCGACCTGTCAAACGCCACGCTGGCGGCTGCAACAATCAAGACTTGACCCCCTCCGTTTCGACCCCCGCGTCTCGACGCAATGCCTGCTTGTACAATGCAGCCTGCACTCGCGGGAGCGACGCCCGATGAGGCTGCCGGCGATGCGGCAAGGTCCTGACGCAGGCGCCGACGCTGCGCAGGTCGCGGGATGAACGGAACCAGGCGAGGAGGCGGGACATGGAACTGCAGCAGGCAGGCCGCAGGAACGCGAGCGAACGGCGGCGGGATGTGTCGGAAGGTCGCCTGCGGGGGGCGGTACCACGCCGATCGGCGATTCGGTCGAACAGCCTGGCCATGGCAGGAGCGGCCGTGATGGCAGCAGCATCGGCCCTGGTTGCATTCCCCGCGTACGCCCAGGCGCCTTACCCGGCGAAACCGATCCGCATGATCGTGCCCTTCCCGGCAGGCGGCGGCTACGATTTTCTCGGCCGGCTGTACGCGGCGAAGATGAGCGAGACCTGGGGCCAGGCGGTATTGGTCGAGAACCGGGCCGGTGCCAACGGCAACATCGGCTCCGAGGTCGCCGCGAAGGCGCCGCCGGACGGCTACACCCTGCTGATGGGTGGCATCGGGCCACAGGCGCTGTCCGTCGGCCTGTATCCGGCCTTGCCCTACGATCCGCTGAAGGCGTTCGAGCCGATCTCGCTGGTCGCGGGACAGCCGAACCTGCTGGTAGTGCATCCGTCGATGCCGGTGAAGACGCTGAAGGACTTCATCGCCTTCGCGAAGGCCCGGCCCGGCCAGATCTCCTATGCGTCCAACGGCAGCGGCAGCGGCCAGCACATCGCGGCCGAGCAACTCAAGCTGATGACCGGCATCGATATCGTGCACGTGCCGTTCAAGGGCGCGGCGCCGGCGCTCACCGCGATCCTGTCCGGTGAGGTTGCAGTGGCCTTCAACGTCATCCTGTCGCCGCTGCCCTACGTGAAGAGCGGCCGCCTGCGGGCGCTGGCCACCGCCAGTTCGCGCCGGGCAAGCCTGGCACCCGACGTGCCGACGATGGCCGAACTTGGCTATCCGATCGACATCGACACCTGGTATGCGCTGTACGCGCCGGCCGGCACGCCGAAGGAGGTCGTCGGCCGGCTCGCCGCCGAGGCGGTGCGCATCGGTGGCCTGGCCGACGTGCGCGAGCGGGCGGGCGGCCAGGGCATCGAGATGATCGGCGCCGGCCCGGACAAACTGCTCGCGCACAACCGTGCCGAGATCGCCCGCTGGACCAAGGTGATCCGGCAGGCGAAGATCAATATCGACTGATCCGCTGCGGCGGACTCGACGACGGAGGCAGGCATGGCACAGACAGTGGCGATGATCGGGCTCGGCATCATGGGTTCGGCGATCTCGGCGAACCTGGTGAAGAACGGCTTCACGGTGCTGGGCTTCGATGTATCCGACGCAGCGAAGGCCGCCGCGAAGGCGAAGGGTGTCACGCTGGTCGGCTCGCCGAAGGAAGCCGCCGCGAAGGCCGACGTGCTGCTGCTGTCGCTGCCGAGCGTGGCGGCGCTCGATGCCGTCGTCGCAGGCGCGGACGGCATCCTCGATGCCGCGCGCGGCGGCATCGTCGTGGCCGAATTGTCCACGCTGCCGATCGAGGACAAGCAGCGCAGCCACGACGCGCTCGCCGCGGCCGGCATCACGATGCTCGACTGCCCGCTGTCGGGCACCGGTGGCCAGGCGGTCAGCGGCGACCTGTCTGTCTACATGAGCGGCGATGCGTCTGCGGCCGAGAAGATGCGCCCGGTGTTCGCCGGCTTCTCGCGCCAGCAGGACCATGTCGGCGCGTTCGGCAACGGCATGAAGATGAAGGCCGTGGCCAACATGCTGGTCGCCATCCACAATGTCGCCACCGCCGAGGCCTTCGTGTTCGGCATGAAGATGGGCCTGGACCCCGAGTCGATCCTGAAGGTTGCAGGCAACGGGGCGGGGGGCTCGCGCATGTTCGAGGTCCGGGGACCGATGATGGTGAAGGACGAATACCCGGCGACGATGAAGGTCGCGGTCTGGCAGAAGGACATGCACATCATCGGCGAGATGGCCAAGGCGGTGGCCTGCCCGACGCCACTGCTCAACACCTCGGCCATCCTGTACGACGCGGCGATGGCCCAGGGCCGGTCGGAACAGGACACCGGTTCGGTGTGTGCAGTGCTCGGTGAGATGGCGCGGCTGAAGCGGGTCAACCCAGCCGGATGACTTTCGCAGCGTTCAGTTCGTCGATCTCGCGCGTGCCGTAGCCGATCGATTCCAGCACCTCGCGCGTATGCTCGCCGACCTTCGGCAGGTCGAGCCGCACGCCCAGCCGGTGCCCGTCCATCTCGATCGGCAGGATCGGCACCTTCGTCGCGGTGCCGTCGGGCAGCGTGATCGGCGCCAGGCCGCCCGAGGCGTTCAGGTGCGGGTCGTCGAACAGGTCTTCCGGGCGCGCGATCGGCGCGAATGGCAGGCCGAGGGCCTCGAAGCGCGCCATCAGGTCGGCCTTGCTCATGCGCGAGAACAGTTCGGTGATCACCGGGATCGTCTTGCCGCGCTGCTCGACACGCTGCGGGTTGGTCGCCAGCGAGGCGTCGGCCAGGAACTGCGGCAGGTCGAAGGCCTCGCAGAAAACCTTCCACTGGGTATCGGTGACCACGCCGACGAATACCTGCTCGCCTTCGACGGTGGTGAACGTGTCGTAGACCGCCCAGGCGCGCACGCGCTCGGGCATCGGCACTGCCGGCCTGCCGGTGGCCAGCGACTCCATCATGTGCTGTGCCATCAGGAACACGTTGTTCTCGTACAGCGCACTCTCGACATACTGGCCGCGGCCGGTCGCCTTGCGCTGGTAGAGCGCACCCATCACCGCGACTGCGCCGAACACGCCGCCCATCACGTCGTTCACCGATGCGCCGGCGCGCAGCGGGCGTCCCCTCGGGCCAGTCATGTAGGCGAGTCCGCCCATCATCTGGGCCATCTCGTCTAGCGCCGTGCGGTGTGCGTAGGGCCCGCGCAGGAAACCCTTGTGCGAGCAGTAGACCAGGCCCGGGTTCTCCTTCGACAGCGCTTCATAGCCGAAGCCGAGCGACGCCATCGCCCCGGGCCGGAAGTTCTCGGTGACCACGTCGGCCTTTGCCACCAGCCGGTGCACGATTTCCTTGCCCCGGGCGGACTTCAGGTCGACCGCCAGGCTCTTCTTGTTGCGGTTGTAGGCCGGGAAGAAGCCGGCGCCGGAGGCCGTGAGCTTGCGGGTATGGTCGCCCTCGAGCGGCTCGATCTTGATCACCTCTGCGCCCATGTCGCCGAGTACCAGGCCGCAGGTCGGGCCCATGACCATGTGTACGAACTCGACGACCCGCAGGTCGGCGAAAGGCAGGGCATGGCTCATTCCACTTCCCTCATCGTGCTGGCCTCGTTCGGGGTCCCCGGCGCGTGCCGCGAGCCCTGTGGTATTGATCGTCCATCATCGACCGGAGACTGCCATGAGTGCAACCCCCTCGTTCCAGCCGCTGTTCCATCTTGCGTTCCCTGTCCGCGACCTTGCCGAGGCACGTTCGTTCTACGGCGGCCTGATCGGCTGCAGCGAAGGGCGCTCGTCCGACGAATGGTGCGACTTCAATTTCTACGGCCACCAGATCGTCGCCTACGAGGCGCCGCACCTGTGCGCCGTCAGCGACACTTCCCCGGTCGACGGCGACGCCGTGCCGATCCGACACTTCGGCGCGGTGCTGGCGCTGCCCGACTGGGAGGCGCTGCGCGACCGGCTGCGTGCGGCGGGCGTGACGTTCATCATCGAGCCGCAGATCCGCTTTGTCGGCGAGATCGGCGAGCAGCACTCGATGTTCTTCCTCGACCCGTCGGGCAACGCGCTCGAGTTCAAGGCGTTCACCGACATCGGTTATCTGTTCCGCAAGTGAGGCAGCCCGGACACGTACGGCCGGAACTGGCCCGGACCCTACGCTGCACTGCACCATCGGTTCTCCGCGACCGATCACCACGGCCTCTCTATACTGGTTTCCCACAACAGCGGAAAACGGGACACGAGATCCCGCAGTCGTGCGGACAGCGTCCGTTCCATCCGTGCGCGGGGGCGCACTCATACCCAGAGGCCAACCACACATGAAACGCCTGATCGTCATGACCGCGGCAGCGCTCGTCGCCCTGTCCGCATCCGTGTTCGCGCAACCGAAAGCCTTCTCGATCGTCACCGGCACCACGGGTGGCGTCTACTTTCCCCTTGGTGGCGGGCTTGCGCAGTTGCTGAACAAGCATGCCGGCATCAACGCCAACGTCGAGGCGACAGCCGGCTCGGCGGAGAACATGTACCGCATCGGCAAGGGCCAGGCCGACCTCGCGTTCAGCCAGACCGACGCGGCCTGGGACGCGGTGAACGGGCTCGACAAGTTCTCCGGCAACAAGATGGGCATCCGCGCGCTGATGGTGCTGTACCCGAACGCGATGCACCTGGTGACCATCGAAGGTTCAGGCATCAATTCGATCGCCGACCTGCGCGGCAAGCGCGTGTCCACCGGCCCGGCCAACAGCGCGACCGAGATCATGGCGATGCGGGCGATGCAGGCCGTGGGCATCGACCCTGACAAGGACGTGAAGCGCGCCCGGCTGTCGCCCGCCGAATCGACGCGTGCGATCCGTGACCGCCAGCTCGACGCCTACTGGTTCGTCGGTGGCGTGCCGACCCCGGCGATCACCGACCTTGCCGCGACGCCCGGCATCAAGATCAAGCTGATCGACTACCAGAAGGAAGCGCTGGCCGGCATGGTCAAGATCACCGGGCCGATCTACGTGCCGCTGACCATCCCGGCCAAGTCGTACCCGGGGCAGGATACGCCGTCGCAGGCGGTCGCCGTGTGGAACATCCTGGCCGTGCGCGACGACATGCCGGTCGAGATGGCCTACAACATCACCCGTGCCGCCTACCAGCAGCGTGCGGAGCTCGCCACGGTCCACCCCGAGGGGCGCAACATCGACCTCAAGTGGCAGTTGAACGGCGCAGCCGTGATCCCCTTCCACCCCGGGGCGATGAAGTTCTGGGCCGAGCAGGGCGTGAAGCTCAAGTAGCGGGGCGCGCGCGGCATGGCGATTCAGGCGGGCAGCGGGCCGGCGGGCGGCGGGGCATCCGCCGTTCCCGGCGATACGGTGGTGCTCGACGGGGCTGTCGGGCGGAAGGTCACCGAACTGATCGAAGCAGAAGAGGGCGCCCTGCACCGCTACGGCGGCTGGCTGGGCGGCTTCCTCACGCTTGTCGCGATCGGCATCTCGCTGTTCCACCTGTACGGCGCGATCGAGGTCGTGCCGGCGCAGTTCTTCCGCACCGCGCACGTGGCGCTGGTGCTTTTCCTGGCCTTCCTGCTGTATCCGGTCGCGCGCCGCTACCGCAACCGGATGATGTGGTGGGACTGGCTGTTCGCGCTGGCCAGCCTGTCGACGCTGGTCTACGTGCTGGTCGAAGGCTGGGATTTCGCCTATCGCACCATTGCCCCGACCACGATGGACGTGGTGATGGGCTGGTTGCTGATCCTGCTGCTGCTGGAGGCGACGCGCCGCACCACCGGCTGGGTGATGGTGTTCGTGCTGGCCGTGTTCATCGCCTACGCTTTCGCCGGGCCGTGGCTGCCGCAACCCTGGACGCATCGCGGCTACGACCTCTCGCGGCTGGCAGCCACGCTCTACATGACGGTCGACGGCGTCTACGGCACGGCCGTGGACGTCTCTTCGTCGCTGATCATCCTGTTCTGCATCTACGGCGCCTTCCTGCAGTTTTCCGGCGCGGGCAAGTTCTTCCTCGACTTCTCGTTCGCGGCGATGGGCTCGAAGCCGACCAATGCCGGGCGCACCGTCGTGCTGGCTTCGTTCCTGCTCGGCGGGCCGTCGGGCTCGGGCGTGGCGACCACGGTGACCATCGGCTCGGTCGCCTATCCGATGCTGAAGAAGGCCGGCTATCCGCCGAACCCGGCTGGTGGCCTGCTCGCCGCAGGCGGGCTGGGCGCGATCATCTCGCCCCCGGTGCTCGGCGCGGCTGCCTTCATCATCGCCGAGTTCCTGCGCATCTCGTATCTGGACGTGATCCAGATGGCGATCATCCCGACGCTGCTCTACTACTTCAGCCTGTTCCTGATGGTGGAACTGGATGCGCGCAAGTACGGCGGCGACGATACGCGGGTCGACAATCCGCTGTCGGCGTGGCGACTGCTCAGGACCTACTGGTTCCACTTCCTGTCGCTGGTGGCGATCATCGTCTACATGATGTGGGGCTATTCGCCGACGGCGTCGGTGTTCTGGGCCATCGTCACCGCCTTCGCCGTGAGCTTCCTGCACCGCGATTGCGCGCTGCTGCCCTACGCCCTGTTCTCCCCGAGCGGCGTGCGGCCCGCCGCACTCTGGGCGAACCTGCGCGATTCCCGGCTGGCACGCGCACTGCGCGACGGTACGGTCGGCATGCTCAACGTCGGCGTCACCTGTGCCGCAGCGGGCATCATCGTGGGCATCGTCACCCTGACCGGGCTGGGCCTGAAGTTCAGCTCTATCGTGATCGGCTATGCCGAGGTGTTCGCGGGCGGCTTCGTGGCCGCGTTCCAGGCGGTCGGCCTGTCGCCCGGCGAAGCGGTGTTCGCCAACACCCGGCTGCTGTTCACGACCATCTTCACCGCGCTGATCGTCTGGATCGTCGGCCTGGCGGTGCCGGTCACGGCTTCGTACATCATCTGTGCGGTGGTCGCGGCGCCGGCGCTGATCAAGCTCGGCGTGCCCGACTTCGCCGCGCACATGTTCATCTTCTACTATGCGGTGCTGTCGGAAGTGTCGCCGCCGACCGCGCTGTCGCCGTTCGCCGCCGCAGCGATCACGGGCGGCGATGCCTACAAGACCACGCTCCAGTCGTGGAAGTACGTGATGCCCGCGTTCGTCGTGCCGTTCATGTTCGTGCTCGATCCCGCCGGGGTCGGCCTGCTGCTGAAGGTGCCGGTCGGCGGCGACTGGTTCGACGTGGCCTGGGTATGCGTGACCGCGCTGATCGGCATCTGTGCGCTCGCCGCGGGTGCGCAGGGCTGGCTGCTGCGCAGGACCGGCCGGCTCGAGCGCTGGCTGCTGATCGTCGGCGGCGTGCTGCTGATGTTCATGTCGACCGTGACCGACCTGCTCGGTTTCGCCTGCATTACCGTCGCAGTGGCGAGCCAGTTCCTGCGCCGTAATCTGCCTGGGCCGGCCCCCGGGGCGGGCACCGCCTGAGATGGGAGCCTCCGTCCACGGTGCGGGGGCTCGGGCGACGGCCAGGGCTGCTGCCGCCAGCAGCGCGCCCGGAGGGGCGGAACTGGACGAGTTCTGCGACGCGATCTGGCTTGAGGACGGGTTGGCGCGCAACTCGATCGACAGTTACCGGCGCGACCTCGCCCAGTTCGCCGACTGGCTGGCGCAGCCGCCGCGATCGACCACGCTGCTGGCCGCCGGGCGGGCCGAACTGCTCGACTACCTGGCGCACCGCGTGCGCATCGGCGCGCGCGCATCGAGCAGCGGCCGGCTGCTGTCGGCGATGAAGCGCTTCTACCGTTTCATGCTGGCCCGCGGCCGGGTACCGGTGGATCCGACCCTGGAGATCGATGCCCCCAGGCATGTGCGCGCGCTGCCGCACAGCCTGTCCGAGGTGCAGGTCGAGGCGCTGCTGGAAGCCCCCGACATCGCCGACCCCGTCGGGCTGCGCGACCGCGCGATGCTCGAGGTGCTGTACGCGACCGGCCTGCGCGTGACCGAACTGGTATCGCTGACCCTGCCGCAGGTGAGCCGCGAGATGGGCGTGGTGCGGGTGGTCGGCAAGGGCTCGAAGGAGCGGCTGGTGCCGCTGGGCGAAGAGGCGCTGGACTGGCTCGGACGTTACCTCGCGCAGGGGCGCGGCGACATCCTCGGTGCGCGCCAGAGCACCGCCCTGTTCGTGACCGGGCGGGGCGAGGCGATGACCCGGCAGGCGTTCTGGTACCGGATCAAGCTGCACGGGCGCAGCGCCGGCATCGCGCAGGCGATCTCGCCTCACGTGCTGCGCCACGCGTTCGCGACCCACCTCGTGAACCACGGCGCAGACCTGCGCGTGGTGCAACTGCTGCTCGGCCATGCGGACATCTCGACGACGCAGATCTACACCCATGTCGCGCGCGAGCGGCTGAAGGACGTGCACCGCAAGCATCATCCGCGCGGCTGAGCCGGGCAGTCAGCGCGACAAGGTTGCTGAGCGCCACCGCGATCGGCGATCATGCGCACAGCCGGCGGAGACCGGCTGTCCCCAGCGAGTGACGAAGACGCGCCCGGCGCGTCAGGAGGAGAACCCGTGGTCCGTACCCTGCTGATTCCGCTGGCGCTGGTCTGCGCTGCCCCGATGGCCGTCGCGCAGTCGTTCCCCGCCAAGCCGGTACGGATCATCGTCGGCTTCGCACCCGGTGGTGGCACCGATTTCGTCGCCCGCGTGCTCGGCCAGCGGCTGGGCGAGGTCTGGGGCCAGCCGGTGCTGGTCGAGAACCGCGCCGGCGCGGCCGGCACCATCGGCGCCGACTTCGTCGCCAAGGCGCCGGGCGACGGCTACACGCTGCTCATGGGCCATGTGAACTCGAACGCGATCGCGCCCAACGTGTTCCGCCGCATGCCCTATGACACGCTGAAGGACCTGTCGATGGTGCTGTACGTCGGCTACGTGCCCAACGTCCTGGTGCTGCATCCATCGCTGCCGGCGAAGTCGGTGAAGGAACTGATCGCGCTTGCGCGGTCCAGGCCCGGGGCGCTCACCTTCGCCTCCTCCGGCACCGGCAGCACCCAGCATCTCGCAGGCGAGATGTTCATGAACCTCACCGGCACGAAGCTGATCCACGTACCGTTCAAGGGCAGTGGCCAGGCGATCCAGGACCTGATCGGCGGCCATGTGTCGCTCAATTTCGACACCATGCCGCCGGTGCTCGAGCACATCCGCAACGGCAAGCTGCGTGCGCTGGCGGTGACCACCCCGCGCCGCGCCAGCCAGCTGCCCGAGGTGCCTACTCTGGAGGAACTCGGGCTCAAGGGCTTCGAGATGACCAACTGGTACGGCCTGATGGCACCGGGCAGCACGCCGCGCGCGCTGGTCAACCAGATCAATGCCGACGGCAACCGGGTGATGAAGGAGCCGGCGATCCGCGAGAAGCTGGTGGCGGTCGGCACCGACATCGGCGGCGGCACGCCGGAGGAGTTCGATGCCTTCCTGCGCACCGAGCTGGCGAAGTATGCGCGGCTGGTGAAGGCGACCGGGGTGGTGGTCGACAACTGAGCGAGAAGCGAGGGAAGGCTGCTCAGTACACTGGACGTACGCGGCCAGCCGCTCGCCGCCCCGCCCGGAGGCGCCGCACGAACAGCACCCCACCCATCGTCGCGGTCACGCCGATCGCCAGCGCCAGCGATGCGGCGATCGCATCACGGGCCGCGCGCCCGACCAGCGGCACCATCCAGTCGTGCTTGTGCACGTTCGCGAACAGCCATCCCTCGCGCCGGTCGGCGTCGTCGATCACCGCCGACACCGCACCGTCCGCAGTGTCGATGAACGCGGTGGTCCCGCCCGGTCCTTCCAGCAGCACGCGCTGCACCGGCAGTCGCTTGAACACGAAGCCGTACTCGCCGCCGAAACGGGTCACGGTGCCGCCGGACGCGGTCGCTGCCAGGCCGGTTGCCCGGGACGCGATCCAGGCTGCATGCCGGACTTCTCCGTCCGCGAGGACCGTGCCGTCGCGTGCAGACAGATAGACTGCTGGCACTGGTGGCGGCGGTGCCGCAGGTCCCGCATGCCCTTCATGACCTGCATGTCCTGCGGTTCCCGCCGGACCCTTCTTCCCCCCATGTCCCTGGTCCTGGCCGTGCGCGGATTGCGGACGGGGTGGCCTTGGCGGCTGCACACGATAGAACGGCTGTCCGTCGATCTCTGCCAGGGAGATCCGGGCAGGTCGCTCGATCCCGGCGAGCCTCGCGGCATCGGCGAAGGCGATGCGCAACTGCGCGGGGTCTATCCGTGCTGGCGCGGCGGCGAAACGCGCAGCCGGATCTCCGCGCAGCCCGAGATGCAGCAGGTGGTACAGCCCGCTGGCGAAGAAAGCGAGCGCGACCAGCGACAGCGCCATCCCGGACAGCCGGTGCACCCTGCGCAAGGCGCCGTTACGGGTCGCTTGCCGGCGTGCGAAGAACAGCCACAGGCCGCCCAGCGTGGTGCCCATCGCGGCCAGCAGCATGCCGGCCAGCAGCATCAGGCGCAGTGCAGGCGAAAGCCCGTCCAGCCAGTCCCATCGGTGCAGCGTGGTGAACAGGCCGGAGGTCCAGCGCTTCGTGTCGTCGACCAGCGTGCCCAGGCGATCGGTGCCAGTGTTCACGTACACGGTCATGCCGTCCGGACGGTCGAATGCGATCCGCCAGGCCGGCAGCAGCCGGTTCACGTCACCGTACTCGCCATCGAACTGCGTTTGCAGCCGGGCGGAGGCGACCGCTGCCGTCGTCTCCCCCAGGTACTGGCGTGCCAGCCACTCGGCATGGCGACGATCGCCGTCGTCAAGCTTCATGCCGTCCGCGGCGGCGTAGTACTCGCGCATCCCGCCTCCCGGGCGCGTGACCTGGTAGAACGCGCGGCCGTCGATCGATACCAGCCGGGCGTCGGAGATCGTGCCGCCGCCCTGCCGCGCGAGGACGGTGGCCAGCGGCTCGCCACCTGCGGCCGGCGCCGCAGGTGCCTCGGTATGTGCCGGCAGTACCGGCACATGCTGCACCACCGGCCGTGGCTGCATCCGCGCCATGATCGGATGCAGCGTCCCCGAGACCGACCAGAGCACTACCCCCGACAGGGCGAGCACGCCCGCCCATCGATGCCATTGCAACAGGCGTGCCATCGCTCACAGCCTCCAGTCGATGCCGGCGAACACGGACCTTCCGTCCCCGGGCAGGAACTGCGCCGAGTCGAGCCCGCGCGCATCGGCGATCACGCCGGTGGTCGCCGCGTACTTGCGGTTGCCGAGGTTGCGCGCCTGCACGAAGAACGAGGCGCCCTTGTCGATGCGCATGCCGGCCTTCAGGCCCCACAGGGTGAACGGATCGGCGAACAGCGTGTTGGCCATGTCTACCGCCGTCTTGCTCGACCATTCCAGCGTCGGGCCGACGTACCAGCCCGGCGCCGGTGCCCACAACACCTCGGAACGCAGCGCCATCGACGGGATGCCGGGCAGCCGGTTGTCGCCATAGCTCGCGTTACCGTCGAAGCGGAAGTCGTTCAGCAGGTACGAAGTGCGCCAGGCGACGTCGCGCGCAACCGTGAGCAGCAAGCCGAGTTCGACGCCCTGGTGGATGGTGCGCGGTGCGTTCACCGTACCCAGCGGCTGCCCGGTGGGCGTGTTCAGCGACAGCAGCTCGTTGTCGACCTGCGAGCGGTAGTAGGACACGTCCCAGGTTGCGTTGCGAAGGAAGCCGCGGCTGCCGACCTCGAAGGTGGTGCCCTTCTGCGCGCTGACTGGCGTCACGTTCGGTCCACCGGCGAGTTCGCCGAAGCTCGGCGGTTCGAAGCTGCGGCTGACGTTCGCATAGACGTCGATTTGCGGACTCCACTCGTAGCGCACGCCGACCTTCGGCGAGAACTGGCTGTAGGTCCGGTTCACGCTGTTGTCGCCGTCGGCCAGGAACTTGTCGTCGAGCCTGCGGCTGGAGCGGGTCGCGTTGAACCCGAGGACCGCCGCCCACTGCGGTGCCAGGTAGAGCTGGTTCTCGGCGAACAGCGAATGGTTGGTGGAGGTCTGGGTACTCTGAGCGGTGCGCGCGCCGGCGCGGCCGCCGAGGTTCTGGAAGCGGTTGTCCTCTACCCGCGCCCGGGTCGGGATGAAGCCGACGACGAATCGGTTCTTCATGCCGGCCAGCGGTGCGTTGTTCACGTACCGGAACGACAGCCCGTAGTCGTCCGAATCCTGGCGCAGTACCTGGAAGATCGGGTGGTCGAGGTTCTTGCGCGAATAGAACGCACCGAATTCGATCTGCGCCTCGCCCATCCGGTAGACCGTACGGTTGGACACGCGCTGCAGCTGGTAGTCGCGCTTCTGGCGCTGGGCCAGGCTGCCGGCCGCCGCGAGCGTCGGATCTGCGTTGAGCTGTGCCTTGGTCAGGCTGCCCGGCAACTGCGAGTCGGAGTCGGTGATCGACAGATAGAACCGGGTCTCCAGGTCGGGGTTGATGCGAAAGCCGACGTTGCCGAAGAAGCGCATGTTCTCCTGGTCGGCCCAGTTGCGGAAGCCGTCCTGTCGTGAATGCGAGATCGATGCGTAGTAGTCGACCGGTCCGGACACGCCGCCGGTGGAACCGAACGCGCGCAGGTAGCCGAAGCTGCCGGCCTCCAGGCGCAGGCGCGCACGATCGGCATCGTGGCCGGTCGGCGACACGAAGTTGATCGAGCCGCCGAGGGTGGTGCCGCCGTACTGCAGCGCATTGCTGCCGCGGAAGACCTCGGTGTACTTCAGGCCGATCGGTTCGATCGCCTGGAAGTCGAAGCCGCCGTCGGCCAGGTTGACCGGCACGCCGTCGAGCAGCACCTGTACGCCGCGGCCGTGGAAGGTACGCTGGATGCCGGAGCCGCGGATAGACAGCCGCGCCTCGTCGGATCCGAAGCGCGGCTGCACGAACACGCCGGGTGCGAATCCGAGCAGGTCCTGGAAGGTCGATGCGCGGCCGGTCTCATAGCTCTCGGGATCGACGACCGCCGCGCCGCCGGGCGTGAAGCGGGATGCGCGTTGCGCGCCCTCGAGGCTGGGTACGGTCAGGCTGCGCTCTGCGGCCGCCTTTCCGTGGATGATCACCGGGGGCAGTTGCACCGGGGGGGAGGATTGCGCGATCGCGCTGGCGGAAAAAAGGCTGCTGGTCGCTGCGGCGAGCGCGAGCTGCGGCATCGACCGTCGTTGGCGGAAGTGCTTCATGGTTGTCTTCCTGTCGTGTTTGCACGGAGCCGCGCATCTGCGTCGGCGATACCGCGCACGGGTTCTACGGCGAGGCGAACAGGCCTCGCGCCAGGGCTGGGAAGGTCAGCCGTGGACGGGGGGCGCCCGCGGACTCGCGAGCGTCCAGGTGGGGCCAGGAGGCTGCCGCCAGATGCCGTCTGCCAGCGGTGGCGCCGACCGGGCTTGCGGCACGAGCAGGCCCGATGTGGCGACCGACACTGGCAGGCCTGCAGTTGCATGGAGCAGGCAGAACGGACAGTCGGCGCCGGCAGCTGCGCTGTCGGGCAGGGATCCATCGGACGCTGCGCCGACATCGATCGCCACCCGCTTCATGCCGGTGGAGGTGCAGACCTCCAGCCATGTCGTGCTGTCGGGCTGGGCCGCCAGCATCACGCGCGCCACGACCGGCGATAACGCGCCGAACAGCAGCGCGAGGCATGCGATCCAGGCGACGGCTCGGCGCGCGAGGACGGTTCGTGACGGGCGCATGGCGCGGACGGCTAGCACAGCACGATCGCGTGGTGCCAACCGACGATAACCGGGTGCCGCATCAAGCCCCACGCCGCTCGATCGTGATCCCAAGCTTCTTCACGCCCGGCATCAGGTTCAGCTTCGCAAGCGAGAGCCGCAGCCGTGGCATTCCGAACTCGCGCAGCAGCGTGGTGGCGATCAGTTCGGCCAGCGCTTCGAGCAACT
The DNA here is from genome assembly GCA_903873475.1 of uncultured bacterium. Classification (GTDB taxonomy): domain Bacteria; phylum Pseudomonadota; class Gammaproteobacteria; order Burkholderiales; family CAIKXV01; genus CAIKXV01. The sequence continues at coordinate 50,837 of CAIQON010000282.1, forward strand.
GGGCATCGTGGTCGTCGAGGATTTCGCGCACCCGCGCCACCACCTTGCTGTAGTCGATGGTGTCGGCGAGTTCATGGCTGTCTGCCGCGTGCCGGCCGCGCAGGTCGAAGTCGATGTCGAGTTCCACCGCCTGCTTCACTTCCCGTTCCCACGGATAGACTCCGACCAGCGTCTGGTGGCGCAGTTCACGGATGAAGATGGTGTCGGGCGAGGGGGGCTGCGCGGTGGCTTCGGTCGTGCTCATGGTCGGGCCGATGTTAGCGAGTATCGGGCGGCCGCGCTACACTGGCCGCATGCCCGACATGCCTGCCGACCTGCTGATCATCCTGGCTGCCTACCTGATCGGCTCCATCTCGTTTGCCGTGATCGTCAGCCGCGGCTTCGGATTGCCCGACCCGCGCACCTACGGCTCGAAGAACCCGGGCGCGACCAACGTGCTGCGCTCCGGCCGCAAGGCGGCCGCGATCCTTACGCTGGGTGGCGACGGCCTGAAGGGCTGGCTGGCGGTCGTGCTCGCGCAGTGGCTCGCGCCGGCGCAGGGATACACCGACACCACGATCGCGCTGGTGGCACTGGCGGTCTTCCTCGGCCACCTCTACCCGGTGTTCTTCCGATTCATCGGGGGCAAGGGCGTGGCGACCGCCGCCGGCGTGCTGTTCGCGCTGAACCCCTGGCTCGGGCTGGGCCTGCTCGTGATCTGGCTGGTGCTGGCGGTCGGGCTCAAGCTGTCTTCGCTGGCGGCGCTGGCCGCGACCGCCGCGGCGCTGCCGCTCGCCTGGTGGCTGGCCATGCCCGGCGCGTACCTCGCCACGATCGGCGCGATCGGCGTGCTGCTGGTCTGGCGCCACCGATCGAACATCCGCAAGCTGCTGTCGGGTACCGAGAGCGGTTTCGGCGGCAAGGCTGGCAAGGAAGATCCGACCGCGCAGCCGTAACGGGCCAGCGCCGCCGCGCTTCGTGTTCAGGGGCGCTGCAGCGAATCCAGTGGCCAGCGCGGACGCACCCCGAAGCCGCTGGCGCCGACATCGCTTGCAGCGGCCGGCATGCGTCCTTCGCGCAGGCGCAGCGCACCGGCCCACGCGATCATCGCGCCGTTGTCGGTGCACAGCGCGACCGGCGGATACACCACGCGCGCACCGCGTCGGCGCATCGCGGCGTCGAGCTTCTCGCGCAGCCGCAGGTTGGCACCGACGCCACCGGCGACCACCAGCGTGTCGAGCCCGGTGCGCGCGAGCGCACCGATCGACTTGGCGCACAGCACGTCGGTGACCGCTTCCTGGAACTCGGCCGCGATGTCGGCGACGGTCGCCGCAGTCAGTGCCGCCTGCGCGCGCACCAGCGTCAGCACGGCGGTCTTGAGGCCGCTGAAGCTCATCTCGAGGTCGTCGCTGGCGATCATCGGGCGCGGCAGCTTCAAGCGCCCGGCCGCGCCGGCCAGAGCGGCCTTCGCCACCGCAGGTCCCCCGGGGTAACCGAGGCCGAGCAGTTTCGCCGTCTTGTCGAACGCTTCGCCCGCCGCGTCGTCAAGCGTGTCGCCCAGCAGTTCATAGTCGCCGACGCCGCCCACCCGCATCAACTGGCTGTGCCCGCCCGAGACCAGCAGCGCAACGAAGGGAAACGCAAGGTCGGGCTCCGAGATCAGCGGCGACAGCAGGTGACCCTCGAGGTGGTGGATCGGGATCACCGGGATGCGCAGCGCATAGCCGAGCGCGTGTGCCACGCTGGTGCCCACCAGCAGCGCGCCCGCCAGCCCGGGGCCCTCTGTGACCGCGATCGCATCGAGGTCGGCGAGCGTGCAGCCAGCCTCGGCGAGCACCTTGCGGGTCAGCGGCAGCAGCCTGCGCACATGGTCGCGCGAGGCGAGTTCGGGCACCACGCCGCCATAGGCCTCGTGCAGGTCGACCTGGGAGTGCAGCGCGTGCGCAAGCAGGCCGCGCTCGCCGTCGACCAGCGCGACACCGGTTTCGTCGCAGGATGTCTCGATACCCAGTACCCGCATGCCATCCTCGCCAGCCCGACGCGAGGATGCGCCGGGCCGATGATTCTAGCGGGTCCGCGCCGGGCCCATCCGCTATCATCGACGGGATAGTGGAGGAGCTTTCGATGGGCAAGCAGACGAATACCGGTGGCCGGTCCGACCTGGAACGGTTGTTCAACCCGCGCTCGGTCGCCATCCTCGGCGCGTCGCAGAACGTGAAGTCGATCAGCGGCCAGCCAGCCTGGTCGCTCGCGAAGCATGGCTACAAGGGCACGCTGTACCCGGTCAACCCGAAGTACGACACGGTCGAAGGCGTCCGGTGCTACCCGTCGGTCGAATCGCTGCCCGAGGTGCCCGACCTGGCGCTGATCCTGGTCGCTGCCGCGCGCGTGCCGCAGATGCTGCGCGAGGTCGGGAAGAAGGGCATCCCGTTCTGCATCATCTTCAGTTCCGGCTTCGCCGAGACTGGCGCGGAAGGGCTTGCGCTGCAGCACGAGATCGCGGCGATCGCCCGCGAGTACTCGATCGCGGTCGTCGGGCCGAACTGCCAGGGCATGATCGGCGTCACCGACGATGTCTATGCCGGCTTCGGCTCGGCGTTCTCCGGCGACAACTTCCGCCAGGGTTCGCTGTCGATGACCACCCAGTCCGGCGGCTTCGGCTACGGCGTGATCATTCTCGCCGAGGAATCCGGCCTGGGTTTCCGCAGCATCGTCAGCACCGGCAATGAATCCGGCCTGACCACCACCGACTTCATCGAGTGGTTCACCCGCGACCCGCAGACCAAGGTCATCGGGGCCTACATGGAAGGCGTGAAGGACGCGCACCGCCTGCTCGAGGTCGGCGACAAGGCGCTCGATGCCGACAAGCCGGTGCTGATCTGGAAGGTGGGCAACACCGACGTCGGACAGCGGGCGGCGGCCTCGCACACGGCCAACCTCGGCGGGGCGCTCGCGCTCTACGAGGCGGCGTTCCGCCAGCGCGGCATGATCCGCGTGCGCGACGCCAATGAACTCATCGATTACACCCAGGTGTTCGAGTGTGGCAAGCGCCCGGCGGGCAACCGGGTGGCGATCGTCACCATTTCGGGCGGCGGCGGCATCCTGATGGCCGACCAGTGCGTGGAATCCGGCCTGTCGGTCGGGCCGTTGACGCGCGAAAGCGAACTGGCGCTGAAGGACATCATCCCCTCGTTCGGCTCGTGGCAGAATCCGATCGACATCACCGCAGGCATCTTCAACAACCCCGAGATGCTGGCGCAGGCGATGCAGATCATCGTCGACGACCCGTCGGTGGATTCGATCGTGGTCATCTTCGCCTCGCTGCAGGGCGACATCGCCACGCAGCGCGCGAAGGAACTGGCCGAACTGAGCGCACGCACGCCCAAGCCTATCCTCGCGGCGTGGAGCGCGCGCGAGAAGTTCGCCTCCGAGGCCTACCGCATCCTGAAGGAAGGCAAGGTGCCGCGCTTCTCGACGCCGGTGTCGTGCGGCAAGGCACTGGCCGCGCTGACCACCTTCGCCGAGGCACGGCGCCGACGCGCGAAGGAAAAGGCCGAGCCGGTGCTGACGCTCGAGCGTCCCGATGCGAAGGCGATGCTCGCCGGGCGCAGCGCCGACCTCGCCGAGTACCAGGCCAAGGCGCTGGTCGCGGCCTACGGCATCCCGGTCACGCGCGAGGTGCTGGCGAAGGACCGCGCAGCGGCCGTCGCGGCGGCGAAGGAGATCGGCTTTCCGGTGGTGATGAAGGTGCAGTCGGCCGGCATCGCGCACAAGACCGAGGCGGGCGGCGTGCGCATCGGCGTGCCCGATGCGGCGGCGGTCGAGGCCGCGTTCGATGCGATCGTCGCCAGCGCGAAGGCATATGCGCCGGAGGCGGTGATCGACGGCGTGTCGGTGCAGGAGATGGTGTCCGGCGGCACCGAACTGATCGTCGGCGTGCAGAATGATCCGCTGTTCGGGCCGGCGGTGATGGTCGGCCTGGGCGGCATCTACGCCGAGGTGTTCAAGGACGTGTCGTTCCGCCTCGCGCCGCTGACCCGCTCGGTGGCCGAGTCGATGCTGCACGACCTGAAATGTTTCCCGCTGCTCGATGGTGCCCGAGGGCGCCCGAAGGCGGATGTGGACGCGGTGGTCGACGTGCTGCTGAAACTGTCCGCGCTGTCGATCGACCTGAAGCAGGAACTGGCCGAACTCGACATCAACCCGCTGGTGGTGCTCGAACAGGGCCGCGGCGTGCGTGCACTCGACGCGCTGGCCAAGCCGCACACGCAAGCCTGATGCCCACTCCGCAGGAGCCGCTGTCATGACCCCACCCGATACCTCCATGAAGACGCCGGCCGGCGAGATGCCCGCCGCCGACCTCGGTTTCGCCCGCGGGCTGGGCGACGACGTGCTGCTGCTCAAGCGTGAACTGCGCCGTTTCATCGAGGCCGAGGTCGAGACCCGGTCGCGCTGGATCGAGGAGAACGACACCATCCCCGACGACCTGATGGCGATGGCGCGCGACCTCGGGCTGTTCGGCCTGACCATCCCCGAGGCCTATGGTGGCATCGGCCTCGACCTCGCCGGCAAGTGCGCGATGGAAGAGGAACTCGGCCGCAGCAACTACGGTTTCTCGACGGTCATCGCCAACCACACCGGCATTAGCACCAAGGGCATCGTCGACCTCGGCAACGACGAGCAGAAGCAGCGCTACCTGCCGCGCATGGCCACTGGCGAGTGGGTCGGCTGCTTCGCGCTGACCGAATCGCAGGCGGGGTCGGACCCGGCGGCGATGCGCACCAACGCGGTGAAGCAGGGCGACAGGTGGATCCTGAACGGCGAGAAGATCTACATCACCAACGCGACCATCGCCAACGTGTTCACGGTGATGGCGGTGACCGATCGCTCGAAGGGTGCCAAGGGCATCTCGGCGTTCATCGTGGAGCGTGACTTTCCCGGCCTGTCGGTGGGGCCGAACGAGCGCAAGATGGGCATGCACGGCTGCGGCACTGCGCCGGTGATCATGCAGGATTGCGAAGTGCCCGCCGCCAACCTGCTCGGGCCCGAGGGCATGGGCTATGTGCAGGCGCTCAAGACGCTGACCGCCGGGCGGGTGACCGTCGCCGCGCGCTGCTGCGGCATCATGGACCGGTTGATCGAGCGCACCGTCGACTACCTGAAGACGCGTGAGCAGGGTGGCAGCAAGCTCGCCGCCTACCAGGGCCTGCAGTGGATGCTTGCCGACATGGCGCTGTCGCGCGACGCTTCGCGCCTGCTGGTGCAGCGCGCGATCGACACCATCCGCAGCGGCGCGCGCGGCACGGTCGAGGCGTCGATGGCCAAGCTGCATGCGACCGAGGCGGCCGGAAGGGTGGCCGACGCGGCGATCCAGCTGCACGGCGGCATCGGCTACATGCGCGACTTCGGCATCGAGACGATGGCGAGGGATGTGCGGATCACCCGCATCTATGAAGGGACGTCGGAGATCCAGCGGTCGCTGATCGCGCGGGAGTTGCTGAAGGACTGAGGCGTGGCCCTCCGGTCGGGCCGACGGGAGGGCTTGATCATGAAGCGCCGGCAAGCGCCCTGGTGCGTCCCGGAAACGCCTTCACCAGCCTGGCATCCGCCGTCACCAGCGGCACATCGAGGTACTCGGCGAGCGCGACGTATTCGCAGCCATATGCCGAGCAACCGCTCTGCTGCGACAGCCTGAGGACATCCAGCGTGTCGACGTTGTACTGATCGGGTCCGATGATCGCCGAGGCTCGCGAGTACAGGGCTGCGGCATCCATGAGGGCCAGCTTGTTCGCGCGGACGCATGTCGCCAGGACGTTCCGCAACTCACTGCGCCACAGGACAGGTGCGGCCCATTCGGGATCGGATCGGAGCAGTTGCTCTGCGCCAGCGGTGAACTTCCCGGGCATCAGCAGGTAGGCGAGGACGTTCGTATCGACGACGATCATGATCGACCTTGTCGCTTGAAGCCGTCGATCGCCTCGTGATCGAACACGGCCTCGGGCAGCCTGGCGCGGATGGCGCGTATCGCCGCCAGTTGATCCTCGACGGGAGCCCGCCGGGTCATCAGCGTCGCTTCGATGCAGGCGATCACCTCGCTGTTCAGGCTTCTGTGGTTAGCGGACGCAGACGCCTTCAACCGCTCGTACACGTCGTCCGGGATCCCTTTCAGGGTGACGGTGGTTGCCATGGCACTTCTCCAAAAGAAACCATTATGGTGTCGTTATGGTTCTATCGTAAATGACTCAGCCTTCGTTCGCGCAGCCCTCGTTCATTCATCGATGCAAAAGGTAGAATTCCAACTTCGCTTTCCGACTGGGGGCCATCATGCACGTCACCGACAAGGGTCAAGTCACGATCCCGAAACACATCCGCATCGCAGCCGGCGTCGCACCCGGCAGCGAGGTCTCGTTCAGCCTCGAGGGCAGTCGGATCGTGATCACGCCGGTTGGCACTGGCGTGAAGGATGACCGGCGGGACACGCTGAGGGCTGCGGCAGCGCGGGCCCGGGCCTCCATGAAGCCCGAGTTCAGGCAACTGGCCGCCGATGAGATCATGAAGTTCCTGCGTGGCGAGGACGCGGCACCCGCCGCCGTTCGCCGTGGCCATCGCTAGTCTCGCGGGCTACGACGGCACCGCCGGCACGCTCGTCGACACGAATATCTGGATCGACTGCATGGACCCGGGCAGTCGGTGGCACGACTGGGCCGTCGAGCAGCTCCAGTTGCTGAGCGAGCGGTCGCCGCTGCACGTCAACCTGGTGATCTACACGGAGCTGCTGGTCCCAGGCCCTGACATCGCCGCGCTCGACGGATTGCTCGACGTATACGAGACGTTACGGACGCCGCTGCCGTGGACATGTGCATCACTGACGGCGGCGGCCTTTGCCCTCTACCGCAAGTACGGCGGATCGAAGGCGAAGCCGTTGCCGGACTTCTACATCGGCGCGCATGCGGCGGTTGCGAATCTGAGGGTTCTGACGCGCGACCCAGCTCCGTACAGGACCTATTTCCCGAAGCTGGTGGTGGTAGCCCCCGTCTCATGATCGCGTCGCCGACCTGGTCGGTATCCGCAACCGATTCAGGGCGAATGCCTGCGCTCGGTCGGGCAGGCGGTGACCTGGGTGGACTGATCGGGCCCGGGAGTGCAGCGTTCGCCTGCCCTGCTGATCGCAACGGCGCGTGTCCTGCCCGGCGCCCACTCTTGGTATCATCCACGAGTTGAGCTGGCGCCTTCGAAGTTCCAGGCCGCGATCCTGAGCAGCATCCCCGCGGCCCCGCAGAGCAGTTCCGCACGGCGATGTCGGCAGTTCCATGCGGTTCGCGGTTGGAGCCAGGCCCCCCGGGGCAGCCCGCGGCGCCTGCCGGCGTTTCCATGCAGCCTCGACAGCCCCAGACCGCAGCCAGATGCCGCGCTTCCACGAACGGAGAAACACAAGATGAGTGCAACCCTCGACCTGCTGAAGATCGCCCAGGAAGAAGCCAGCGGCGACCTGTTCAAGTACCTCGACAGCATCTACAAGCGTTCCGACGTCAAGCTCGAAGGCTCGCCCGACGCGATCCTCTGGGAAGGCGGCAACCCCGCCGGCGGCGTGAAGCCGGTCGCCCACACCTTCACCGATACCTTCGCGCTCAACGGCACGCTGATGGCACTCGACGTGCTCGGCCTGCCCTACCTCGGCGTGCCGATGATGGCGCAGTACCGCCACGACACGAAACTCGCCTGCCTCGACTGGTTTGGCAAGCTGCCCTACACCTCGATCAAGTGGTCGACCGCGGGTGACTTCCTGGTGAACGACGGTGGCAAGAAGGTCGTCGTGTTCGGCAAGTCGGCCAACGCGCCGCTGCGCACTTCCGCCGGCGTTTACTGCAACGTGCGTCCGTACGGCCCGATCACCGCGGTGCGTTGCATGCCCTGCCTGCCCTACTCGCAGGACAAGAAGAAGTTCAAGGTCGATCCCGAGACCGGCATCGTCCACTCCGAGATGAACACCCCCGGCATCCGCATGGCCCATGCCGGACGCCTGTTCCTCAAGATGGTGCACGAGACCGGCCAGCTCGGCCGCGTCGCGATGAAGCCGACCCAGGCCCAGGAAGACGCGATCAACGCCGGCCTGCTGCGCTGGATGCTCCAGGGCACGAAGTTCAAGCTGGTGCGCAAGTATTCGGTCGATGCGTACGAAGAGCACAAGGACAACGTCGACGCGATCGTCAAGCTGCTGCCGAAGGACTTCAAGGCCGGCATGGAGAACTGGGGCGGCGAGATCAGCGAGCATATCGCCGACACCAACTACGGCCTGCTGCTGCATGACGTGATCCGCCACCGCAAGTCGATCGTGCTCGGCACCGACCTCGACGGCGACCGCCTGACCGACCTGATGGCCGACGGCCCGCAGGTGCTGCGTGATTTCGGCCAGATGGTGCTCGACCACGCCAAGACCGGCATGGACATGAACAAGGTCTGGACCGACATGGGCTTCACCATGAAGAACGGCCGCGACATGACCAGCGTGATGTACCGCATGGTCGGCGAGCCGATCTACGAACAGACACTCGGTTCGGCCGATGCGATGCTCACCCGCCTGCTCGACGGCGACGAGACGGTCGGCGGCACGAAAGATCCCTACGATCCACGCATCCACTTCGTGCTGATCAACGACGCGTACAAGGCCGCGAACCCGGGCCACACGCAACTGCACAAGTGGCTCGACGACCAGCTCGCGACCTTCGACTCCATCTACGATCCGAAGCGTCCGAAGTACATCGACGGCTACTTGAAGCTCAAGGCGGCGATCAAGCCGTGGGGCAGCCAGTAACCCGCTAGACCCGTGGGGAATGTGGGGGGTCAGGTCTTGAGTTTTGCAGAAAGCAAAATTCAAGAC
>CAIQON010000283.1 GCA_903873475.1 uncultured bacterium
ACGCTGGCGATCGACCGCGACTCCGGCGGTGCGATCTCGGAGTCGTTCGACGAGCGCGACCCGGCGGTGAAGAAGATGCTGTCGATGGCGATCAAGGCCTGCCGCAAGCAGGGCAAGTACGTCGGCATCTGCGGGCAGGGGCCGTCCGACCATCCCGACCTGGCGCGCTGGCTGATGGAAGAGGGGATCGGCAGCCTGTCGCTGAATCCGGATACGGTCGTGGATACCTGGCTGTATCTGGCGCAGGAGGCTGCCAAGGCTTCCAGGCCCTGACGGCGCCGGGCTCAGGCCCGGTGGCGGTGAAACCGGCTGTCGGGTGCGCCCGGCCGGCAGCCGGGCACCAGCCCTCGTCCGGCAGCAGTCCCGGTCACGAGCGCCATTTGCCTGCCAGGGCATCGACGGCGTCCAGCCCCTTGGTGACCATGATGCCCAGCGCTGCCAGCACGACCAGCACGGCGAACACGGTCTCGGTCTCGAGCACCTGGCCGGCGAGGTAGAGACGGGCGCCAAGGCCCAGCTTGCCTACCACCATCTCGGCTGCGACCACCAGGATGATCGACACGCCCAGCCCGAGGCGGGCGCCAGCGAACACCGATGGGATGGCCGCGGGCAGCAGCACATGGCGCACGATCTGCCGCTCCGAGGCACCGAGGTCACGTGCAGTCACCACCAGCCCCTGGTCGCACTGGCGCACCCCGAGCAGCGTGTTGATGATGACCGGGAACAGGGCGCCCAGTGCGCTGATGGTCAGCATGAACGGCCCGCCGGTACCGAGCCAGATGATCAGCAGCGGGATCAGCGTGATCTTCGGCAGCGGGTAGAGCGCAGCGATGAACACGTCGGCGATCGACTGCAGCCGGCGCGAGACCGACATCGCCAGCCCCAGCGCCACGCCGAACACGAGGCCGATCGCGAAGCCGCCGAAGATGCGGTAGAGGGTGACCGCGAGGTCGGTGAACGCCTGCTTGTAGAGGAAGAGGTCGACCAGTGCGACGGCAATCTGGCTCGGCCTTGGCAGGTACAGCGACGAGACCTCGAGCAGCCGGCACAGGGCTTCCCAGGCCAGCAGCACCACGGCCACCGCGATCCAGCCGGTGAGGCGGTCTGCAGGCGCGGCGCCGGTGCGCACCGGGCGCAGGGCGACGTCGCCTTCGGGGGCGCGGCTCTGTGTCATCCCGCCTCCGCCTCGCCATGCATCGAGCGCAGCACCTCGGACTTGAGGAGCCCGTAGATCTGCTCGAAGTAGCCGGCGTAGCGCGGGTCATGGGTGCTTGCGACCGACCGCGGCTTCGGCAGGTCGATGCGCACTTCCGCCGCCACGCGACCCGGCCGGGCGGTCAACACATAGACGGTGTCGGCCAGCAGCACGGCCTCCTCGATCGAGTGGGTGATCAGCAGCACCGTCTTGCCGGTACGTTCAACCATCGCCGCAAGCTGCTCCTGCAACACCAGTCGGGTCTGCGCGTCGAGGGCGCCGAACGGTTCGTCGAGCAGCAGCACATCGGGATCCATCACCAGCGCGCGCGCCATGCCGACCCGCTGGCGCATCCCGCCTGACAACTGGCCGGGATACTTGAACTCGAAGCCGGCCAGGTCGACCAGGCGCAAGGCCTCCCTGGCGCGCGCGCGGCGTTCGACGGCTGGCATGCCAGCCATCTCGAGCCCGAACGCGACGTTGTCCTCTACCGTGCGCCAGGGGAACAGATTGAACGATTGCCAGACGGTCGCCATGCGCGCAGGACGCGGCATCGGCAGCCCGTCGGGGCCGATGAACGACAGCGTGCCCCGGCTTGCCTGCATGAAGCCGCGCGTGATCTGCAGCATCGTGCTCTTGCCGCAGCCGCTCGGCCCGATGATCGCGGTCACCTTGCCCGCGGCGAACCGGCAGTTCAGGTCGTCCAGCGCGAGGACGGTCGAGCCGTCGGCCTCGTAGAGCAGGCTGATGCCCTGCAGCCGGATCTCCGGATGCACGGCCGATAGGCTGCCGCCCGTGGCCGGCATGCCGGCCTGCATCACGTTCACGGGTCAGGCCGTCAGCGGGTTCTTTTCCTTCAGGCGGTTGAACGCCTCCTGCGCGGCGCCCAGTTCGAACACCTGCTCGCGGGTGATCTTGCCGCTGAACAGCTTCATGGTGTCGCGCCAGAACTCGGCCTGGTACATCGCGGAGTCGACGTTCGGCATGCCGTTCTCGGTGAACCATGTCCAGCGCGGGGCGGCGGCCGAAACCAGGCCTTCGGGCACCTTGGTGGCCTCCGAGATGGTCTTGATCACGGCCGGGTCTTTCGCGGCCGCAGCCTCGTTGAAGATGCGCGCTGCATGCAGGTGGACCATCGAGAAGCGCACGGCCAGCGAGCGGTCCTTGCCGAGCAGCTTCGCCGGCGCCGCGAAGCAGGCGAGCTGCGTGCCGGGCTGGATGTCGGAGCCGGGGAAGGCGATCTTTCCGGTGTTGTTCTTCTCGGCCAGGAAGGCCAGCGGCACCGGGATGTTTGCCGCATCGACCTGGCCGGCGCCGAGCGCGCGCACCAGGTCAGGGTAGGCGAGGCCGGTGACCCAGTTGACGTCGGTCAAAGGATTGAGCCCAGCCTTCTGAACGCCCCGTCCGAGCAGGAACTGGTCGATGCCGCCGGGTGCCTGCAGCCCGAGGCGCTGCCCCTTGAGCATCGACATCCGTTCGGGCGTGGTCAGGCCGGCGGCGTGGAGCTTGTTGTTGACCACGATGGTCATCGAACCCGATCCGGGCCGTTCGGAACCGCGGTCGAGCATGAACTTGAACGGTGCGCCGCGGGCGATCGTGTTGAAGATGCCGGCGTTGCAGGTCGCCACGGTGAAGTCGAGTTCGCCTGCGACCAGGGCCGGCACGGCCAGCGCGCCGTCGGTGAAGTAGCGGTACTCGGCGTCGATGTTCATCCGGTCCCAGAAGCCGCGCGCCTGCGCGATGAACAGCGGCCCGGAGGAGATCAGCGGCACCACGCCGATGCGGATCTTCGCGCGTGGCGCCTGCGCCAGCACGTTCACGAACGGCGCACCCGCCAGCATCGGCGTTGCGGTGGCCGCTGCGGCAGCCTTGATCAGCCTGCGGCGGGCGCCCGACGGCAGGGCGGGTTTGGCATGCGGGGTACGGAACATGGGGGACCTTTCGCTTGAGGGGCACGGCCATACGAGCCGGAAGGGTACAGGTACTGCCGCCGCCGCGCGAACGGCGATGTACCGTGCCGGGCACCCGTGGCCGGCAGGGTGAGTATACTTTCCGGACGCCTGCGGCCGGCACGGCCGGCCGGCTTCACCCGCCGAATTCGAGGAGTCCGTCAGTGCCCAGCCACACGAAACCGTACCAGGTCTCGCCGTCGAATCCCGACGTGCAGGAAATCCAGACGATGCCGTCACGCAGGGTCGACATGCCCTATGCGCCGGCGATGCGCGTGACCGGCGGCGCGGACCTGCTGTTCATTTCGGGGGCAACGCCATCGCCCCTCTACCACAAGCATCCGCACGAGTTGCACGAGCACGATCATCCGAACGACATCGGCGAGCAGACGCGGCGCGCGTTGTCGGCGATCGAGTCGATCCTGCAGCAGGAAGGGCTGGCCTGGACCGACGTGGTCAAGGTGACCAAGTACGTGACCGACATGCGCGACATGGACGGCATGGTCGCGGTGCTCAAGCAGACCTTTGGCGACTGGACGCCGGCCAGTACGACCGTCTGCGTGAACCAGCTGTCGACGCCGGGCGCCCGCATCGAACTGGACATGATCGCCGCCTACCGCCGGTCGTAGCGTCGCTGGTGGCGGCTGTCCTTGCCGGCGAGGACGCACAAGGCGAAAGAAAGCCCGCCGGGAAGGCGGGCCGAGGGTCGGCGGGGGAGGACGCGCAAGCGCCGCCCCCGCCGTGCGTCTTCAGGCCGCGTCGCGCCAGAGGTCGAGCTTCATCAGTTCGCGCTTGAGCACCATCTCCCGAGGCAGCCGGGCCTTCAACTGTTCGAACAGCTCGCCGTGCGACTCGACCTCTTTCTTCCAGAGTTCCGCGTCGACCCGGGTCAGTTGCTCGAACTGCTCGCGGCTGATGTCCATGCCACGGAAGTCCATGTCCTCGAAACGGGGGATCCAGCCCAGCGCCGTCTCGACCGCGCCGACGGTGCCCATCGTGCGCTGGACGATCCACTTGAGCACGCGCATGTTCTCGCCGAAACCCGGCCAGATGAACCGGCCCTGCTCGTCGCGCAGGAACCAGTTCACGCAGTAGATCTTCGGCGGCTGGCTGATCGTGTGCCCGATGCGCAGCCAGTGGTTGAAGTAGTCGCCGAAGTGGTAGCCGCAGAACGGCAGCATGGCGAACGGATCGCGGCGCACGATACCTACTGCACCGGTGGCCGCGGCCGTGGTCTCGGAGCCCATGGTCGCCGCCATGTACACGCCGTAGTTCCAGTTGAAGCCCTCGGCCACCAGCGGTACGGTGTCGTTGCGGCGGCCGCCGAACACGAAGGCGCTGATCGGCACACCGTTCGGGTTGTCGTACTCGGGGTCGAGGGTCGCGCACCGCTCGGCGGCGACCGTGAAGCGCGAATTCGGATGCGCGGCCAGGCGCCCGCAGTCCGGCGTCCAGGGCTTGCCCTGCCAGTCGATCAGTTCCTTCGGCGGAGTCCGGGTCATCCCCTCCCACCAGACGTCGCCATCGGCGGTGAGCGCGACGTTGGTGAAGATCGTGTCCGCGTCGAGCATGCCCAGCGCGGTGGCATTGGTGTCGGGACCGGTGCCGGGCGCGACGCCGAAGTAGCCCGCCTCGGGGTTGATCGCATACAGCTGCCCGTCCTTGCCAGGCTTGATCCAGGCGATGTCCTCGCCGACGGTGATGACCTTCCAGTCATCCATGCCTTTGGGCGGGATCAGCATGGCCAGGTTGGTCTTGCCGCAGGCGCTCGGGAACGCGGCGGCGACGTAGCGCTTCTCGCCCGTCGGCGCGGTGATGCCCAGGATCAGCATGTGTTCGGCCAGCCAGCCCTGTTCCTTCGCCATGATCGAGGCGATGCGCAGCGCGAAGCACTTCTTGCCGAGCAGCGCGTTGCCGCCGTAGCCGCTGCCGAACGACCAGATTTCCTTCGTCTCGGGGTAGTGGACGATGTACTTGTGCTCGCGGTTGCTCGGCCAGGCGATGTCCTTCTCGCCCGCCTTCAGCGGCATGCCGACCGAATGGATGCAGGGCACGAACTCGCCGTCGCTGCCGAGCACGTCGTACACCTTCTCGCCCATGCGGGTCATGATGCGCATCGACACGACGACATACGGCGAATCGGACAGCTCGACGCCGATGTGGGCGATATGCGAGCCGAGCGGACCCATGCTGAACGGGATCACGTACATGGTGCGGCCCCGCATGCACCCCTTGAACAGGCCGCCCAGTGTCGCGCGCATCTCGGACGGCGCCACCCAGTTGTTGTTCGGACCGGCATCTTCCTTGTCTTCGGTGCACACGAAGGTACGGTCTTCCATGCGCGCGACGTCTGCCGGGTCCGAGCGCACGAGGTAGCTGTTCGGGCGCTTCTGCTCGTTCAGCCGGATCATCGAACCGCCGTCGATCATCTCCTGGCAGAGCCGGTCGTACTCTTCCTTCGATCCGTCGCACCAGTAGATGCTGTCGGGTTCGCACAAGGCCGCCATCTCGCGGACCCATTCCACCAGCCGGGCGTGTTTGACGTAGGCGGGCTTGCCCGACCGGGTGATCAGTTCTGCTGCTGCATCTGGACGGCTCATTGTTGCTCTCCTCGAGGTAATGCGGTTCCGCGCGCCTGCCGGGCCCGAGCGACGCCGCTGCCGTTCGGCCGCGGCGGAGGGTGAAACGAAAAAACAGGGCGCGAAAATACCCGTTTTCGAACCGGGTTGTTGCCGAATTTTGACACAACCCGGCGCAGCCGCCTCCGGCAGGGGCCCGGCGACGCATGAGAAGTGCATCTCCGGTGGGATTGCGGGCGGCTTGCTTGCGACTTCGTTTGGTCGCAAGGCCGCTTTGCGCTATGATCGACAAAACCAGCTACTGCGTCGGGAATGATCAAGTACATCTTTGTCACAGGTGGTGTTGTCTCCTCGCTCGGCAAAGGTATCGCCGCCGCGTCGCTCGGCACCCTGCTCGAATCGCGGGGGCTCAAGGTCACCCTGCTCAAGCTCGACCCCTACATCAACGTCGATCCGGGAACCATGTCGCCGTTTCAGCACGGC
>CAIQON010000284.1 GCA_903873475.1 uncultured bacterium
GAATCTCCGCGGATGCGGCCTTGGACTCCACCGAACGGCGCAGCTGCTCGTAGGCGGATTCGCGGTCCACGGCGCGTTCATAGACGCCCGCCACCAAGGATTCCGCCATCAGCCGGGACCGTTCCGCGTCGTCCGCAGGACCGATTCGCGAACGCGGCGGATGGATGAACGCCCTTTCGACGACCGTGGGCTGTCCCCGTCCGTCGAGCACGCTGACCAGCGCCTCACCGACGGCGAGCTCGGTGATCGCGGCCACCGTGTCGAGTCGGGGATTGGGACGGAAGCTGTCCGCGGCGGCGCGGACGGCACGCTGCTCGGAAGGCGTGAAGGCCCGCAACGCGTGCTGGACCCGGTTGCCCAACTGGGCGAGCACCCGCTCCGGGATGTCCCTGGGATTCTGGGTCACGAAATACACGCCCACGCCCTTGGAGCGGATCAGCCGCACGACCTGCTCGACCTTCTCCTGGATGACCGGAGGGAGGTCGCTGAACAGGAGATGGGCCTCGTCGAAGAAGAAGACGAGCTTCGGCTGGGAAAGGTCCCCGACCTCGGGCAGCCGCTCGAACAGCTCGCTCAGCATCCAGAGCAGGAAGGTCGCGTAGAGCTTCGGAGCCTGCATGAGTCGGTCGGCGGCCAGCAGGTGGACCACACCGCGGCCGTCCACCGTCTGGAGGAGGTCCTCGAAGTCGAGCGCCGGCTCGCCGAAGAAGCGGTCGCCGCCCTGTTCGCCGATCGACAGCAGCCCGCGCTGGATCGCGCCGATGCTCGCCGGCGAGATGTTGCCGTATTCGGTCTTGTATTTCGCCGCGTTGTCGCCGACATGCTGCAGCATCGCCCGCAGGTCCTTCAGGTCGATCAGCAGCAGGCCGTTGTCGTCGGCGATCTTGAAGGTCAGCGCGAGCACGCCTTCCTGGGTGTCGTTCAGGTTCAGCATGCGCGCGATCAGCACCGGCCCCATCTCGGAGACCGTTGCGCGCACCGGGTGGCCCTGTTCGCCGAACACGTCCCAGAACATCACCGGGAAGGGTTCGAACGCATGGCTGTCGGCGACCCCGAGTTGCTCGGCGCGCGCCTTGAGCTTCGGGTTCCAGGTGCCGGCCTGGGAGATGCCGGACAGGTCGCCCTTCACGTCGGCCATGAACACCGGCACGCCCGCGCGGCTGAACTGCTCGGCCAGCCGCTGCAGCGTGACGGTCTTTCCGGTGCCGGTGGCCCCTGCAACCAGGCCGTGGCGGTTGGACAGTGAAGGCAGCAGGAACAGGTCCGTGCCGCCCTGGACAGCCTTGGCGATAGACATCGGCTCAGCCATGAAACCCCCGGGGTGGATGCTGTGAACGCGACGGAGCGTAGCACAGCGCCCCGGGTGCAAATTCCGCCCCATGCCCTGCCGGAGTAGAATCCGTGGCAGATGCCACCGGGCCGGTCGACGACCGGCGCGCGCGCTGCGAAAACCGAGGAGAACACCGTGGCCGGTCACAGCAAATGGGCCAATATCAAGCACAAGAAGGCGATCGCCGATGCCAAGAAGGGCAAGGCGATGACGCGCTGCATCCGCGAGATCACCGTCGCGGCCCGGTCCGGTGGCGGCGACCCTGACGGCAACCCCCGGCTGCGGCTGGCCATCAGCAAGGCGCGCGAGGTCAACACGCCGAAAGACACGATCGAGAACGCGATCAAGCGCGGCAGCGGTGCACTGACCGGCGAATCGCTCGACGAGATCCGCTACGAGGGTTACGGCATCGGCGGCGCCGCGGTGATGGTCGATTGCGTGACCAACAACAAGGTGCGCACGGTTGCCGACGTGCGCCATGCGTTCGCGAAGAACGGCGGCAACATGGGTACCGACGGCTCGGTCGCGTTCCAGTTCAAGCACTGCGGGCAGTTCGTGTTCGCACCCGGCACCAGCGAAGAGAAAGTGATGGAAGTCGGCCTCGATGCCGGTGCCGAGGACGTCACCACCAACGAAGACGGCAGCGTCGAACTGATCTGCCCACCGGCAGAGTTCGCCGCAGTGAAGGCTGCGCTCGATGCGGCCGGCCTGAAGGCCGAGTTCGCCGAGGTCACGATGAAGCCGTTGTCCGAGACCGTGCTCGCCGGCGACGAGAGTACCAAGATGCAGCGCCTGCTCGACGCGCTCGAGGCGCTCGACGACGTCCAGGAGGTCTACACCACGGCGCTGGTGGAGGATTGACCGCCGGGCTGGTCCCGGCCGTCTTCGTCCTGCTCTGGAGTACCGGTTTCATCGGCGCGAAGCTCGGCACGCCGCATGCCGAGCCGCTGACCTTCCTGGCGCTGCGCTTCGCGGTCGTAGGGGTGCTGCTGGGCAGCATCTGCGTCCTGGCGCGCGCGCCGTGGCCGCGCAGTGCGCGCGAGTACGGGCACCTCGCGGTCGCAGGGCTGCTGGTGCAGGCGGGCTACCTCGGCGGCGTGTTCACCGCGATCCACCTCGGGCTGAGCGCCGGGGCGGCCGCGCTGATCGTCGGCCTGCAGCCACTGGTCACCGCCTGCGTGGCAGGGCCGGTGCTCGGCGAGCGCATCGGCCGGCTGCAGTGGCTGGGGTTCGCGCTCGGCCTTGCCGGCGTGGTGCTGGTGCTCGGGCCGGACGCGAACGCCACCGGGGCGACGCCGGCCTCGCTCGGGTTCGCCTGCGTGGCGCTGTTGTCGATCACCGCCGGCACCGTCTACCAGAAGCGCTTTGCCGCCGGCATGGACCTGCGTACCGGGTCGCTGGTGCAGTTCGCAGCGGCCGCGCTGCTGCTGGTGCCGATCGCCTTCGCGACCGAGACGATGCAGGTGGACTGGACCGCGGAGTTCGTGTTCGCGCTCGGCTGGCTGGCCGTGGTGCTGTCGCTCGGCGCGATCACGCTGCTGAATGTGCTGATCCGGCGCGGAGCGGCGTCGAAGGTGGCCAGCCTGTTCTACCTGACCCCGGGCACGACGGCACTGATTGCCTGGGCGGTGTTCGGCGAAACGCTGGCCGCGTCCGGTATCGCCGGGCTGGTGGTCGCCGCGGTCGGCGTCGCGCTGGTGAATGCGGGTGGCCCGGCACCGGCGCGCGCTACACTACCACGGTGACTTCCCCGATCAGCGCACGCAGCCAGCCGACCCGGCGCATCCTGGGCATCGATCCCGGGCTGCGGCGTACCGGCTTCGGCATCATCGAGGTGCGTGGGCAGTCGCTGACCTATGTCACGTCCGGCCTGGTGCGGGTGCCACCAGGCGACCTGCCGGAGCGGCTGAAGGCCATCCTCGACTGCCTCGGGCAGGTGATCGTGAGCCATGCTCCGGTGCAGGCCGCGATCGAGAAGGTATTCGTCAACGTGAACCCGCAGTCCACGCTGCTGCTCGGGCAGGCCCGCGGTGCCGCGATCTGCGCGGCGGTGGCACACGACCTGCCGGTGTCCGAATACACCGCGCAGCAGGTGAAGCAGGCGGTCGCGGGCAACGGCCAGGCGAACAAGTCGCAGGTCCAGCAGATGGTGCGCCGGCTGCTGTCGCTGCCCGCCGATCCATCGTCGGACGCGGCCGACGCGCTGGCCTGCGCGATCTGCCACGCCCATGGCGGGCAGGGCATGGCAGGGCTTTCCACTGCGGGCTTCCGCATGCGCCGCGGCAGGCTGGTCTCCGCCGCCGATCTGCTGAAGGCGGGTGGCGTGATCGCCGGGGCGATCGAATGATCGGGCGGCTGACCGGCATACTGCGCGAGAAGAACCCGCCGCAGGTGCTGCTCGACGTCGGCGGCATCGGCTACGAGGTCGACGTGCCGATGAGCACGTTCTACTCGCTGCCTCGCATCGGCGACACGGTCACCCTGTGCACGCACCTGGCGATCCGCGAGGATGCACACCTGCTCTACGGGTTCGCCACCGAACGGGAGCGCCATGCGTTCCGCGCGCTGATCCGCATCAGCGGCGTCGGTGCGAAGACCGCGCTCGCCCTGCTCTCGGGCATGGATGTCGATGGCCTGGCGGAGGCCGTCGTGCTGCAGGAGACCGCGCGCCTGACCCGGGTTCCCGGCATCGGCAAGAAGACCGCCGAGCGCCTGCTGCTCGAACTCAAGGGAAAGCTGGGCGATGCACTGCCCGGGGCACCGGGCGCGGGGGCGGGGGCGCCTGCCGGACGCAGCGATGCGAACGATGTGCTCAACGCCCTGCTCGCGCTGGGCTACAGCGACAAGGAGGCGATGTTCGCGGTGAAGCAGGTGCCCCCGGGCACTGCGGTCGGGGACGGTATCCGGGTGGCCCTGAAGGTGCTCTCGAAGGGGTGAGGGCGGCGCATGGGCTGCGAGCCACCGTCGGTTTTTCCGGCGTCTCGCGCGGATGCGCGCTTTGGCGCGATAATCGCGGCTTCGTACTGACCGAAGCCCCGGATGGCGATCGAGACCGATCGACTGATCAGCGCTGCACCCGCGTCCACGCAGGAAGAGGTGGTCGAACGCGCGCTGCGCCCGAAACTGCTCGACGAGTATGTCGGCCAGGAGAAGATCCGCGGCCAGTTGTCGATCTTCATCGAAGCCGCGCGCTCGCGCAGCGAGCCCCTCGACCATACGCTGCTGTTCGGGCCGCCGGGGCTGGGCAAGACGACGCTCGCGCACATCATCGCGCGCGAGATGGGCGTCGGGCTGCGCCAGACCTCCGGGCCTGTCCTCGAGCGGCCCGGCGACCTGGCCGCGCTGCTGACCAACCTCGAGCCGAACGATGTGCTGTTCATCGACGAGATCCACCGACTGTCGCCGATCGTCGAAGAGATCCTCTACCCTGCGCTGGAGGACTACCAGATCGACATCATGATCGGCGAGGGCCCGGCCGCGCGCTCGGTGAAGCTCGAACTCAAGCCGTTCACGCTGGTCGGCGCCACTACCCGCGCCGGCATGCTGACCAACCCGCTGCGCGACCGCTTCGGAATCGTCGCGCGGCTGGAGTTCTACACCGCCGAGGAACTGCGGCGGATCGTCACCCGTTCGGCGCAACTGCTCGAGTGCTCGATCGTCGACGACGGTGCGCTCGAGATCGCGTGCCGGGCACGCGGTACGCCGCGCATCGCCAACCGCCTGCTGCGCAGGGTGCGCGACTACGCGCAGGTCCGTGCCGACGGCTCGGTCACGCGCGAGGTCGCCGACGCGGCCTTGCGCATGCTCGACGTCGATGCCAGCGGGCTCGACATCATGGATCGCGCCCTGATGCTGGCGGTGATCGAGAAGTTCGAGGGCGGCCCGGTCGGCGTCGACAACCTCGCGGCTGCCATCGGCGAGGAGCGCGACACGATCGAGGACGTGATCGAGCCGTTCCTGATCCAGCAGGGGTACCTGAAGCGTACGCCGCGCGGCCGCGTTGCCACGCAGACCGCCTATCGCCACTTCGGCCTGCCGCAGCCTCGCCGCACGTCCACCCCGGAACTGTGGGATGAACCGTCCTGAGGGCACGCCGGTGGCTGCGCCTGCGCCGACCACCGAGAGCTCGCGCCGCTTCCGGCTACCGGTGCGCGTCTACTACCAGGATACCGATGCCGGCGGCGTCGTGTTCCATGCCTCGTACCTGAGCTTCTTCGAGCGGGCGCGCACCGAGCTCCTGCGCTCGATCGGCTTCGACATCGGCCGGCTCGCCGCCGAGGGCGTGCTGTTCGCGCTGCACCGGCTCGAGATGGAGTTCCTCAGGCCGGCGCGGCTCGACGATGCGCTCGTGGTCACGGCTGCGGTCGGCCAGCTCGGCCGCACATCCGCCCGTTTCGTGCAGACGGTCGAACTGGCCGATGGCACGATCGCGACGAAGGCCACGCTGTCGCTGGTATGCGTGTCGGCGACACGCTTCCGGCCGATGGGCATTCCGGAACCGCTGCGCGCGGCGCTCGAATCGTGGACACTCCCCTTCGGCGACGGCGCCGCAACGAATGACGGAGCGAAATCGACAGGATGAACGTGACCCAGGACATGTCTGTATGGGGGCTGGTCGCGCACGCGAGCCTCTTCGTGCAGCTGGTGATGCTCGGGCTGTTGCTCGCGTCGCTGCTGTCATGGTGGTACATCTTCCGCAAGGCATTCGTGCTGCGCCAGGCCAAGGCGGACACCGAAGCCTTCGAGCGCGACTTCTGGAGCGGCGGCGACCTGAACAGCCTGTACCAGGCAGCCGCTGCGGCCAAGCATCGTGCCGGCAGCCTCGAGCGCATCTTCGAGGCCGGCTTCCGCGAGTTCAGCAAGGTGAAGCGTCCGCCGGGGGCCGACCGCAGCGCGGCCATTGACGGCACGCGGCGCGCGATGAGCGCGACCTACCAGCGCGAGATGGACGTGCTCGAAGACAACCTGGCCTTCCTTGCCTCGGTCGGGTCGGTCGCGCCGTACATCGGGCTGCTCGGCACGGTCTGGGGGATCATGCACGCGTTCATGGGGCTGTCGACGGTGGCGCAGGCGACGCTGTCGCTGGTTGCCCCGGGTATCGCCGAGGCGCTGATCGCCACCGCGATGGGCCTGTTCGCGGCGATCCCGGCGGTGCTCGCATACAACCGCTTCAGCTACGACATCGACCGGCTCGCGGTGCGCTTCGAGAGCTTCATGGAAGAGTTCACCAACATCATGCAGCGGCAGGGCTGAGCATGGCCCTCCTTCGGAAGGCGGTGCGATGAGCGCGTCGATCCGCAAGCGGCGGCCGCGCCGCATGATGAACCAGATCAACGTCGTGCCCTACCTCGACGTGATGCTGGTGCTGCTGGTGATCTTCATGGTGACCGCTCCGCTGACCAACCCCGGGCAGATCGAACTGCCTTCCGTCGGGCAGTCGTTGACCGCACCGGCGCTGCCGATCGAGGTGACGATCAAGGCCGACCGTGCGCTCGCGGTACGCGACCGGGCGCAGGGCGGGCCGGAGCGCGAACTGTCGAAAGCAGAACTGGTGAAGTTCATCCAGGGGCTGCAGTCGAGCGCGCCCGACCGGCCGGTGGTGATCGCGGCAGACAAGGCGGTGCGCTACGAGGCGGTGCTCGAGGTGATGGACCTGCTGCAGCAGAACCAGGTGAAGCGGGTGGGCCTGCTCGCCAAGCCGCACACGCCCTGAGGCCGATGGCGATGACCTGCGGCCGGGCGTGGCGTGATGCATGGCGGATCCGGCGCACCCGGCTCCGCGGGGCGGCATATCCGTGCTGAACCGGGTCGGCTCAGGGCATCCGCTGCAATCCGTGCGCGACGAGCCGAAGGCCGTGCTGGCGGGCGTGCTCGCGCTGCTGGTGCACCTGGTCGCTGTGGTCGCCCTGACCTACGGGTTCCACATCCAGACCCGGCGCAACGAACCGGTCTCGGCCGAACTGTGGTCGGCGCTGCCGCCGCCCCCCGCGGCGGTGGCGCAACCGATGCCCGCACCTGCGCCCGCTCAACCCGAGCCGGCCTCCGCGCCGAAGCCTGTGCCGCGGCCCGAACCGAAGCCGGTGCCGAAACCGCCCCCCGAGCCGAAGGAGGCGCCGGTCAAGGCGCAGCCGAAGGTCGACATCGAGCTGAAGGCCAGGGAGGCGGCGAAGGCGAAGCAGGCCGAGGCCGAGCGGCGCAAGCTCGAGGAGGCGAAGCAGCGCGAGGCTGAAAAGGCAAAGGCGCAGGCACAGGCCGATGCCAAGGCCAAGGCACAGGCACAGGCACAGGCAGACGCCAGGGCGCAGAAGGATGCGCTGGCGAAACAGGCGGAGGCCGATCGCATCCGGCGCGAACAGGACGAACTCGCGCGCCGGGCGGCCGAGGCTGCGGCGAGCGCGCAGGCCAAGGTGCTTGCATCGCACATCGACAAGATCCGGGGCAAGGTGCGCCGCTTCATCGTCGAGCCGCCAGGCGTGCCGCCGAACGCGACGGCCGAGTTCGACGTGGTGCTGATCCCCGGCGGCGACGTGCTGTCGGTGAAACTGCGCCGGTCCAGCGGCAATGCGCTGTATGACGAGGCCGTCGAGCGCGCGATCATGCGCGCGCAACCTCTGCCCATTCCGCCTGAACCCCAGTTGTTTCCGCAGTTCCGTACACTATTGCTGCAGTTCAGGCCCCAGGAATGAGCCGCCATGGATTTTTTCGACGTACCTGACCCCTGAAGCCGTGCCCGGCCGTTCAATGCCTGCAGTCACGCTAGACTTGGCCCTCATGAAGATACTGATGGTTTCAACAATGGTGCGCCCCGCCGCCGTGTCGCCGCGGCATCTCCCGCCGCCGATCGCCCGCGCCTGCCTGTGGCTGCTCGCTGCCCTGCTCGTGGTGCTGCAGCCCGTGCTGGCGCCGTCGGCCTCCGCCCAGCTCAAGATCGAGATCACCGGCGCCGGCGCCAGCCAGTCGCCGATTGCCATCGTGCCGTTCGCAGGCGAGGACCGGCTCGCGCAGGCGCTGACGCCGGTGATCATCGCCAACCTGCAGCGCAGCGGCCTGTTCCGCATGATCGACGTGCAGGACGTGCGGCCGCTGCCGGTGCAGCCGTCCGAGCTTCGGTATCCCGATTTCAGTTCGCGGGGCGCTGATGCGGTGGTGATCGGTTCGACCACGGTGCTGCCCGACGGGCGGGTGGAAGTGCGCTTCCGCCTGATGGATGTCGCGAAGCAGTCGCAACTCGCCGGCTTCAGCTACACGGTTAACCCGGGACAACTGCGCCTGACCGCCCATCGCATCTCGGACGCGATCTATGAGCGGCTGACCGGCGATGTCGGCGTGTTCAGCACCAAGATCACCTATGTCGAGCGGCAGGCCAACCGGTTCGAACTGAAGATCGCCGATGCCGACGGGTCCAATGCGCAGACGGTGCTCGCGTCGAGCGAGCCGATCATCTCGCCCAAGTGGTCGCCCGACGGTACCCGCCTCGCCTATGTGTCGTTCGAGCGCAAGAAGCCGATCATCTACGTGCAGTCGCTGGTCAACGGGTCGCGCATCGTGCTGGCCAACTTCCGCGGCAGCAACAGCGCGCCGGCCTGGTCGCCCGACGGCAACCGGCTCGCGGTGGTGCTCACCCGCGACGGGCCCTCCCAGGTCTACCTGATCGACGCCGACGGCTCGAACGTCCAGCGTCTCACGAAGTCCAACGCGATCGACACCGAACCGGCGTTCACCCCCGACGGGCGTTCCATACTGTTCACCTCCGACCGTGGCGGCAGCCCGCAGATCTATCGTGTAGCGGCGGGCGGCGGCGAGGTGGAGCGCCTGACCTTCGAAGGAACCTACAACGTTTCGCCACGGGCGAGCCCCGACGGGCGCAGCTTCACGTTCGTGCAGCGAACCGGCGGCCGCTTCAACATCGCGATCCAGGATTTCGCCACGCGCCAGGTGCAGGTCCTGACCGATACCGCCGTCGACGAATCGCCCAGCTTTGCCCCGAACGGCCGCATCATCCTCTACGCAACCGAGGTCAGGGGGCGTGGTATCTTGGCTGCAGTGTCCAGCGACGGACGCGTGCGGCAGCGGCTGACGGCAGGCTCGAACGACGTGCGCGAGCCGGCGTGGGGTCCTCTGTTGAAGGCACAGTGAAAGGAAAGACCATGACTGAACTGTCGATGCAACCCACCGTGGCCCCGGCTGCCACCCATCGCGTACCGGGCCTGTCGCGCACCGGTTATCGTTCGGCCTGGATCGGGATGCTGTGCCTGGCCGCGCTGGCGGGGTGCTCCTCCACGCCCGATTCCGAGCAGTCGAGCGCGCAGGTCGAGTCGCGCACGATCGGCGAACAGGGCGCGCTGACGAAGCCCGCGACCGATGCATTGCCGAAGGCGCCGGTTGGCCAGCCCCCGATCAGCGGTGCCCCGATCGGTACCGACCAGACGCCGTCCGGCCAGTTGCCCGCAGTGCTGAGCGATCCGAAGAGCCTGCTGTCGCGGCGCAGCGTCTTCTTCGAGTACGACAGCAACGTGGTGCGCGACGAGTTCCGGCCGATGATCCAGGCACATGCACGCTTCCTGCTCGACAACCCGAAGTTCCGGGTGACGATCCAGGGCAACACCGACGAACGCGGCAGCCGCGAGTACAACCTCGCGCTCGGGCAGCGCCGCGCGGATGCCGTTCGCCAGGCGATGGCGGTGCTGGGCGTGACCGAGCGCCAGATGGAGCCGGTCAGCCTCGGCGAAGAGCGTCCGCGTGCCAGCGGCAGCACCGAAGCAGCCTATGCCGAGAACCGGCGCGCCGACATCCTGTACGACGGCGAAGACAAGCTGCCGGCCGGCAAGTGATCGCAGGCGTATCCGTGGCGCGCGGGCATGCGCGCCGCGCGACGGCATGGCTGGCGTGCGCGGCGATCGCGGCTGGCATCGTGCCGGCAGCACACGCGCAACTGTTCACCGATACCGAATCGCGCAAGGCGATCGCTGCACAGCGCGAGACGATCGCCGCACAGCAGCAGCAGATCGCCGACCTCACCCGGCAGTCGGGCGAACTCTCGGCGCGGATCAACCAGCTCGAGAACGCGCTCAAGGCGCAGTCGCTGCTGGAGGTGCTCAACCAGGTCGAGGCAGCGCAGGCCGAAATACGTACGTTGCGCGGCCGGCAAGAGGTCCTGTCGAACGCGATCGACACGGCCACGCGCAGGCAGCGCGACATGTACATCGACATCGACTCGCGGCTGAAGCGGCTCGAGGCGCCCGCTCCCGGCAGCGGCACGCCACCATCGACCACTGCGCCGGCTGCCGCGCCTGGGGCCGCCGTGCCGCCGGGGGCAGGCGCTGGCGGCACCGTGCCGTCATCGGCGGCCACTGGATCGCCCCAGCCGCCGGCAGCGTCCGGCGCAGCTGGCGCGGCGGCTGCGCCGGCCAGCGCGGCAACCACCACGCCGGCCGGTACGGTCAGCAGCAGCGTTGCAACGGGCCGGGGCCCGATCGTCGCGCCGCCGTCAGCTGGGACGGCCGCTGCAGCCGTGCCGCCCGGCGGCGTGAACAGCGCACTCCCCGCCGGGTCGGACCCCGTCGCAGAGCAGCGTGCCTACGATGCTGCGCAACAGTTGCGTCGCATCGGCAACTACGCCGGCGCGATCGCTGCCTTCCAGTCGTTCGTGAAGACCTGGCCAAGGAGCCGGCTGGCCCCGGCGGCGCAGTACTGGATCGGCGATTCGCATTTCAACCTGCGCGAATTCCGGCTGGCGATAACGAGCCAGCGGCAACTGATCGCGACCTGGCCCGACCACGAGAAGGTACCCGACGCGCTGCTCAACATCGCCAGCAGCCAGGCTGAACTCGGCGAGACGGCCGCCTCGCGCAAGACGCTCGAGGAACTGGTCGCGCGTTATCCGCAGTCCGAAGCCGCCGAGCGCGCGAAGCGCAGGCTCGCGCCGCGCAAATGACCCGATGAGTGCGCGTCCGGATGCGGTCGAAGCACCGGGTTCGCCGGGCGCCGCGGTCCGCCTGCGCATCACCGAGATCTTCTTCTCCCTGCAGGGCGAGACCAGCCGTGTCGGGCTGCCCACCGCCTTCGTGCGCCTGACCGGATGCCCGCTGCGCTGCGGCTACTGCGATACCGCTTACGCGTTCCACGGCGGCCGCATGATGGATATCGATGCAGTGCTGGCCGAAGTGGCCGCCTTCGACGCACACTGGGTGACCGTCACCGGCGGCGAGCCGCTGGCGCAGCGCGCCTGCCACGACCTGCTGCGCGCCCTGTGCGACGCGGGGCGGTCGGTATCGCTCGAAACCAGTGGCGCCATCGACATCTCCGCTGTCGATCCCCGGGTGTCGACGATCCTCGACATCAAGACGCCGGGATCCGGCGAGGCCGCGCGCAACCTCTGGCAGAACCTCGACCGACTGGATCGCCAGGACGAGGTGAAGTTCGTGCTGTGCAGCGAAGCAGACTACGAGTGGGCCAGGGACATGCTCGAGACGCATGCGATCGCAGCGCGCTGCCCGGTGCTTTTCTCGCCGTCCTTCCAACAGTTGCCGGCCGCCCGGCTTGCGGAATGGATCCTGCGCGACCGCCTGCCGGTGCGCATGCAGGTGCAGCTGCACAAGCAGCTCTGGGGGGAGGCGCAGGGACGATGAGCGAGACGGTGGCAACCGTGGCGCAAGGGGCGCCGAACGTGCCCGGCGCAGCAAGGCCGGCCGTGGTGCTGTTGTCCGGTGGCCTCGATTCGGCCACCGTGCTGGCGGTGGTGAAGGCCGGTGGCTTCGCGCCGCACGCGTTGTCGATCGACTATGGGCAGCGCCATCGCGCCGAACTCGATGCCGCTGCCCGTGTTGCGGCAGCGGTCGGCGTTGCCGCGCATCGGGTGGTGCGGGTCGATGCCGGGCAGTTCGGCGGCTCGGCGCTGACCGATGCGGCGATCGACGTGCCGGTCGATGGCGTCAGTCCCGGCATCCCGGTCACGTACGTGCCGGCGCGCAACACGCTGATGCTCGCGCTCGCGCTCGGCTGGGCCGAAGTGCTCGGCGCCTCCGAGATCTTCATCGGCGTCAACGCGATCGACTACTCCGGCTATCCGGATTGCCGGCCCGCCTTCGTCGCGGCCTTCGAGGTGATGGCCAACCTCGCCACGCGCGCCGGCATCGAAGGCCGGCGGCTGCATGTGCGGGCGCCGATCATCGACCTCGACAAGTCGCAGATCATCCGCCTCGGCCTGTCGCTCGGGGTCGACTATGCGCAGACCGTATCGTGCTACCAGGCAACCGACGATGGCCTTGCCTGCGGGCGGTGCGATGCCTGCCGGCTGCGGCGCGACGGTTTCGAGCGTGCCGGCGTCGTCGATCCGACGCGCTATCGGGATTGAGCGTGGCGCGCGGCATGCGTCGGACGCACGGGCCTTGATTTCCGTCGCGCAGGGCCCGATGCTTCGCCAATGATCCCGGAAGCCACGCCTCACACCGGCACGCTGGTCGCTTCGCTCGCGTTCGTGCTGGCATTCGTGTTCGGTGCGACCGCCCAGCGTACGCACTTCTGCACGCTTGGTGCGGTGTCCGACTGGATCAACATCGGCGACCTGTCGCGCATGCGCATGTGGCTGCTGTCGATCGCGGTGGCGATGCTGGCGGCCAACGGCCTGCAGGCCGCCGGGCTGATCGACCTCGGAAAGTCGATCTATGTCGCGCCCAACCTGATGTGGCTGTCGCACATCGTCGGTGGCCTCCTGTTCGGCATCGGCATGACGCTCGGATCCGGCTGCGGCAGCAAGACGCTGATCCGGATCGGCGCCGGCAACCTGAAGTCGGTCGTGGTGGCGCTGTTCCTGGGGCTGTCGGCCTGGATGACGCTGCGCGGGCTGTTCGGTCAGTGGCGGGTCGACTGGCTGCAGCCGGTGGCGGTGAACTTCGAACGCTGGTCGATCCCCGGGCAGGACCTGCCGACCCTGCTCTCCGGCACCCGCGCGACGGCTGCGATGGCGATGGGCTGCGCAGCCGTGATCGCCACGGCGATCGCGGCCTTCGTGTTCGGCAGCCGTGAGTTCCGCGGCAACCGCGAGGGCATCCTCGGCGGCACCGTGGTCGGCCTGCTGGTGGCGGCCGGCTGGTTCGTCACGGCCAACCTCGGCTACCGGGAGAATCCCGAGACGCTGGAACTCACCTTCTACGCGACCAATTCGCGCGTAGCCGAATCGTTCAGCTTCGTGGCACCGGTGGCCTACACGCTCGAACTGCTCGCGATGTGGACCGACCGTTCGCTGCACGTCACCTTCGGCATCGCGGCGGTGGCGGGCGTGATCGCGGGGGCGTTCGCGATGGCGATGGCGACTCGCACCTTCCGCTGGGAGTCGTTCACCTCGCCGGCCGACATGCGCAACCACATGCTGGGCGGCATCCTGATGGGCTTCGGCGGCGTCACCGCGCTGGGATGCACGATCGGCCAGGGCATTAGCGGGTTGTCGACGCTGGCCCTCGGGTCGTTCATCACCTTCGCTTCCATCGTCGCGGGTTGCGCCGCGACGATGAAATTGCAGTACTGGAGAATGATGCGCGAGGAGTGATCTTGCGTCTTCGCGCAGAGTCGTTATAATCGCGGGCTTCGCTCCGGGGGCCGTTAGCTCAGCCGGTAGAGCAGCGGACTTTTAATCCGTTGGTCGCCAGTTCAAATCTGGCACGGCCTACCATCGAGCGAATCACGAACTGCACCGGCATTCCCTCTCGTCGCACGCTTGGGCCATCGCCCATCGCCCACGAGCGGAACGCGGCGGCGCGGCCTTCGGTGAGCTTGCGCGCCCGATGCACGACAATGCACGACAGTGCACCCCGGGCCGTTCCCGTCCCTCGCCGTGCTCGTCACGGTCACTGCGCCCGCCACACGGATTGCTATAGACTCGCGCCCATCTCGAATCCGTCCGGCTCGATCGAATGCCACGCAACATCGTAGTGCTCGGCGCAGGCGCCATAGGCTGCAACGTCTCCACTGACCTCGCGCGTGCCGGCCATGCGCCGCTGGTGGTAGACCCCTGGCCGGCGCAGGTCGAGGCGCTGCGCACGCACGGCCTGAAGATCACCCTGCCCGATGGCGAAGAGCATGCGCCGCCGATCGAGGCGGTACACCTGTGCGACTTCGCCAGCCACCGGCGAACCTACGAGACCTACGACCTCGCGCTGATCATGATGAAGTCGCAGGACGCGCGCTGGATGGCCGAGTTCGTACGGCCGCACCTCGCGCCCGATGCGATCGTCGTGGGGTTGATGAACGGCATGAACGACGAGACGATCGCATCGGTGGTCGGCCGCGAGCGCACGGTCGGTGCCTGCATCGAACTGGCTGCCGAGTTGTTCGTGCCGGGCGAGACCCGGCGCAAGACCCAGCGCGAGCGCACCTGGTTCGCGCTGGGTGAACTCGACGGCCGCATCACGCCGCGGCTGGAGGGGCTGCGCGAACTGCTGTCGTGTACCGCACAGGTGACCACCACGGCCAGCATCCGCGATGCCAAGTGGACGAAGCTGGTCACCAACTCGATGGTGCTGTCGCCGTTCGCGATGCTCGGCGTGCAGTCCTATGAAGCCACCCAGGACCCGCAGATCTTCGACCTGATCCGGCGCATCGGCTGCGAGACGATCGCCGTCGGCCAGGCGCATGGCTACCGGCTGCAGCCCATCTTCGGGCTGACCGAGGCAGAGTTCGGCGTGCAGTCGGGAAACACGCCGGAGGCCATCGTCGAGAAACTCGTGACCACGCTGGTCGGCCACATCGGCAAGAACTCGCGCAACACCGCGTTCCAGGACCTGCTGAAGAAGCGGCGCAGCGAGACCGAATACATCAACGGCC
Organism: uncultured bacterium; assembly: GCA_903873475.1. Lineage (GTDB taxonomy): Bacteria > Pseudomonadota > Gammaproteobacteria > Burkholderiales > CAIKXV01 > CAIKXV01. The sequence continues at coordinate 15,149 of CAIQON010000284.1, forward strand.
TGGTGGTATCGCTCGGCCGCGAGGCTGGCATACCCACGCCGGGCAACAGCGCGGTATGCGACATCGTGCACCGGATCGAGCGTGGCGAACTCGGGCCGTCGGTCGAGAACATGGGCCTGGTCGACTTCGACGGGCAGGGCTGACGCGGCCCCGCCCGCGGCACGCTGCCGGGGCTACTGGTTTCCGATCCCCGCCTCGGCGATCACCCGCTTCCACTTCTCCACCTCGGCCGCGAAGTACTTGCGGAACGCGTCGACGCTGCCGCCCAGCGGCTCGAAGCCGTTGCCGGCGAACTGCTGCAGCATCTCGGGATGCCGGATCGCCGCATTGACCGCGGTGTTGATGCGTTCCTGGATCGGGCGTGGCGTCTTGCCCGGCGCCAGCAGCCCGTACCAGCCGGAGAATTCGTAGCCCGGCACGCCCGCCTCGGCGATGGTCGGTATGTCCTGCGCCAGCGACGAGCGCGTCGCTCTGCTTACGCCGAGCGCGCGCACCTTGCCGTTGCGTACGTAGGGCAGGGCGGTCGAGATGCCGACCAGCGCGACATTCACCTCGCCCGACAGCAGCGCGGCCATCGACGGTCCGGTGCCCTTGTACGGGACATGGACCATCCGGATGCCGGTTGCGTTGGCGAGCAGTTCGGTGCCCATGTGCGACGCGCCGCCGGCACCGCCTGATCCGAAGGTGACCTGCCCGGGCCGAGCCTTCGCCTGGGCGATCAGTTCGCCCAGCTTCGAGAACTGCGTCGACGGATGGGCGGCCAGCAGAGACGGCTGGCTTGCGACCAGGGCAACGGGCGCGAGGTCGCGCAGCACGTCGAAAGACGCGTTGCGGTTGAGGGTGCCGACATAGGAGATGCCGACGCTCTGCATCAGCAGCGTCTGCCCGTCGGGGTTGGCGCGCGTGACCAGTTCGGTCGCGATCAGCCCGCCGCTGCCGGCACGGTTGTCGACCACCACCTGCTGCTTCCACGCGTCGGCCAGCCGCAGTGCGAGCAACCGCCCGAGGATGTCGATGCCACCGCCCGGGGCTGCCGCGGCAATCAGCCGCACCGGCCGTGCCGGATACGACTGCACCTCCGCCGAGGGTGCCTCGGCGGCGGCGGCGCTGTTGCAGGTGCCGGCGATGGCCAGGCAGGCGAGCACGGATGCACGCGTGCGTCGTGCCACTGCTGTACAGGGATGCGTCATTGATTGCTCCTCCGATAGCCGGGCCGGCCGCGCATGGATGGCAGCCGGTCTCGAGGCCGCGCAGTGTGCCTCGCGCAGGGGGCTGCCGCAACCGTGCCCACCGCCTGCCGCAGCCCGCGGCAGCGCTGGCCAGCGGCTGGTGTCGCCGATGTTCAGCCCGCCTCTGCGCGCGTCCTGCGGGGCGGGGAGAATCGTTCCCGGTCGTGCACGTCCAGCAGCGGCATCAGCATGAACTCGTCGATGCCCTGCGCCCTGAGTGCCGTGGCGACCAGATGCAGGTGCACCTCGAAATTGTTCCGGTCCAGGGCGGTCGATGAAACGGTGAAGAAGGGCGGTATCAGGGGCGACGCGGTGCGCAACAGGAACACCGCCGTGTTCGTGCGGTCGGGGACGCGTGTCGCCGCCAGCAGCAAGTAGGGCCCGGCGGTGACGGTCGATGGCGCCGGCTGTCCACGGATGAAGCGCAGTGCGAACGCGAACTCGCGGCCTGGCCTGGCTGCAGCCATCGCCTCCGGATCGGGTGGACGCGCCTCGATCAGCACCCGTCGGGGATGCAGCGGGTCGTCGCCGAATCGGCGGTACACCGCGAGCGGCGTCGCGCCGCGCATGGCCGCGCTCGCGTCGCGCGATTCGCTGCCTGCCGCATCGACGACCACGATGCGCGCCTGCACGGGCAGGGCTCGCAGCAGCAGGCCCGTGCCGGACCAGGCGTCGTCCAGGTACGAAACGCCGAGCAGGCCGAGTGCGGCCGCCAGCGCGGCCATGCGAGCCAGGCCGCCAGCCTCTTCCCGGAAGGCCCAGCAGAGCAGCGCCGTGCCGTAGAGCAGCACGGGTACGGCGAGGTCGGGCAGCACGCTGCCCCAGCCCTCCCGGGCGATGGCAGCCCGGCCGCAGGCCGCCGCGACCAGCAGCGCGCCGGCGGACAGGCCATGGCGGCGCACGCGTGCGCGCAGGTCTGCGGTGTCGCACGCGCAGGCGAACAGGGCCAGCATCAGCAGGGAGGCCGGCAGGCCAGGGGCCAGCGCACCGCCGTCGACCACCGCCCACAGGGAATGGAGCGCCGCTGCGATGAACACGGCAATGGCGACCGGGTGCCAGTGATGGCGCCGCGCAATGCCGGGAGCGGCAGCGAGCGCAGCAGTGACCGCGGCCACCAGCGATAGCCCTGCCGCCCAGCGTTCCATCGCCGGGACGAGGATGGGCAGCGTGGCACCACTGGAGGGGGCGGCAAGCCCGCCCAGGGCCGATCCCCCCTCGAGCAGCGTCGCCAGGGCGGCGCGGCCCAACTCGCTGTGCAACAGCGAGACGGTGGCGAACGCGGTGCCCGACCAGTGCCTGCCCTCGGCTTGCCAGGGCAGTTCGAGTCGTTCCTGGACGCCCAGCAGCGCGAACAGCCCGATCGCATGGGCGAACACGACCAGCGTGAGCAGGAGGTACGCGGCATCCGCATGTTCCCACCACGCAGCGGCACGATGGCGCATCAGCGCCAGCACGGCCAGCAGCGCCGCTGCGCCGGCTGGCACGAGCAGAAGCGTGTCGCCGGTGCTTCCGGGACGGAGCGGATGCAGCAGCCAGTGCACGAACAGGCGTGCGATGTCCGAATGGCGCGTTGCCACCGCCAGCGCGATGCATGTGCTGGCGAGCAACCAGAGGGCGGCGGTCGACCCCGGGGCGTGCTGCTCGCGTACGATCGTGCTCAAGTGGCGCCCATCCCTGCCGCTAACAAGGGTCCAGGTGCAGCCCCGGGTGCTGCCCCGGCTGGCTTGGGTTCCAGGACAGCGGTTGGTATCATCAGCACTGGCTTCAAATGACTGAGGTTTTCCCGATGGCGCACCGCACGAGCACAGAGATCGGCAGCAGGACCATCCGCAACGCACGGTCGCGCCTGTCTGCTGCAGGGGTTTCCCTGGTGCAGGCAGCCTGTTTCGCGGGTGTCCTTGGCTGCACCGGATCGGCACTGGCGCAGTCGCCGTCGGCGACCGGCTGGTATACCGGGTTCGGATTGGGCCAGTCGCGCCTCGGTTTCAAGACTGGCGACTTCAGCATCGGTGGCGCAGGCACGGTCGCCACGTTCGACGACAGCAACACGGCGTACAGGTTCTTCGCCGGCTATCGCCTGCTGCCGTGGCTGGCCGTCGAAGGCGGCTACGACAATCTCGGAAACAACGCGGTCATCTACACCAGCGGTGGCGGTAGCGCCAGGCTCGCCTACAAGGTCGATGCCGTGAAGCTGGCCGGTGTCGGTTCGATCCCCTTCGGCAACACCGGTTTCTCGGCATTCGGCAAGGTCGGCTTCGGCTACACCCGGGTGCGCGCGGACAGCGGCAACTTCCCCGCTGTCGTGGGCCGGGCCGAACTGTCCGAGCGTGACTGGAAGATCTCGCCGGTCATCGGCGCTGGCTTGCAGTACCAGCTGCCGCGTGGTCTCGCGCTGCGCGCCGAATACGAGCAGTACAACGAGGTCGGCGACTCGCCGCTGCCGAGCGGACGCGCACGCGCCAGCCTCTGGTCGCTGTCGCTGATGTACCTGTTCTAGCTTCGTCTGGCAGCGCATGGCCGGTTCAGCGCAGCAGCAGCGCCGCGCCGGAGACGACAAGCAGGACGGCGACGATGCGGCGGAAGCCGGCGGGTGTCGCGCGCGCATGCATGCGTGCCCCGATGCCCAGCCCGAGCAGCGCACAGGGCAGTGCCAGCGCCGCGAGAACCAGCGTGCCGCGATCGAAGTGGCCGAGGCTCAGGTAACCCAGCCCGCGCAGCGTGCCCAGTACAACCAGCACTGCGGACATCGAGGCGCGAAACCTGCCTTTCTCCATCTTCAGCCATTCGAGGTACACGCCGTAGACCGGTCCGGCGAGGCCGCCGAAGGTCGTGCCCACGATCGCTGCGAAGGTTGCCAGCGGTGGCACGACCAGCCAGCGTGGCAGGCGTGGACCGGTCGACGGCCGGTCGCCCTTGAACAGCGACCACAGGCCGAAGCCCGCGACGAATGTGCCCAGCGCGGTGACCAGCGTGTCGTCGCCGAGCCGGTCGAACAGGTACAGGCCGACCGCGACGCCGACCAGGCTCCAGGGCAGCAGCGGCTTGAGGTCATGCCAGGCAATCTGGTCGCGATGGCGCACCGCGATGCCGATCGAGGACAGCACCGCGATCAGCGTGACCACGGGCACCACCATCGTCAGCGGCAGGAACAATGCGAGCGCCGGGATCAGGATAGCGCCGAATCCGGCCAGGTTGCGTATCGCGAAGCCGGCGGTGAAGATCAGCGCCGCCCACGCCAGCTGGAACGTGCTCAGGCCTTCCATCGGCTCACTGGTCGCGCTCCCGCGGCTGTCCCTTCACGCGGACGATGCGCGCCACCTCGGGGATCAGTCGCAGCCGTTTCATGATCTGCGCCAGGTGGAAGCGGTTGGTCACCTGCAGCGTGAAGTTCATCGTCGAATAGGCGCTGGAGTCGGACTGCTCGACGCTGACGTTGTCGATGTTCGACCCCGCTTCGGCGATGCCGCCGGCCACGCGTGCGAGAACCCCGCGCTCGTTCGCCACCGACAGTCGGATGTTCACGAGGAACGTGCGGCGTGTCTTGTCGTCCCATTGCACGTCGACCCAGCGGTCGGATTCATGCCGGCTCTTGCGGATCACCGGGCAGTCCTGGGTGTGGATCACGATGCCCTGGCCCTTGCTGACCAGGCCGATCACCGGGTCGCCCGGGATCGGGTTGCAGCAGCGCGCCAGCTGCGCGGCCATGCCCTCGGTGCCGCGGATCAGGATGGTGCCCGGCATCTGCTGCTCTGACGGGGCGATGCCCGATCGCTGCAGCAGGCTGGCGGCGACCACGGCGGCGAGCCGCTTGCCCAACCCGATATCGGCGTGCAGTTCCGACTTGCTCTTCGCGCCCGACTCGCGCAGGTACTTGTCCCAGCTGTCGGCGCCGATCTCCGCCGGCGTACCCTTGAGCGTAGCCAGTGCCTGGTTCAGCAGCCGCTCGCCGAGCAGCACCGACTCCTCGAGCTGCATGGTCTTGAGGACGTGCCGGATCTGCGAGCGCGCGCGCGCGGTGGCGACGAAATTGAGCCAGGCCGGGTTCGGCCGCGCCTGTACCGCGATGATGATGTCCACGCGGTCGCCGTTCTTCAGCTCCGTGCGCAGCGGCATCAGCTCGTCGTTGATCTTCACCGCGATCGCGCGGTTGCCGATGTCCGTGTGCACGAAGTACGCGAAGTCGACCGCTGTCGCGCCGCGCGGCAGCGCCATGATCTTGCCCTTCGGCGTGAACACGTACACCTCGTCGGGGAACAGGTCGACCTTCAGGTGTTCCAGGAACTCGACCGCGGTGCCCGAGGTGGTCTGCAGTTCGAGCAGGCTCTGCAGCCACTGGTGGGTCTTCTGGTGCAACTCGTTCAGGTCGGCGTCGGAGGTCTTGTACAGCCAGTGCGAGGCCACGCCGGCCTCGGCGATCTTGTGCATCTCGTGCGTCCGGATCTGCACTTCCAGGGGCATGCCGAACGGGCCGAACAGCGTCGTGTGCAGCGACTGGTAGCCGTTCGCCTTCGGGATCGCGATGTAGTCCTTGAACTTGCCCGGGAAGGGCTTGTAGAGGCCGTGCAGGATGCCCAGCGTCACGTAGCAGGACGGCACGTCTTTCACGATCACGCGGAAGCCGTAGATGTCCTGAACCTGCGCGAACGACAGTTGCTTCTCGAGCATCTTGTTGTAGATCGAGTGCAGGTGCTTCTCGCGCCCGGTGACCGCTGCGTCGATGCCGCCCTCCTTGAGTCGCGCGAGGATCGCGTCGAGCACCTTGCCGACCACTTCGCGGCGGTTTCCGCGCGAGGTCTTGAGCGCCTTGGAAAGCACCCGGTACCGTGTCGGGTGCAGGTAGCGGAACGACAGGTCTTCCAGTTCCTGGTAGATGCTGTTGAGCCCCAGCCGGTTGGCTATGGGCGCGTAGATGTCGAGCGTCTCGCGCGCGATGCGCTTCTTGCGTGCCGGATCCATCACCTGCATCGTGCGCATGTTGTGCAGGCGATCGGCGAGCTTGATCAGGATCACGCGCACGTCGCGCGCCATCGCCAGCAGCATCTTGCGGAAATTCTCGGCCTGGAAGTCTTCCTTGCTCTGGAACTCGATCGCGTCGATCTTCGACACGCCGTCTACCAGTTCGGCGACCGGCTTGCCGAACGATTCGGCGATCTCCTCCTTCGTGACGGCCGTGTCCTCCATCACGTCGTGCAGGAGAGCGGCGGTCAGCGCCTGCGGATCGAGGTGCCACTGGGCCAGGATCTTCGCGACCGCGAGCGGATGCGAGATATAGGGTTCGCCGCTCTTGCGGAACTGCCCGTGGTGCGCGGCCTCGCTGAATGCGTAGGCGCGTTGCAGCCTGGAAACGTCGTCTGCCTTGAGGTAGGACGTGAGGTCCTTGAACAGCAGTTCGGATTCGAGCATCAGCGCTGCAGCCCGGGTGGGTGGTTCATCGGCTTCGAGAGCCTACCAGAAAGCAAAACGCCGCCCGGGGCCTTCGCGGCGGGGCGGCGTTGCCGAGTGCGCCCGATGCGTGTCGCTGCACGCACCAGGACCGGCGGGCGCGTGGCGCCCTGCACGGCTCAGGTATTCGGCGCGCGGTGCATGATGTCGAGGCTGATCTTGCCCATGGCGATCTCGCGCAGCGCGATCACCGTCGGCTTGTCCTTGTTTGCCTCGACCAGCGGCGTGGCGCCCATCGTCAACTGGCGTGCGCGGTAGGTGGCCGCGAGCGTGAGTTCGAAACGGTTGGTGACCTGCTTGAGGGCGTCATCTACGGTGATACGGGCCATGTGTAAATCTCCGGCAGCCTGGCGCGCGAGGCGCGCCGGGCGGGTTCATCTGAGCGCTTGTATCAGCGCCTGGTGGCGTACGAGTTGCGCGGGACGCATCAGGCGGTGCGCGATCACGATGCTCTGCAGTTCGCGCGCAGCGGTGGCGAATACCGAATTCACTATAACATAGTCGAATTCGCCGACATGGGCTATCTCGGCGCGCGCTGCCCTGACGCGGCGGGCGATCACCTCTTCGCTGTCCTGCCCGCGGCCGCGCAACCTCGACTCGAGCGCTTCGATCGACGGCGGCAGTATGAACACGCTCACCGCCTGCGGGTACAACTGCCGCACCTGCTGCGCACCCTGCCAGTCGATCTCGAGCACGATATCCTCGCCCGCCGCCAGCGCATCCAGCACCCAGGTTCGTCCGGTGCCGTAGCAGTTGCCGTGCACCCGCGCATGTTCGAGCAGGTCGTTCGACTCGATCATCCGCTCGAATTCGGGCATGGCCACGAAATGGTAATCGTGCCCGTCCGCCTCGCCCGGCCGAGGCGCGCGTGTCGTGTAGGACACCGACTTGCGGACCGCCGGGTCGGCCGCGAGCAGCGCATTGACCAGCGAGGTCTTGCCCGCACCCGAAGGCGCGCTGACGACGAACAGGCAGCCGCTCATCTATTCGACATTCTGGATCTGCTCGCGCATCTGCTCGATCAGCACCTTGAGCTCGATGGCGGCCTGGGTGGTGGCGGTATCGACCGATTTCGAGCCCAGCGTGTTGGATTCGCGGTTGAATTCCTGCATCAGGAAGTCGAGCCGCTTGCCGACCGCACCGCCGCGCGACAGCGTGCGCCGCAGTTCATCGACGTGGGCGCAGAGACGGGACAGTTCTTCCTCGACGTCGATCTTCGACGCGTACAGTACGAGTTCATGGGCGAGGCGATCCGGGTCGGCCGCGATGCCTGCATCGGCCAGCCGGGCCAGCAGCCGTTCGCGCTGTGCCGCGAGCAGCGCCGGGATGCGCGGCTTGACGTCGGCTACGATCGCCGCGACGCCGTCGGCACGCTCCAGGATGAAGGCGCGCAACTTGTCGCCCTCGCGCTCGCGCGATGCGTTGAACTGCAACAGCGCCTCGTCGCACAGCCCGAGCACGATGTCGCGCAGCGCATCGCCGGCGAGCGCCTGGGTCACCAGCACGCCGGGCCAGCGCAGGATCTCCGCGACGCCCAGCGCGGGCGCACCCGGGGCTGCCGTGCGCACGGCGGTGGCCAGTTGCAGCAGGTTCGCCAGCGCGGCCGGATCGAGCGACCCCTGGGTGCCGCCGGTGCCCGCGGCGTTGATCGACATGCGGCATTCGACCTTGCCGCGTCCGACCTTCGCCGCCACGCGCTCGCGCATCGGCTGCTCGAACGGCCGCAGTTCTTCCGGCATCCGGAACTGCAGGTCGAGGAAGCGGTTGTTCACCGCGCGCAATTCGAGCGTGAACACGCCCTGCGGCAATTCGCGCGTGGCCACCGCGTAGCCGGTCATGCTGCTGATCTTGCCTGCCATGGGTCTGCCTGGGATCTGCCTGTGTGTTTCGGGGGTTGTAACCGCGCACGCCAGCGCAGACAATCCGCGCCTCATATCGACGATAGCACAGCGCCTGCCCCCCGATGACCCAGCCCGCCAGCAATGCCACCGCCCCCGCCCCCGCGCTCACCCGGCCCAGCGGACGCGCGCCCTCCGCCCTGCGGCGCGTGACCCTCGAACGCGGCTTCACGCGCCATGCCGAGGGTTCGGTGCTGGTCACCGCCGGCGAGACCCGGGTGATCTGCACCGCCAGCATCGAAGAAGGCGTACCGTCGTTCCTGCGCGGCAAGGGGCAGGGCTGGATGACCGCCGAGTACGGCATGTTGCCGCGCTCGACGCACACGCGCATGGCGCGCGAAGCGGCGCGCGGCAAGCAGTCGGGTCGCACCCAGGAGATCCAGCGCCTGATCGGCCGGTCGCTGCGCGCGGCGGTCGACCTCACGGCGCTCGGCGAGCGCACCCTGCAGATCGACTGCGACGTGATCCAGGCCGATGGTGGCACCCGCACCGCGAGCATCACGGGCGCCTTCGTCGCGGTACACGATGCGTTGTCCGGGCTGGTCCGACAGGGCCTGATACCGGCGCTGCCGATCCGCGACCATGTCGCGGCGGTGTCGGTCGGCGTCTGGCACGGCATGCCGGTGCTCGACCTCGACTACGCTGAAGACTCCGACTGCGACACCGACATGAACGTGGTGATGAACGGCAGCGGCGGCTTCATCGAGGTACAGGGCACGGCAGAGGGCGAAGCCTTCTCGCGCGAGGAGATGGACGCGCTGCTGGCGCTGGCGCAGAAGGGCATCGCGGAACTGGTCGAGTTGCAGAAGCAGGTGTTGTCCACCCCGGCTGCGGGCGGTGCCTGAAGTGGCGTCCGGGAACGCGCGTACACGCCTGGTGATCGCCAGCGGCAATGCCGGCAAGCTGCGCGAGATCGACCACATTCTCGCGCCGCTGAACTTCGAGGTGATCCCGCAGGGCGCGCTGGGAGTGACCGAGGCGCCCGAGCCGTACTGCACCTTCATCGAGAATGCGCTGGCCAAGGCGCGCCACGCCTCGGCGTCGACCGGGCTGCCGGCGCTCGCCGACGATTCCGGCATCTGCGTCCCGGCACTGGGCGGGGCGCCCGGCGTGCATTCCGCGCGCTATGCCGGCGAGCCGAAGTCGGATGCACGCAACAACGAGAAACTCGTTGCCGCGCTCGACGGCATCGCCGACCGGCGCGCACACTACTGCTGCGTGATCGTGGTGGTGCGCTCGGCCGATGATCCGCAGCCGCTGATCGGCGAAGGTGTCTGGGCTGGCGAAGTCGCCCGGGCGCCGGCCGGAGAAGGCGGCTTCGGCTACGATCCGTGGTTCCTGATTCCCTCGGCCGGGCTGACCGCCGCACAGATGCCGGCGGAACGGAAGAACCGGATCAGCCACCGGGCGATGGCGCTGGCGAGCATCGCCGGGAAGCTGCGCTCGGATTTCTGAAGGCCCGCCGGTCCGCCGGCGGCGGGATCAACCGCGCGAATGCCCGCGCGGGACCCCACATTAGGACATGTCGATGGCGAGCCAGACCGAAATCACCAACATGGCCGTGTTCTGCGATTTCGAGAACGTGGCCCTCGGCGTGCGTGACGCCAACTACGCCAAGTTCGACATCGACAAGGTGCTCGAGCGGCTGCTGCTCAAGGGCAACATCGTGGTGCGCAAGGCGTACTGCGACTGGGACCGGTACAAACAGTTCAAGCGCTCGATGCACGAGGCTTCGTTCGAACTGATCGAGATCCCGCATGTACGCCAGTCGGGCAAGAACTCCGCCGACATCCGGATGGTCGTCGATGCGCTCGACCTCTGCTACACGAAGGCCCACCTCGATACCTTCGTGCTGCTCACCGGTGATTCCGACTTCTCGCCGCTGGTGGCCAAGCTGCGCGAGAACGCGAAGACGGTGATCGGCGTCGGGGTCAAGCAGTCGACCTCCGACCTCCTGATCAACATCTGCGACGAATTCATCTATTACGACGACCTGGTGCGCGAGCAGTTGCCTGGCCGCGGCGGCGTGCCGCGTGGCCGTACCGGCACCTCGCGCCGCTCGGGCTCGGCGCGGCCCGACGGCAACGGCCACGCGGTGCAGCCGATGGTCGGTCCGCCGCTCCCGCTGCACGAGTCGCTGCGCGGTCCGGCACGTGGTGCCCCGCGCGAGCGCAATGTCGATGCCGGTTCGCGCGAAGCGCCCGGTGAATCTGCCACCGACTCGGCAGTCGGCGCCCTGATGCCTGCCGCTGAGCCGACGGTGCGGCCGGTGGCCGAAGCGACCCTCGTCCCGGCTGAAGGCGCGGGTATCGACGACCGTACACTGCCAGCCGCTGAAGGCGAAGCGGGCGCCGGGCCCGCGCCGCGCGGCCGGGCCCGCGCGAAGAGCACGCGTACCCGGGCCGGCTCGCGCCGCGGGTCGGCTGCGCCTGCCGTGGACGAGAACGCCACCGCGGCGGAGGCTGCCGAGGCCGAACCGGCACTCGTCGTGACGGTCAGCGGTGCAGGGGCATCCGAGTCGACCGTGGTGCCGGCCGACGAGGCCGTGGTGGCGGAAGCGCCCGCGCCGACTGCGAAGGGGCGCGCCCGCCGCCCGCGGGCTGGCAGCAAGGCTGCACTGGCGGCTGCCGCGAAGCTCGCCGAGGCCGAGGCGGAGGCCGCAGCCGAAGCGGCGGCGCAGCCATCGGCCGTCACGGGCAGCGAACTCGCCGAGGCGGGTACCAATCCGGCAGCCATCCACCCGGCCGATCCGGTCAGCGATGGTTCCGACAAGGCGCAGCAGGCAATCGACCTGGTCCTGGCCACGGTCGAGGCACTGGTGGCCGAACGTGGCGAGGAAGAACGCATCTGGGGCTCGATGGTCAAGCAGACGCTGAAGCGGCGCAATCCGGGCTTCAACGAGTCGTACTACGGCTTCCGCTCGTTCAGCGAACTGCTCGAGGAGGCCCAGGCCCGCCGGCTGCTCGAACTCACCCGCGACGAGAAGTCGGGCGGATTCATCCTGCGCCTGACCCATCACGACGACTGACGTCCCGACAACTGACGTCTGCACAACTGACGTCCGGACAACTGACGTCTGCACAACTGACGTCCGGACGACCTGCGCGCGGTTACCATCCCCGCCTCGGAATACATCGAAGAAAAGGGGGGGAGATGGCCCAGTCACAGGCGACGGCGTCCGGCGGACTCCACGAACCGTCGGGCGACCAGGCGTTCCGGCCTTTCGCCGGGCTGCGGGTGATCGACCTCACCCGGGTGCTGGCCGGCCCGTACTGCAGCTACCTGCTCGGGCTGCTCGGCGCCGACGTGATCAAGGTCGAGCCGCCCGGCCGCGGCGAGACCATACGCCGCCGCACCGGCGGCGACCCGGCGCTCGCAGAGGCTGGCGTGTCGGTCGCGTGGTCGACCCAGTCGGCGAACAAGCGCTGCATCACGCTCGATCTCGACCGTCCACGCGGGCAGGAACTGTTCCGTGAACTCGCGGCAGGTGCCGACGTGCTGGTGCAGAACCTGCGCACCGGTTCGGCCGAGAAGCGTGGCATCGGCTACACGCAGCTGTCGGCGATCAATCCGAAACTGATCTACTGTGCGATCACCGCCTACGGCGGCAATGGCCCGCGCGCCACGCATCCGGCCTACGACAGCGTGATCCAGGCGGTGTCCGGCCTGATGAGCCTCACCGGGCAGCCCGACGGTGATCCGCTGAAGGTGGGTCCTCCGGTCATCGACTACGTCACCGGCATGAATGCCGCGCTGGCGGTGGTGTGCGCGCTGTTCGAGCGCACGCAGACGGGCCGGGGGCGCTGCATCGACCTGGCAATGCTCGACTCGAATTTCGCGCTGATGACCTCGGCGCTGACCCTGTTCGTGAACACTGGCCGGCAGCCGACGCGACCGGGCAACGACGCCGCCAGCCGCGCCCCGGCTTCGACCACCTACCGGGTGTCCGATGGCCAGTTCGCGATTGCGATCAACGAGGAGCACCAGTATGTGCACCTGTTCCAGTCGATGGGGCTGGCGCATCTGCTCGACGATCCGCGCTTCGCGACGCTGGCCGATCGCAACCGCAACATCCCGGCGCTGCGGGCGGAACTGCAACGGGTTTTCGAGACCAACACCTCGGCGCACTGGGAGACGGTACTGAACGAAGCCGGTGCCCCGGGTGGGCGGGTCAACTCGCTGGCGGAGGTGACCGCGCATCCGCAGTTCGCCGCGCGCAACCTGTTCCAGCAGGTGTCCCTGGAGGCCAATGGCGCCAGTGCGCAGATGCAGTTGCCGCTCGCGCCGTTTTCAGTCGACGGTGACCGCGGATCGATCCGGCTGGCCCCCCGCCCGGTAGGTGCCGACACCGATGCCGTGCTCGGCGAGCTCGGTGTCGGCGCCGCTGAGCTGGCGGCGCTGCGGGCTGACGGGACGATCTGAGCGGGGGCGTCAGCCGTCGACGATCGAATCGCTGGCCGGAATGCGCGCGATCGACCAGTGGTCGATCGCGAACGCCAGCAGCGCATCGCGACCGGCATCGATCGGCGGCGGTACCTGGCCCAGGAAGGCCAGCGCCTGCCGTAGCCAGGGTACCGCCGCATCGGCATGGTCGAGGTCGACTGCTCGCGCGAACGTCTGTTTCGACAGCTTCTGCCGCTGCGCATTGAGCGCAAGTGGCAGGTGGGCATGGCGTGGCGAGGGAAGGCCGAGCAGGTGCTGCAGCCAGAGCTGGCGGGGCGTCGAGTCGAGCAGGTCGGCGCCCCGCACCACGTCGGTGATGCACTGCGCCGCATCGTCCACGACCACCGCGAGCTGGTAGGCGAAGATGCCGTCCGCCCGGTGCACGACGAAGTCGCCGACATCGCGTTCCAGGTGCTGTTCGATACGCCCGCGTATCCGGTCGTCGAAGGCGATCGTGCGGTCGTCGACGCGTACGCGCCAGGCGCGCACGCTGCGCCCGGGTGGCAGGCCGCTGCGACAGGTCCCGGGATAGACCGGGCCCTCGATGCCGACATGCGTCGAGGCCGACGCGACTTCGGTGCGCGTGCAGGCGCAGGGGTATGCATGGCCGGCGGCGATCAGGGCATCGAGCGCCGCGCGGTATGTGCCGATCTCCCGGCTCTGCACATGGACCTCTCCGTCCCAGGCCAAGCCGAGTCGTTCGAGCGTGCGACGGATCGCATCTGCCGCGCCAGGCCTGTTGCGCGGCGTGTCGAGGTCTTCGATGCGCAGCAGCCATTCGCCACCCGCGGCGTGGGCGTCGAGCCAGCCTGCCAATGCCGCCACCAGCGAGCCGAAGTGGAGCGCGCCGGTGGGAGACGGTGCAAAACGCCCTCGGTAATTCACCCGGTGATTGTGCCGCCGGCGAGGCGTATGCGCCAGCAGGCGGCCGGTCATCGCCTTCCATCCGGGCACCGGGCCGCGATTGCCGGATAATGCAGGCCTGCCCGGTTGCCGTCAGTCGGCGGCCGCCGGGGGCCTGTCCCACCGCCGATGAACCTGCCGCTGCAGCTCGACATCCCCTATCGCGCCTCGGCGCTCGATCTCTATTCGCCAGTGGCCGGCGAGCCCTGGGCGATGCTCCTGGACAGCCATGCCGGGCGCGCGCATCCGCTCGCGCGGTTCGATATCGTGGTCGCCGATCCGGCGGTCACGATGGTCACACGGGGCGGCATCACCGAGATCGAACGCCATGGCGACCCGTCGCGCGCACCTGCGCTCGACCTCGCGCAGGGAGATCCATTCTCGCTGCTGCGCCGGGAACTCGCCCGGGCCGGCACGGCTGCCGCACCGACCAGCGCCGATCTGCCTTTCGCCGGCGGCGCGCTGGGCTACCTCGGCTACGATCTGGCGCGCCGGATCGAGCGCCTGCCCTCGATCGCGCAGGACGACCGGCACTGGCCCGAACTTGCGGTGGGCATCTACCGCTGGGCGGCGCTCACCGATCACTCGGCACGGCGCAGCGTGCTGGCGGTCGCCGATCCGGATGCGCTCGGCGCCGATGCGATCGACCGGCTGCGTGCGCTGTTCTCGCAGGACGCGATCGGCGATCCGTTGGCCGGGCAATGCCCGGCGCGCATCGAAGGCGTCACGTCGAACCTGACCGAAGCGGGCTATCGCGAGCGCTTCGATCGGGTGGCGCGCTACATCCGGGATGGCGACGTCTACCAGGTGAACCTCGCGCAGCGTTTCAGCGCGGCGTACGCAGGCGATCCGCTCGCGCTGTACCGGCGCTTGCGCGAACGCGCATCCGGTCCGTGCAGCGCCTTCCTCGACCTGCCGTTCGGGCAGGTGCTGTCGGTATCGCCCGAACGCTTCCTGCAGGTGCGCGACGGCCGGGTGGAGACACGGCCGATCAAGGGGACACGGCCGCGCCACCCCGATCCTGCCGCCGATGCGGCGGCAATCGAGGAACTGTCGGCGAGCGGCAAGGATCGCGCCGAGAACGTGATGATCGTCGACCTGCTGCGCAACGACCTCGGCCGCTGCTGCCGCACCGGCAGCGTGTCGGTACCCAGTCTGTTCGCGGTCGAGAGCTTTGCCTCGGTGCACCACCTGGTGAGCACCGTTGCCGGTGAACTGGACGAGACGCGCGACGTGCTCGACCTGCTGCGCGGCGCGTTTCCCGGCGGGTCGATCACCGGCGCCCCGAAACTGCGCGCGATGCAGATCATCGAGGAACTGGAACCGCACCGTCGCGGCGTGTATTGCGGGACGATCGGCTACATCGGCTTCGACGGCGCCGCCGACCTCAACATCGCGATCCGTACCGCGACGCTGCGCGACGGCCAGGTCGACTTCTGGGCCGGTGGCGGCATCGTCTCCGACTCCGACGCCGGGCTCGAGTACGCCGAGACGCTGGCCAAGGCAGCCGCCTTCCTCGAGCTGGCCGACGGCTGAAGGCGCGGCTGGACGTCACGCCGGTCGGTCAGCTGCACGTCCGGCGCGCCTGGTCATCCATCGGCGATGAGCGAGGCGTTCCGCCTGGGTGGCCGTATGACCAGCGCCCTGGGCTTCTGTACGCCATAGCCCTGGGCATAGTCGACGCCGATCTGGCGCAGCTTCTCGATGATGCGTTCGTTCTCCGCGTACTCGGCGATGGTCCGGATACCCATCACCTGTCCGATGCGGTTGATCGCCTCGACCATCGCGCAGTCGATGGGGTCTTCGATCATGTCCTTCACGAAGCTGCCATCGATCTTCAGGTAGTCGACCTTCAGGTTCTTCAGGTAGGCGAACGACGACATGCCGCTGCCGAAGTCATCCAGTGCGAAGCTGCACCCGGAGGCGTTGAGCTCCGAGATGAAGCGGCTCGCCAGGTTCAGGTTGGCGATGGCCGCGGTTTCCGTGATCTCGAAGCACAGCGCCGACGGGGGGACGCCGCTCGAGCGCAACTGGTCGCGGATGAAGGCCACCAGCGTCTCGTCCGACAGCGAGGTACCCGACAGGTTGATGCCGCATACCGGCAGCAACGCGCCCGACACGCCTATCTCATCGGCCAGCCACTCGAGCGTGTGCTGGATCACCCAGCGGTCGATCTGCAGCATCATGTTGTAGCGCTCTGCAGCCGGGATGAAGGCGCCCGGTGGCGTGATGTTGCCGTTTTCATCGATCAGCCGAAGCAGTATCTCGAAGTGCGGCGCCGTGCCAGCCAGGCCCGGTTGCAGCGGCACGATCGGCTGTGCATGCAGGCGCAGGCGGTCCTGCTCCATGGCGGTATTCAGGCGCGAGACCCAATGCATCTCGCCCCGGCGCTGCGCGAGTTCCGCATCGTCAGGGCGGAAGACGTGCACGCGGTTGCGGCCACGCTCCTTCGCTGCATAGCAGGCGGTATCGGCGGCCGACATGACGGAGGCCGAGGTGCCCGACGTCTGGTCGACCGCGACCAGGCCGATGCTGGCGCCGATGATGAAGGACTTGCCTTCCCACATGAACCGGTAGTCGCGCACCGACTGCACGATCGCGTTGGCGATCCTGCGCGACTGCTCGGGCGGGCAGTCCTCGAGCAGCAGGCCGAACTCGTCGCCACCCAGGCGCGCCAGCGTGTCGCGCTTGCGCATCCGTTCCTGGAGTCGCGTGGCGAGTTCGCGCAGCAACTGGTCGCCGGCGGCGTGCCCGCAGGTGTCGTTGACCACCTTGAACTGGTCGAGGTCGAGGTAGGCCAGAGCGTGCGGGCCGGGTTCCTCGGCCATGGTGTCCAGGAGGCGCGTGAGCCGGCGCTCGAACTCGAACCGGTTGATCAGCCCGGTCAGCGCGTCGTGGGTGGCCTGGTAGGAGACCTGCTGCGCGATGCGCCGCTGCTGGGTCATGTCATGCAGTACCAGCACGACGCCGGTGATGCCGCTGTCGTTGTTGCGCAGCGGGGCAGCCGAGGCATCGACGAACAGTTCAGCGCCGTCGCCGCGCTCGAGCAAATGCTGGTCGCTGAGTTCCACCAGCGCGTTGCGCAGCAGGCACTCGCCGACCAGATCGAGCGGCCGGGCACGCTGCATTTCATGCGAGATGTGGCACAGGTCGCGGAACGGGCGGCCGAGCACCTGCGCCGATTGCACGCCGAGCAGCGTCTCGGCCACCGGGTTCAGGTACTCGACGAGGCCCTCGGCATCGGTCGTGATCACTGCATCACCGATCGAGGCCAGCGTGACCTCGACGCGCCGCTTCTCGCGGCGTAAAGCCTCTTCCGTGTGCTTGAGGTCGGTGATGTCCATGAAGGCTGCGACCGCGCCGCTCGGCTTGCCTTCCTTGTCCAGCAAAGGCGTCGCGTTGCCGTACACGGTGCGTACGCGGCCATCCTTGAACACCAGCTGCTGTTCGAAGTCGCGCACCTCGATGCCGAGCCCGGCCGCCACCTGCATCGGCAACTCGTAGGGCGCGATCTCGACATGGCTCTTGAAGGCCTGCGCATCGACGGGCAACAGTTCCGGCGGCGAGGCGAGGTTGCCGCTCGCGGCGGGCGCTGCATCGAGCAATGCGTACGACGCGCGGTTGCCGGTGATGCGCGTGCCGTCCGGGTCATGCGCGATCCAGACCGCGACCGGGACGGCATCGAGCACCGCCGCCAGTTCGGCGGCCTTCGCGCGCTCGCGCTGCTCGCTCTCCACCAGGGCCGCCTGCGCGCGCTTGCGCTCGGTGACGTCGCGCACGATGCCCTGCAGCAGTGTCTCGCCGTCCAGTTCCAGCCGCGACAGGGAGACCTCGGCGTCGAAGGTCGTTCCATCACGCCGCCGAAATTCCCAATCGAAACCCTGTGCCGCGCCGGACAGTGCCAGTGCGCTGTGTAGCGCGAATCCTGCCGCCGATGGCGTACCGTCAGCCTGCGACTCTGGCAGCAGCAGCGCATGGGCATGCCCGACCAGTTCTTCGCGCGAGCGTCCGAACACCACGAGCGCCTTTGGGTTGCAATCGACGATGGTGTCGGCATCGGTGCGGATAAGTACCAGGGCATCGTGCGCGAGGTCGAACATCGTGCGCAACTTGCGCTCGCTGTCGGCCAGCGCGCGCTTCGAAGCCTCGCGGTCGGTGATGTCCTGCACGGTGCCTATCATGCCGCGCGGCCTGCCGCCGGCGTCGTACTGCAGCAGCGCACGGGCCGACATCACCCGTTCGCGGCCGTCGGGCAGCAGGGTGCGGTAGTCGACCTGGAACTCGCCGCCCTTTTCCAGCACCCGGGCGCGTTCATCGATCACGCGCTGGCGGTCGTCGGGGTGCACGAAATGCGGCGAGCCGGATACCGTCGGCGTGAAGGCGTCCGGCGCCACGCCGAAGATGCGGTACAACTCGTCCGACCATTGCATCGAGCCGCGAACGAAGTCGTGATGCCAGCTGCCGACGCGCCCGACGCGCTGCGCGAGCAGCAGGTTCGATTCTCTCTCGCGCATGCCGGCCTCGGCTTCGCGTCGCTCGCTCTCGCGCCGCTCCAGCGAGCTCGCCATCTGGTCGAAGGCATGCGCGGCCACCTGCAACTCGGATGCGCCCGAGTGCAATGCACTGCGGGCCTGCAGGTTTCCGCTGCCGATCTGGCGCGAGACTTCGGCCAGCCTGTCGAGAGGCCGCAGGAGAAGCAGGTCAAGGCCCACCCATGCGGCCAGTATCGAAAGCGAGGCCAGCAGCGCCAGCGTGAAGAGATCGTCGCGCAGGTTCCGTCCAATGGCGCGTATCGGCGCCTCGACAGGCAGGCCGACCACCAGATAGGCACCGCCGGCGGTCGCCTGCAGCGGCAGGCTGGCGTATGCACGGGTAACGCCATCGGTGTCTTCGGCTACCAGCGTGGAGGAGGCATCCTTGCCCGTGGCGAGGCGCAGTTGCGGCGCCAGTGCCCAGCGAGACCCAGCGCGCGAGGTCTCTGGATGCATCGCCAGCAGCGTGTCCCGGGCATCGAATATCGCGATGGTGGCGGTCGCCGGCAAGCGGTTGCTCAGCGCGATGTCTCCGAGCACTCGCGGATGCGCCAGCGCATGGGTCACCGAGCCGACCGTGCCGTCTGCCGAGTCCACCGGGCGCGCGTTCTCTGCTGCCACTTCACGCTCGCGCAGGGCCCCTTGCAGCACCTGGGCCGCCTCCTGCTGCAGCGTGGTCATCGCCTGCCGCCGTTGCTGCGCATGCGTGTACAGCATGTGCAGCAGTACCGGCAGCATCGTGAGCAGCAGGATGCCCAGGAAACGCGCGCGAATCGAACCCGCGCGAGCGAATGGCGGTTGCGGCGGTTCGTGGTCTCTGTGTCGAGGCTGGGCCATGGACGGAAAAAGGGATGGGCAGCGACCTGCTGCTGTTGCATGGGGTCTATGTCCGCTTTCGGACTGACGGCAACGATCGTATTAACGGCTCGCCCGACAGAATCTGAAGGCTCGAACCGACGTGCAGCAGCGCCCGGGAGAGGCCGCCGAAGCACGCCGCTGGCCCGCGCGCTGGATCCAGACCCACAAGTCGGACATGCTATCCTCTCTTCGCATGTCGCGGACCGTTTTCCGCCGGCACCGACGAGGAGGGGCGATGGCCACGGTGGAACTGACCGACGCGAATTTCGAGCAGCTCATCACCCGCAACGAAAAGGTGATCATCGATTTCTGGGCACCCTGGTGCGGCCCGTGCCGGCAATTCGCGCCGCTGTTCGAGGCGGCGTCGGAGAAGCATCCCGACTTCGTGTTCGCCAAGGTCAACTCGGACGAGGAACAGGCGCTCGCCGGCCAGTTCGGCATCCGCTCGATTCCGACCCTGATGGTGTTCCGCGAACAGGTGATCCTGTTCAGCGAAGCCGGCGCGCTGCCCGCGCCACAGCTCGATGCGCTGCTCGAGCAGGCACGCACGCTCGACATGGCCGAGGTGCACCGCGAGATCGCCGCGCGCAGCGACGGCGAAGGGCCGGAAGCCGGCCCTGCCTGAGCCACGTCGGCATGGCAAGGGCGGCACCGGCCGGTGTATCGTCTGTGCCGCCGATGACCAGGCCGGCGCGGTCCCCGGCCAGCGCATCCCGGGTGCCGCGGTCGTTTCGGCAGACCTGATGCACTGGAGATCGACATGGTGACCATCCGCAGGAGCAACGAGCGTGGGTATGCACACCACGGCTGGCTTGAAGCGCGTCACTCGTTCTCGTTTGCCGGCTACCACGACCCCGAGCACATGGGCTTTGGCCCGCTGCGCGTGATCAACGAAGACCGGGTGCAGGCCGGGCGCGGTTTCGGCAGCCATGGGCATCGCGACATGGAAATCATCACCTGGATCCTCGGTGGCGCGCTGGCGCATCGCGACAGCATGGGCAACGGCTCGACCATCCGGCCCGGCGACGCGCAGCGGATGAGCGCGGGTACCGGCGTGATGCACAGTGAGTTCAATCCGTCGGCGGACGAGCCGACGCACCTGCTGCAGATCTGGATCGAGCCGGACCGTCTCGGCGTCGAGCCCGGCTATGAAGAGGCGCATTTCCCACCCGAAACCCGGCAGGGCCGGCTGCGGCTGATCGCGTCGAACGACGGCCGCGACGGTTCGGTGAGAATCCACCAGGACGCGGCGGTATACGCGACGCTGCTCGACGGCGACGAGGTGCTGAAGCAGGCGGTCGCTGCCGGACGCCGCATCTACGTGCATGTCGCACGCGGCGAGGTGACACTGAACGGGCACCCGTTGTCGGCCGGTGATGCACTGAAGGCCGAGGGCGAGCGCGAACTGGTGCTCGAACGGGGTCGCGGTGCCGAGGTACTTTTGTTCGACCTTCCATGACCCGGCCCGACCTTGCGTCGGCGCCGCCCGGGCGCTACCTCACGGAGACACGGTGAAATCCGACCACGACCCTGAACCACGCAGCAGCTTCCTCGCGCGCTACGGCACCCTTGCCGCGCGCCTGCTGTTCGCGCCGCTGCTGCTCGGCTATGCCGCGATGAAGGTGCGTGCGCTGATGGGCAGCGTGCAGGCCGACGCGCTGCAGTCGTTTCCGATGGCGCAGGTCGCGCTCTACCTCACCATCCTGGTCGAGTTCGCGGGCGGGATGATGCTGGTGCTCGGCTACCGGACGCGGCTCGCCGCTGCCGCGGTGATCGTGCTGTTCGTCGGCGTGACTGCCCTGATGCTGCCGATGGTCGGCGCGCCTGGCGGCATGGGCATGGCGTATGTCGACCAGATCATCAAGAACCTTGCTTTCATCGGTGGGCTGATGCTGCTGGCCGTGCATGGGGCGGGGCCGGTGAGCCTGGATGCGCGTGCAGCCCGCTTGAAAACGTCGCGTTGACCCGGCCTGGCTCAACCGTACAGAACCTTCGGCAGCCAGGTCGCGAGCCCAGGAAAATACCAGACCAGGAACATGCAGGCTGACTGGATCGCCACGAAAGGGACGATCCCGCGGTAGATGTCGCCGGTGGTGACCTCGGGTGGCGCGACCCCTCGCAGGTAGAACAGCGAGAAGCCGAACGGTGGCGTGAGATAGCTCGTCTGCAGGTTGATGCCGATCAGGATCGCCAGCCACACCGGGTCGACGTCCATCTTCAGCAGCACCGGCGCGGCCAGCGTCACCACGATGAAGATGATCTCGAACGGGTCCAGGAAAAACCCGAGTACGAAGATGATCGCCATCACCACGAACAGTGCGCCATCGGCGCCGCCCGGCATCGCGTTCAGGAACTCGTGCACCAGGTTTTCGCCGCCCAGCCGCGAAAAAACCACCGAGAACACGCTGGCACCGAAGAAGATCACGAACACCATGCCGGTGATCACCAGGCTGGATGTACCGGTCTCGGACAATGAACGAACGCATTGCGCGCGGGTGCCGCGCAGCAGCAGTGCCCAGGCAAGCAGCCCGATCAGCAGCACCACTGCCAGCGTGAGCAGGCCCAGCGCACCGGCTACGAGATCGACGATCGCCAGCAATGCCAGCAGCGCGATCCAGAACCAGAAGTTGAAGCGCTCGACCCGTTCCGGCGACAGGCTGCGCGAATACCACTCCGACAGCATGCGCACCAGCATCAGCACCAGCGCGCCGACCGCGCCGACCGATGCCGACTCGGTCGGCGTCGCCACGCCGGCGATGATCGAACCGAGCACTGCGACGATCAGCAGCAGCGGTGGCACCAGCGCGATCACCACGCGGCGCGGCAGCGAGGCTTTCTGCGCTGCATCGAGCACCAGCGCCGGCGCGGTATGCGGCAGGAAGAACGCGCGTCCGCCCACCCAGAGGATGTAGAGACCGGCGAGCAGCAGGCCGGGCAGGAAGGCGCCGGCGAACAGGTCGCCAACCGATAGTGTTTCGGGCTGGAAGTTGCCCTTGGCCATCTGTGCCTGGCTGTAGGCGCTCTGCAGCACCACCGCCAGCACCACCAGGATGGTCGAAGGCGGGATGATCTGCCCGAGCGTTCCGGAGGCACAGATCAGGCCGCTTGCCATCCGCTTGTCGTAGCCGGCGGCGAGCATCGAGGGCAGGCTGATCAGGCCCATGGTCACGACGGTCGCGCCGACGATGCCGGTCGATGCGGCGAGCAGCGTGGCGACGATGATCGCCGAGATGCCCAGGCCGCCGCGCACCGGGCCGAACAGCTGGCCCATGGTGGTCAGCAGGTCTTCCGCGATCTTCGAGCGTTCGAGCAGCACGCCCATCACCACGAACAGCGGTACCGCGATCAGCACGTCGTTGGTGAGGATGCCCCAGTAGCGCAGCGGCAGCGAGTTGAAGTAGCTCAGGTCGAACACGCCGAGCGACCAGCCGAGCACCGCGAACAGCACCGCGACGCCCGGCAGCGTGAACGCGACCGGATAGCCGAGCATCAGGATGAACACGATCGATGCGAACAGCGCGACCGCGAGGATCTCTCCGAGCAGGACAGCATCCATCAGGCGGCCCCTCCGGTGTCCCCGGGCTGCCCGCGCAGCGCGACCAGCGAGCGGCAGACCAGCGACACACCCTGCAGCCCGACCAGCGCCACGAAAACGAGGAAGGTGCCTTTCAGCAAGTACAGCCGCGGCAGGCCGTCGGCATACTGCGAGGCCTCGTTCATCTTCAGCGAACTGGCGAAGAACGGCCAGCCGTAGGCGGCCATCATCCAGAGGAAGGGCGCCATGAACACGACGGTGCCGAACAGGTCGACCATCGCCTTGCGCCGTTCCGACATGCGCGCATAGAACATGTCGATGCGCACGAAGCCGCCCTTGAGCAGGCAGTACCCCGCACCGAACATGATCGCCGCCGCATGCGTCCACATGTACAGCTCCTGCAGCCAGGTCATGCCGATACCCAGCGCGTAGCGCAGGTAGACGGTGGCGAAGCAGATCACCACCGTTGCCAGGAACAGCACGGCGGTGGTTCGGCCGATGCGATCGTTCAGCGCGTCGATCCTGTCGGCGGTGCCTAGCAGCAGGCGCTCAGCGCGCACCGGCCCGATCCGACGAGAGGTGCGGTGCCGCTCAGACATACTTGAACTTGAGCGAGCGTGCATTGAACATCGCGCGGTCGGATACCTCCGTCAGCGCCGACGTCGTGTTGCGCGCCGAGAAGTAGGCATCGAAGATCTTCCTGCCGAGCGGATCGAGCTTCGCGCGCTCATCGACCAGCAGTTCGCCGGCCGCGGTGCCGAGCGCGGCGAGGATCTCGTCGGGCAGGCGCAGGAACTTGATGCCGTGCTTCTGGCGCAGGGTGTCGGCAGCGCGTGCATTGATCCAGTTGTACTCGGCCAGCATGTCCTGATGGCACGACTGGCAGGCGTGTTCGACGATCGCCTTCAGCGACGGCGACAGCGCGTTCCACGCCTTCTGGCTCACGATCGCCTGCTGGATCGCTCCCTGCTTCTGGATGCCGGGCCAGTAGTAGAACTTGCAGACCTGGTGGAAACCGAGGGCCATGTCGTTCGCCGGCCCGGTGAACTCGGCGGCATCGAGCGCACCCGACTGCAGGGCCGGGAACACGTCGCCTGGCGCCATCAGGGTCGGCACCGCACCGACGCGGCGGATCATCTCTGCGCCCAGCCCCGGCATGCGCATACGCACGCCCTTCAGGTCGGCGACGGTGCGCAGTTCCTTCTTGAACCAACCGAACGGCGGCGTACCGATGTTGCCCACCGCGAAGCTCTTGACGCCGAACTGACCGGACAGTTCGTCCCACAGTTCCTGCCCGCCGCCGTACTCGAGCCAGGCCACGTGTTCGGTGTAGCTCATGCCGAACGGTGCGCTGAAGAAGTAGCCGAACGCGCGATGCTTGCCCAGGTGGAAGCCGGGTGTGTCGTGCGCCATCTCGGCGGTGCCGTTCTGGACCGCCTCGAAGGTCTGCAGGCCCGGCACCAGTTCACCGGCGGCGAACACGCGTACGGTCAGCCGGCCTTCGGACATCTGGGTGATGCGCTGGGCCAGGCGCTCGGCCCCCGTACCCAGGCCCGGCAGGCCCTTCGGCCATGCGGTCACCATCCTCCACTCGATCCGGCCCTGGCTGATCGCGGGCGCGGATACGGTCGCAGCGGCGGTGGTGGTCGCTGCAAGGACGGCCGCCTTGCCGGCGGACTTGTTGAGGAAGGAGCGACGGTTCATGCGAGTCTCCGGTGGGGTGGTGGGTGGTTCAGCCGCGTGGCGAAGCCATCTGCTCGACCGTGCCGCGCGCGTTGTCGGTCAGCGCGAACACGGTGAAGAATTCGATCTCCGGTTCCATGCCGTAGCGTTCGACGATGCCGGCGCGCCACGGGCCGGTGTAGAACGCCTTGGCAGCGTCCAGCGACTGCCACTGGTAGACACCACCGGCGGTGCCCGACTCGCTCCAGATGAAGTGCTTGCTGATCAGCCCGGGTACCTCGCCGAAGCCGGGGGCGATCATGTTGAAATGGGCGAGGCAGGCGTCATGGTCGATCGAGGGTGGCAGGCGGTAGCGGACGATGGCGGTGATCATGGACGGGCCTTGGTAGTCGATGTGTGGTGCACTTTGTATATGATGTGGTCCAGTGTGGTGCGTCGAACTGGGCGTTTTGTTCGGTCAGGCGTGGTTTTATTGCCTTGCATGCAAGACGCATGCCGGACGCCCGCTGGGGAATATATGAAAAAGTGGTTGCGGTGATTGCCCGATGACTTCGCGCGAACCGGTCGAACGCCTGTCGGTCGATGCCGTGGCTGATGCATTGCGCGTCGACATCCTGCGCGGCACGATTGCCGTCGGCGAAGCGTTGCGGCAGGAAACGCTTGCGCAGCGCTTCGGGGTCAGCCACATCCCGGTGCGCGAGGCGTTGCGCCAGCTCGCCGCTGAAGGGTTGGTGTCGATCCGCCCGAACCGGGGCGCGGTGGTGGCCAGCCTGTCGCCGCACGAGGCGACTGAACTGCTCGAGATCCGCTGCACGCTCGAGACGCAGCTCGTGCGCTGGGCGCTGCCGCAGGCCGATGCCAGCATCCATGCACGCGCAGCCGACAGCCTCGACGTGTCCGAGCGCACCGCCGACGTCGATCGCTGGATGGAACTCAACTGGACCTTTCACAGCACGCTGTACGAACGCGCCGGCCGGCCGCGCATGGTGTCGATGATCCGTACGCTGAACAACCAGATCGACCGCTTCATCCGCGTGCTGCTCAGCCGGTCGGACTATCGCTACCGCGCGCAGGAGGAGCACCGTGCGATCCTCGCCGCCTACCGGCTGGGCAACGAGGTGGCGGTGTGCAGCCTGCTCGGGCAGCATCTGCTGGATACGTCGACGCAGCTCGCGGCGGTGATCGAGCAGGGGGATGCCGGCCTGCTGCCGGGTGGACGCTAGAATCGTCCACGACGGAGGGCGTGGCGATGATGGTGGCAATCAGAGGGGTGGTGCTATGACGCCGGCACAGGACGTGGCCGCGATCCTCGCACGGCTGCGGGTGGAGGCTTCGGTGTCGGTCGCCTCAGCGCACCCCGGATGCATCGTTTCGCACTCGCCGATCGATGGCGCGTCGATCGGCAGCGTGAGGCCTTCGGCTATTGATGGCGTCGCCGCCGCCATCGCGCGAGCCTCGACGACCGCCGCTACCTGGCGCAGCGTGCCCCCGCCTCTGCGCGGTGAACTCGTGCGCCGCTTCGGCCTGAAACTGCGCGCCGCGAAGGACGACCTCGGCCGGCTGGTCACGCTGGAGAACGGCAAGATCCTGCAGGAAGGCCTGGGCGAAGTGCAGGAGATGATCGACATCTGCGACTTCGCGGTCGGGCTGTCGCGGCAACTGCATGGACTGACCATCGCCTCCGAGCGGCCCGGCCACCGGATGATGGAGACCTGGCATCCGCTGGGCGTGGTCGGCGTGATCTCGGCGTTCAACTTCCCGGTCGCGGTGTGGGCGTGGAACGCCGCGCTCGCCTGGGTGTGCGGCAACGCGGTGGTCTGGAAGCCATCGGAGAAGACGCCGCTGACCGCGCTCGCCTGCCAGCGGCTGTTCGAAGCTGCGTGCGAAGGATTCGACGCGGCACCGCCGGCGCTGTCGACCGTGCTTCAGGGCGATGCGTCGATCGGACAGGCGCTGGCCGCCGACGCACGGGTCGCGCTGGTGTCTGCGACCGGCAGCACGCGCATGGGCCGCGCGGTCGCGCCGGTAGTCGCGACGCGCTTCGGCCGTGTGCTGCTGGAACTCGGCGGCAACAACGCGATGGTGGTCGCACCGTCGGCCGACCTCGACCTCGCGGTGCGCGCGATCGTGTTTTCGGCGGTGGGTACTGCGGGCCAGCGCTGTACGACGCTGCGGCGACTGATCGTGCACGAATCGATCGCCGAGCGGCTGCTGCCGAGGCTGCGCGCACTGTGGCCTACGCTGGCGGTCGGCGACCCGCGCGAGCCCGGTACGCTGGTCGGACCGCTGATTGATGCGGCGGCTGGCGAGGCGATGCAACGCGCGCTCGACGCGGCGGCGGCCGAAGGCGGCACCGTGCTGGGCGGCGAGCCGCGCCTGCGCGACACGCATCCGCACGCCTGCTACCGCGCACCCGCACTGGTCGAGATGCCGGCCCAGTCATCGATCGTGCGGCAGGAGACCTTCGCGCCGATCCTGTACGTGTTGCGCTATCGCACGCTGGAGGAGGCGATCGCGCTGAACAATGCCGTCGCCCAGGGCCTGGCCTCGAGCATCTTCACCACCGACCTGCGAGAAGCCGAACGCTTCCTGTCCGCTTCGGGCAGCGACTGCGGCATCGCCAACGTGAACATCGGCCCGTCGGGTGCGGAGATCGGCGGCGCGTTCGGTGGCGAGAAGGAGACCGGTGGTGGGCGGGAGTCGGGAAGTGATGCGTGGAAGGCGTACATGCGGCGCGCGACGAACACGATCAACTACTCGGACGAACTGCCGCTGGCGCAGGGAATACGCTTCGACGCGTGCTGAACCGGTCGCCAGCGCCTCAACCGGGATGCAGTTCGAACTCTCCGTTGATCTCCACCGCGATGCCGCGCGGCAGCGACACATGCCCGACCGCCGAGCGCGCATGGCAGCCTGCCTCCGGCCCGAACAGTTCGAACAACAGGTCCGAGGCGCCGTCGATCACCTGCGGCGGCTGGTGGAAGTCGGGCGTGCAGTTGACCATGCCGAACAGGCGCAGCACGCGCTTCACAGGGTCGAGCGAGCCGCAATGTGCCTTGATCGTCGCCAGCATGGTCAGGGCGACCGCGCGTGCGGTCGCATAGCCTTCGTCGACGGTGATGTCGACGCCGAACTTTCCGGTCTGCCGCACGCCGGGCAGACCTGGCAGGTCGAGGCCGTGGCCGGACAGGTAGAGGATGTTGCCCGCCTGGGTGCAGCCGGTGCGGTTGTTCTTCGGGAACGTGAACGGCGGCGGCAGCGTGTAGCCCATCGCGGCGAGGCGGGCCTCTATGGTCGGGGTGGCAGCAGCAGGGGTCATCTCGTTCGTCCTCGCTTCGGTGCGTGGGAATGCGGTACGTCGGGCGCGCGCCCGATACAATCGTACATCGACCTTCAACGGACCCTCCATGGCGACTCGAAAGACCCCCTCCAGCCTGCCGCAGGGCGCGGTCACCGCGCTGCTGCCGGTCGAGATCCAGCCCGGCAACGTGCGCTACGCCCCCGGCATCCGTGCCGGCCGCTGGGTGTTCGCCACCGGCCACAAGGGCACGGCCGACTTCACCAGCGGCATGGCACCCGAGGTGGTCGATGCCGAGGCGCCGCGCCACGGCGTGCCGAAGTACAAGAAGGAGGCGCGCCAGGTGTTCGCCAACTTCGCGAAGGTGCTCAAGGCCGGCGGCAGCGACCGCGCGCATGTGGTGCGCGTGGACCAGTACTACACCGGTGGTCATGTGGTCGATGCCTACCATGAGGTCCGGCGCGAGTTCTTCCGCGGCCATGTGCCGCCGAGCACCTCGAACCTGCACCAGAAGTTCCTGCTCTCGGGGCAGGACATGGAAGTCCAGCTGATGGCCGTGGCCACCGACAGTGGCTTCGAGCCGACCCAGCATCGGCCGGCCAACCTGCCGGTGCATGCGACCTCCGGCTACAGCCCGGTGCTCACCTGTGGCGACCATGTCTTCATCGCGGGACAGACCTCGGAGGCGCTCAAGACCGAGGAAGGTCCGCTGGACCCGGCGGCACGCATGCCGGCCGGCCACCTGTGGAAGGGCACGCCGATCAAGCTCGAGGCCGGCTTCGCCATAGAACGCAAGCTCAAGCCCGCGCTGGCGGTGGTCGGCAACACGCTGGCCGACGTGGTGAAGGCGCAGGTCTACCTGCGCGACATCGACGACGTGCCGGCGTTCAACGAGGTCTGGGCCGGGCAGTTCGGCGGCGACATCCCGGCCACCACCATCATCACGACCTCGAACCCGGGCTTCATCTGCGAGACCGGGCGCATCGAGATCAACACGATCAGCCTGAAGCATGGCGGGCGCACGAAGAAGAAGGTGATCGATGCCGGCGTGCCGGTGGCGTTCGCCGGCCATCCGCAGGCGGTGCGTGCCGGCGACCTGCTGTTCCTGTCCGGCCTGATGGCGGTCGATGCACGCGGGGCGCTCGCGACCGACGTGCGCATCGACCCGCGCCAGCCGTGGTTCGGTACACCGGCCGAACTGCAGATGAACCGCATCCTCGAGCAGGCCGAGGCGATCTGCCGCAAGGCGGGTACCTCGCTCGCGAACACGGTGCGCGCGCAGCAGTTCCACACGGATCTGTCGGGCTTTCACCCGGCCTGGCGGGCCTGGCAGAAGCACCTGCCCGGGCACTACCTGCCGTTCTCGGCGATCGAGGTGCCGGCGCTGGCGGTGCCGGGCGCGGTCGTGATGCTGGACCTGTGGGTGTACGTGCCGTGACAAACTGCAATCACCGGCACCCTTCTTGCTCGAAACCGGACACTTCAACGTCGAGGATTGCCATGAACCGTCATTCACCGTCCCGTCCTTCGAACCTGCCGCGCCGTACCCTGGTCGCCGCCGTGGCCTCCGCGCTGCTGGCCGGCCCCGGCCTCGCGCTCGCCCAGCCGTCCGACCCGGCCTCGGGTTACCCGTCGCAGCCGATCCGTTTCATCATCCCGGCGACGGCCGGTGGCGGTACCGACGTGGTCACGCGGCTGATCGCGAAGTACATGACCGAAGCCTGGAACTCGCCGGTACTTGTCGAGAACCGTGCTGGCGCGGGGGGCGTGATCGCTGCGCAATACGTGTCGACGCAGAAGCCCGATGGCTATACCTTCCTGGCGATTCCGAGCGCGTTCGGCGTGCGCTCGGCGATCGACCCTAAGCTGCCCTACGATCCGTTGAAGGCCTTCGTCGGCGTGGGCCAGACCGCGCGTTCGCCGAGCTTCATGGTCGTGTCGCCCGCGCGCGGCTTCAAGACGCTGAAAGATCTCATCGCCTTCGCCAGGGCGCAGCCGCAGGGCATCGTGTACGGCTCGGCCGGCGTCGGAAGCACCGCACACCTGCATGCAGCCGCGACCGCGCACCTGGCGGGCTTCAAGGCCGAGCATGTTGCCTACAAGGGCACGCCGGAAGCAGTGAACGATGCGATGAACGGCCGCGTGCTCTACGCATTCGCGCCCGGGCCCAATGCGCTGCCCCTGGCGCGTGAAGGCAAGCTGCAGATCCTCGTCACCAGCTCGTTGCCCGGCACGAAGTACATGCCCGGGCTGCAGTCGCTGGCGCAAGCTGGCGTACCCGGTTACGAGAGCGAAGACTGGTTCGGCGTGCTCGCCCCGGCCGGCACGCCGCTGGCGATCCGCGAGCGGGTCTCGAAGGAGATGGCGCGCATCCTGTCACTGCCCGACGTGCGCGAGCGCTTCAGCACGTTCGGTGCCGAACCGGTATCGTCGACGCCGCAGGCATTCGACGCGTTCGTGCGCGAGTACATCATCCGCACCCGCAAGCTGGCCGAGGAAATCGGCATGAAGCCGGAAGGCTGAGGAGGACACGATGTTCGATCATCCCGACCATGCGCGCGCGCTCGCGCTGATCACCCCGGAAGCGGTACGCGACACCCTGGTCGAGATGGTCGACATCTGCAGCCCGACCGGGCGCGAGGCGGCGCTGGCCGAGTACATCGTCGCGCGGCTGCAGCGCTCGGGCATCCGCTCCTACCTGCAGGAGGTCGGCCCCGGCCGCCCGAACGCGATCGGCGTGCTCTCGGGCACCGGCAACGGCAACAACCTGCTGTTCACCGGGCACATGGACACCTCCTCCGACGGCGACGAAGACTACCTGCCCGCCGAGGGCTTCAAGCCGAAGGCGATCGTGCGCGACGGCTGGATCTGGGGCCTGGGCGCGAACAACATGAAGAGCGGCCTCGCCTCGGCCATGGTTGCGATGGAGGCGCTGGCCAAGGCCGGCGTGAAGCTCGAAGGCGACGTGCTCTATGGCGGCGTGGTGGGCGAGACCGAGAAGTGCCAGGTCGAGGAGTTCCGCTCCGAGGC
>CAIQON010000285.1 GCA_903873475.1 uncultured bacterium
CGCGACCAAGCCTGGCTCGTGCACCCTGCCCCAGCCCGGCATCATGGCAGCGATCGTGGACGAGACCGGCCATGACGACGAGAACGGCAAGGGCGGCATCCTGGTGATCAAGCGGCCGAGGCCGTCGATGATCCGCACCATCTGGGGCAACCCGGAACGGTTCAGGAAGGCCTACTACCCGGAAGACTTCCAGGGCAAGTACTACCTGGCCGGCGATGGCGCCAACCGCGACCTGGACGGCTATTTCTGGATCATGGGCCGGATCGACGACGTGCTCAACGTCTCGGGACACCGGCTGGGCTCGATGGAGATCGAGTCGGCGCTGGTTGCCAACCCGCTGGTGGCCGAGGCTGCCGTGGTCGGCAAGCCGCACGAGATCAAGGGCGAGGCGGTGTGCGCGTTCGTCGTGCTGAAAGGATCGCGGCCGGAAGGCGCCGCGATCGAGGAACTCGCGAAGCAGTTGCGCGACTGGGTGGCGCACGAGATAGGACCGATCGCCAAGCCGGACGAGATCCGCTTCGGCGACAACCTGCCGAAGACGCGTTCCGGGAAGATCATGCGCCGCCTGCTACGTTCGCTCGCGAAGAACGAGGAGATCACGCAGGATGTGTCGACGCTGGAGAACCCGGCGATACTGGAGCAGTTGAGGCAGGTGCGGTAGGGCGGCGGTTACTGTCCGGCAGTACGTTGCGCGCGGCATCGAATGGTCGATTCAACCGCAACGTCCGCTTCCGCCGCCGCCACGCTGGCAGCTACCACCGCCACCTTCCTGCGCACCCATCCCCCCTTCGACCGCATGGAGGCAGACCAGGTCGCCCGCCTGGCCGCCGCCGCCCGCATCCGCTATTGCCCGCCCGGAGACACCCTCCTCTCCCCGGACGACGGCCCGCCCTCGCATGTGCTGGTCGTGCAGCGCGGCCGGGTCGAGCGGCAGGTGCCCTCTGCCTGGGTGAACCCGGGCGATGCGGACGAGTCGCTGCAGGCCGGTGAGCTGTTCCCGGTCACCGCGGTGCTCGACCGCCGCCCGGTCGCATGCACCTACCGCGCGATCGGCGATGTGTTCTGCCACGAGATCGATGGCGACACGTTCCGCGCCGTGGTGGCGGCGAGCCCGCCGCTGCAGGCCTTCTGCTCTCGACGGCTGCGCACGATGCTGGAGCAGTCGCGCGCGGCGCTGCAGGCGCGCTACAACGAGGCCTCCAGCGGCGAGCAGTCGATGACCACGGCGCTGTCGGAACTGGTCGGCCGCGCGCCGCTCGGCTGCACGCCCGACACGCCGGTCGCCAGCGTGCTTGACACGATGCGCCGCGAGCGCATCGGCTGCATGGTGGTGGTGGACGGGACCGCGCGTCCGGTCGGCATCTTCACCGAGCGCGACGTGGTCGACCTCGCGGCGCAGGACCGCCTTGACCGCTCGGCACCGATCTCGGGGCTGATGACCGTGGGCGTGCACGCGCTCGCGCACGAGGCGACCGTCGGCGACGCGGTGCTGTGCATGGTTCGTCATTCGGTCCGCCACGTGGTGGTGGTGCGCGAGGGCCGCTTCGCCGGCGTGGTGTCGCAGCGCGACGTGTTCGCACTGCAGCGGGTGTCGTTCTTCCGCGTCGCGCAGCGCATCGACGGCGCGGGCGACATCGATGCGCTGGCCGCCGCCACCGGCGACATCCGCGTGCTTGCGCGCAACCTGCTGGCGCAGGGCGTCGCCGCCGAACCGCTGACCCGCTTCGTGTCGGAACTGAACGATCGTGTCGTGCTGCGGGTCCTGGCACTGATCTCGGCCACGCATGCCATCGACGACATCGCGTTCGCCTGGATCGCGCTCGGCAGCGAAGGCCGGCGCGAGCAGACGATCGCCACCGACCAGGACAACGGCATCGCGTTCGCGCCACCGGAGGGCACGACCGACATCGAGCCCCTGCGTGCGCGGCTGGTCGCGTTCGCACAGGCCGCGAACACAGCGCTCGACCGCTGCGGCTTCCCGCTGTGCCGCGGCGAGATCATGGCCGGCAACCCGCGCTGGTGCCTGTCGGTCGATGAATGGCGTGCGCTGTTCGACGACTGGTTGCGCAACCCGGTACCGCAGGCGCTGCTGTCGGCCAGCATCTTTTTCGACCTGCGGCCGATCGGTACCGCCCCGCCCCCGGTCATCGCGCTGCGCGACGGGCTCGCCGATGCCGCGCCCGCTCGCAAGGCCTTCCTGCAGGCGATGGCGCGCAACGCGCTGGAGACCCGTCCGCCGCTGGGCTGGTTCGGCGGCCTCACCGGCAGCGGCCGCGGCGAGCGGCCGGACGCGATCGACCTCAAGCTGCATGGCGCGCGCATCTTCGTCGACGCGGCACGCATCCTTGCGCTCGCCCACGGCATCACCGACACCGGCACCGCCGCCCGCCTGCACGCGCTGGGCGAGCGTGGCGTGCTGCCGGGCGACGAGGCCGAAGCCGCGATCGATGCCTTCCACATCCTGCAGCAGTTGCGCCTGCGGCTGCAGTTCGGCGACCCGGCCGGCGTGGCTGGCAACCCGAACGCGGTACTGCCGGACGCGCTGAACACGTTCGACCGCCGCGTGCTGAAGGAGGCGCTGGTCCAGGCACGCCAGCTGCAGCAGCGGCTGGCGGCCGACTACCAGGTCTGAGCGGCGCGATGCGCTGGCTCGATCGCCTCCTTCGCCGCAACCCGCCGGCCGGCACCGACACCCCGGCGCGCTATGCAGTGATCGACACCGAGACCTCGGGCCTGGACGTCGCCCGCGACCGGCTGCTCACGATCGGCGCGGTCGGCGTGCGAGACGGCCGGGTCGAGACCGCGGATGCGTTCTATGCGGTGCTGCGCCAGCCGGCACCCACCGTCGGCGAGGACATCCTGATCCACCGTGTAGGCACCGGCGAGCAGGCCGGCGGCGAGGATCCGGCTGCGGCACTGGCCGCGTTCGAACGCTGGTGCGACGGCCGGTGGGCGGTCGGCTTCCATGCCGGCTTCGACCGCCGGATGATCGAGCGCACGCTGCGTGCGCACGGGCACGCAGCGCCCCCGCTGCGCGGATGGATCGACCTCGCGGTGGTCGCGCCCCTGCTGCTGCCCGCACGGCAGGGCCCGGGCGGGAAGGCCCCGGTGTCGCTCGACGACTGGCTGGCCAGCTTCGGCATCGACGACTGCGAGCGCCACCATGCGCTGGGCGACGCGCAGGCCACCGCGCAGTTGCTGCTGCCGGTGCTGCAGGCCGCGCAGGCGCGCGGACTGGGGGATCCGGCGGCGCTATGCGCAGAGAGCGAAGCCGCGCTGAAGCTCAGGTCGATGCGCTGAGCGGTGCCCCCTGCGCGGCGGTCTCAGGTCCTTCCCAGGAAGCGCAGCGCGTTGTCGCGGAAGAACCCCTGCAGCGTGTTCGCATCCACCTGCGTGCCGCGCAGCGTCTTCACCGGGTCCGGATCACCTAGCGTGAACGGATAGTCGCTGCCGGCCACGACCTGGGTCGCGCCGAAGCGAGCGGCAACCAGTTCGATCAGCCCGGTGTCGAACATGATGCTGTCGTACCAGAAACGCTTCGCGTACTCGAGCGGATCGCGCGGCAGGGACTCGCGGGCCGGCTTGTTCAGGTGCCAGGCGCGCGACAGGCGCGGCACCATCCCGACGAAGGCGCCACCGCCATGGCTGAAGCACAGGCGCAATCCGGGATGCCGCTCCGCGATGCCCCCGGTCACCATCGAGGCCGCGGCCAGCGCGACATCGGCCGGGAAACACACAGCCTGTTCCGAGAAGCTGCCGACGATCCGGTCCTTGCCGGCCGGGCGCAGCGCATGCACGAACACGCAGGCGCCCTTCGCCTCGACCGCCGCAAAGAACGGCTCGAAGCGCGCATCGCCGATCGACACGCCGTTCACGTGGCTGGCGATCTCGACGCCCGGAAAGCCCAGCGTATCGACCAGGTGGTCGAGTTCCGCCAGCGCGCGGTCGACATCCTGCAGCGGCACGCAGCCGAGACCGGCGAAGCGCGCCGGGTAGCGCGACACCATGCCGGCAATCTCTTCGTTCAGGTAACGGCACAGCACCTGCGCGTCTTCCGCGGGCAGCCAGTAGGACAGCAGCTCGGGCATCGGCGACAGGCATTGCAGCTGCACGCCGGTACGGTCCATGTCCACCAGCCGGTCTTCCAGGGTGAAGGTGCTCTGGTGGACCGTGCGATAGACCTTGCCGCGGATCATCACATGGCAGTGGCACGCATGGGCAGGTGCCATCGACGGCCACGGCACGTCCAGGTTGCGTCCGATGTAGGCCGGGAACTTCTCCGGGACGATATGGGTGTGCACATCGATCGCGTTCATGCCGGCGATGTTAGCAAGGACGGGCCTGGCTGGCGTATCATCCGCGCTCGCGGCAGATTCCGGCCGTGTGCTGCACGACAGCGGAGAGATGGCCGAGTGGTTGAAGGCGCTCGCCTGGAAAGCGGGTATACGGTCAAAAGCCGTATC
>CAIQON010000286.1 GCA_903873475.1 uncultured bacterium
GCGCGCACCGGGCTGCACGCGTCTGCTCCACCACCGTGCTTTGTCGAGTAAAGGGGCTGGTGCGACGGCAGGTGCGTATCCCGACCGCCGAACGGTTGCATGGTTCCTCTCTCACCACAGCACCGGCGCTGATCGAGGTGAGGGGCCACCTGGCGGAGCGAGGTAAAGGAGGAGCCCCCGGGCGCGCCAGCGCCCGGGGGCGGGGGACACGAGCGGAGCCAGGTGGCCCCTCGCCTCGATCCGGCACTGCGCGAATCGCCAGGTGGGCCCTCGCCTCGATCCGGTAGAGCAGCTAAGCGGCCACCGCCAGCGACGTCCGCATGCGATACCCGTACTGCAGGTCGAGTCCGAGCCGCTGCACGATCTCGACGCCCCTGGCCAGCGGCTCGCCCTCCAGGTTGCGCAGCGGCCTGCGCAGGCTGCCGGCAGGAAGTCCGCAGGCGTTCATCAACGACTTCAGCGCGACCGGGTTGATGTACGAATAGACGTAGTGCCACAGCGGCAGCAGCCGCAGGTAGGTCTCGCGGAACGCTTCCGCCTCGGCGTAGCCTTTCCAGGGCGCCGAGATCGTCGCCAGTTCCGCCGGTGCGAGGTTGCCGGTCATGTTGGCCGTGCCATGGCCGCCGAGCGACATCGTCGGCAGCACCAGGCCGAGGTTGGGCGAATCGCAACACATGATCGACACGTCGGGACGCCCGGCGATGACCTGCGCGACCTGGCCGACGCGCGTGGTCGACTCCTTGTGCACGACGTAGTTCGGATGCCTGAAGATGCGCAGCAGGTTGTCCCAGTGCAGGTCGGTCTTGACCCGCGGCGGGTTGTTGTAGATGCCCAGCGGCAGGTCGGTGGCATCGGCCACTTCGAGGAAGAACGCCTCGGCATCGGCCTCGGAGGCGCAGACGTAGGAAGGGGCCGCGAGGATCGCGCCGTCGGCGCCGTTGTCGCGCGCGAAGCGCAGGTTGGCGATCGTCGATTCGGTGTTGTTGCCGGTGCAGCCATAGAAGAAGTCCATCGCACCGGTCTTCATCTTCGTGGTCTCGACGATCAGCGCCTTCTTCTCGTCCGGCGACAGCATCGAGGCCTCGCCGGTCGACCCCATGAACAGGATCGCGCGGGTGCCGTGGCGCTGCTGGAAATCGAGCAGCGTGCGAAACGCGCCGAAGTCGATCGAGCCGTCCTCGTTGAACGGGGTGATCAGCGCGACGAATGAACCTTCGATGCGGCGGCGGGACATGGTCGACTCCGGCAGGGGTGGCTGGGCGTGCCGCCAGTGTACTTCAGGCTCATCCGTCGACAAGCCACCGGAACACGCGCCCGGCCTCGCCGGGCCGGGCCGCGAACGGTCCGGCCACCGCGACACCCGGCACGCACGCCAGTTCGCCGCCGATGCGCAGCAGCGGCCAGCGATCGCGCTGCCACGGCGGCACCGACGACTCCTGCCACAGGTTCTTCAGCGTGCGCCGCATCGGCGGTTCACCCATGGCGATGCGAGGCGCCGGGGCACCCGAACGCGTGCGCGCGTCGATGGTCAGCACTACGCCGCGCAGCACCCGCTGCGCGATGCCGGCGCCGAGGGCCGGCTCGGCCACCAGCATGCCGCCGAGCACCGGCAGCGCCATTTTCGCCCGGCGGTTCCAGGTCACTGAGCAGCCCGCGGCATCGGTCGGGTGCGGGCGATCGAGGTAGAGGCGGTCGCGGTAGCGGCGTAACGTGACGCCATCGAACACGACCTCGACCGCACGTTCCGGCCCGGCTTCGCACGCCTGCCTGAGTGCCTCGGCGAGCCGCCGCTCCGGCGGCATCGGCACGCCGTGGCGGCGAAGCCACTCGCGCAGCAGTTCGCGCGCCCTGCCCTCGCCGATGGCCGCGACCACGCCCAGCGACACGCCGGCAGGCCGGGCCGGGCTGCCTTCGAGCGCTGCATGCAGGTCCTCGGCCGCGATCGCCTCGACCAGCCGCGCCGAGGCTGCGAGCAGCCGGCCGCTGCGTGCCAGCGAGGCGCGCGCCGACGCAAACCGCTGTTCGAGCACCGGCATCACCGCATGCCGGATGAAATTGCGATCGAACGCGGTGTCGGCGTTGCTCTCGTCCTCGATCCAGGACAGCCCCTGCTGCCGGGCGCAGGCCTCCAGCGTGGCGCGAGGCAGATCGAGGAACGGGCGCAGCATGCGTGGCCTCGCGGCTGCGGCGTCGACCTGCGACCCGTCGGGCATGCCGGACAATCCGCGCAACCCCGCGCCGCGCAGCAGTTGCAGTAGCACCGTCTCGGCCTGGTCGTCGCGATGATGGCCGAGCACGATCCAGTCGGCGGGCCGCGCTGCGAACACCCGCTGGCGCTGCTGCCGCGCCGCCGCCTCGATGCCGAGGCCGGACGCCCGATCGACCACGACCCGGGCGACGGACAGCGGCACCTGCAGGTGCCGGCATTGCGCACGACAGAAAGACGCCCAGCGATCGGCGTTCGGACTCAGCCCGTGGTGCACGTGCACCGCCGACAGGCGCACCCGCCCGTCGTGCGCCAGCGTGGCAAACGCGCGCAGCAGCACCATCGAGTCGACGCCACCGGACAGCCCGACACACATCGATGGCAACCGGGGCGCCCCATCGGACGCACACGCCTGCTCGAGCGCGCGGACGACCGCCGCGTGCACCCGGGCAACCGGATCAGCCGACGTCGACCTCGCGGAATTTGCCATAGCCCATGAGCCGGTCGAAGCGCCGTTCGAGCAACTGGTCGACGGGTTTGCCGCGGATGGCCTTGATTGCATCGGCCAGCGCGCGCTTGAGGGTGACCATCATCTGGTCGGGGTCGCGATGCGCGCCGCCAGCCGGTTCGGAGACGATCCTGTCGACCAGCCCCAGCGACTTGAGGCGTGCCGCGGTGATGCCCAGTACAGCGGCCGCATCCGGCGCCTTGTCGGCGCTCTTCCAGAGGATCGACGCCCCGCCCTCGGGCGAGATCACCGAGTAGGTCGAGTACTCGAGCATCAGCAGCACGTCGCCGACCGAGATGGCGAGCGCCCCGCCCGACCCGCCTTCGCCGATCACCGTGCACACGATCGGCACGTTCAGTTTGGCCATTTCGAACAGGTTGCGTCCGATCGCCTCGGACTGGCCGCGCTCCTCGGCACCCACGCCCGGGTAAGCGCCCGGCGTATCGATGAAGGTGAACACCGGCAGCTCGAACCGCTCGGCCAGGCGCATCAGCCGCAACGCCTTGCGATAGCCCTCCGGCCGCGGCATGCCGAAGTTGCGCAGGATCTTCTCTTTCGTGTCGCGGCCCTTCTGGTGCCCGATCACCATGCACGGCTGGTCGTCGAAGCGGGCCAGCCCGCCGATGATCGCTGCGTCGTCGGCAAAGGTGCGATCGCCGTGCAGTTCCTGGAAATCGGTGAACAGGCGCTCGATGTAGTCGCGCGAATACGGGCGCTGCGGGTGCCGGGACACCTGCGAGATCTGCCACGGCGACAGCTTCGCGTAGACCTGTCGGGTAGCCTCGGCACTTTGCCGGCGCAAGGCGGCGATCTCGTCGGCGGGATCGGACGCGGTGCCGTCGGGGGCGAGATCGTGCGCAACGAGCAGTGCTTCGATCTGCGCTTCGATCTCGGCGATCGGCTTCTCGAAATCGAGGAAGGTCTGTTTCATCGCTGGCAATGATAGCCGATCGACGCGGCGTCCATCGGCTAGAATCCGCGGCCAACCCAACGCGCGCAGTCCATGACCCCGATACTGGCTTTCGACATCGAAACCATCCCCGACATCGCCGGGCTGCGCGTGCTGCACGGGCTGTCGGATGCCCTGTCCGACCAGGATGTCGTCGACATGGCGCACCAGAAGCGACGGCAGAGCCACGGCACCGACTTCCAGCCGCTGCACCTGCAGAAGGTGGTCGCCATCTCATGCGCGCTGCGCGAGGGCGATCACTTCCGGGTGTGGTCGCTCGGGCAGCCGGAGGACAGCGAAGCAACCCTGGTGCAGCGCTTCTTCGACGGCGTCGAGAAGTACCTGCCGCAACTGGTGTCGTGGAACGGCGGCGGCTTCGACCTGCCGGTGCTCAACTACCGCGCGCTGGTCAACGGCGTCACCGCGCCGCGCTTCTGGGAACTCGGCGACGACGACCGCGAATTCAAGTGGAACAACTACATCAGCCGCTACCACATGCGGCACCTCGACCTGATGGACCTGCTGGCGATGTACCAGCCGCGCGCATCTGCACCGCTGGACGAACTGGCAAAGCTGTGCGGGTTCCCCGGCAAGCTGGGCATGGACGGCAGCCAGGTATGGGGGGCGTTCCGGGACGGACGCCTGCCCGAGATCCGCGCCTACTGCGAGACCGATGCGGTCAACACCTACCTGATGTACCTGCGCTTCCAGCACCTGCGCGGCACCCTGGTGCCGGCGGTCTACGAGCAGGAGATCGCGCGGGTACGCGCGACGCTCGGCCGCACCCCCGGCACGCACTGGGGGGAGTTTCTGGCGGCATGGCCCTCATGATGCGCCCGCCCGCCACGCCGTCGGCTCCCGCGCGATGAGCACGGCCCGTTCCTTCGGCCGGCGTGGCCCTGCGCCCTCGGACGCACCGGGTGCCGGGATCGACACTTCCACGCTGCCACTGGTGGAGATCGAGTCGCTCGACCAGGACGGCCGCGGCATCGCACGCCTCGACGGCAAGACCCTGTTCGTCGACGGTGCCCTGCCCGGGGAGCGGGTACGCATCTCTTCCTACATGCGCAAGCCGACCTACGAGTTCGCGCAGACGGTGGCGATCGAACGCGTGTCGGCCGAACGCATCACCCCGCGCTGCCCGCATTTCGGGGTCTGCGGCGGCTGCGCCATGCAGCATGTGCAGCCCAGGGCCCAGGTGGCAACCAAGCAGCGGGTACTCGAAGACGCGCTGATGCACATCGCGAAGCTGCGCCCCGGCATGATGCTGTCGCCGATCCACGGGCCGACCTGGCACTACCGCTACCGTGCCCGTCTGTCGGTGCGGCTGGTGGCGAAGAAAGGCGGCGTGCTGGTCGGCTTCCACGAGAAGCGCAGCAGCTTCATCGCCGACATGCGCGAATGCCATGTGCTGGCGCCGGTGGTCGCCGACCTGCTGGTGCCGCTGCGCACGCTGGTCGAGGGGCTGTCGATCGCCGACCGGATGCCCCAGATCGAAGTGGCGGTGACCGATCCCCGGACGCGCGCTGCAGGCGCGGCGCCGTTGCCCCATTGCGCGCTGGTATTCCGCAACCTCGCGCCGCTGACGCCGGAGGACGAAGCGCTGATGCGCGCTTTCGCCGACACCCATCGGGTGCAGGTGTTCCTGCAGCCCAAGGGGCCGGACACCGCGTTCCCGTTGCATCCGCAAGAGCCCGCCCTGCTCGAGTACCAGTTGCCGGAGTTCGGCGTCGGCCTGCAGTTCTCGCCGACCGAATTCACCCAGGTCAACCACGCGATCAACGAAGTACTCGTGCGCCGCGCGATCGGCCTGCTCGCACCCCGCACGGGCGAGCGCATCGCCGACTTCTTCTGTGGCCTGGGCAATTTCTCGCTGCCGATCGCGAGCCAGGGCGCCGACGTGGTCGGCATCGAGGGCGCGAAATCCCTGGTCGCGCGCGCGGCATCGAACGCGGCACGCAACGGCCTGTCCGCACGCACGCGCTTCGAGGCCGGCGATCTGTTCAAGGCCGATGCCGACACGCTGGCCGCACTCGGCCGCTTCGACAAGTGGCTGGTCGACCCGCCGCGCGACGGCGCGCTGGCCCTCATCAAGGCGATCGGCGAACCGACCGCCGCCGGTGTCGTGATGCCGCCACCCTCGCGCATCGTCTATGTGTCGTGCAACCCGGCGACGCTGGCGCGCGATGCCGGGCTGCTGGTGCATACCAAGGGCTATGTGCTGCGCGCCGCAGGGGTGGTCAACATGTTCCCGCACACCGGGCATGTCGAGTCGGTCGCCTGGTTCGAGCATGACCCGGATCGCCCGGCGCAGGCCACCGGCGACGCGCCGATCGCAGGGCCCATCGACACCGGATTCCCCTGACCGTCGACACCATGAAAACGGCCCGCTCGCGCGGGCCGTTCGGTGCCGATGCTGCCTGTCTCGCCGGGCCACAGGCCCGGCATGCAAGCATCAGTCGCGGTTGCCGGTGAACGCCATCAGCAGTTGCACCAGGCTCGAGAAGATGTTGTAGATGCTGATGTACAGGCTGAGCGTGGCCGACACGTAGTTCGTCTCGCCGCCGTTGATGATGCCGCTCAGCGTGTAGAGGATGAGCATCGTCGAGAGCAGCACCACCACGGCCGAGATCGTCAGTGACAGCGCAGGCATCTGCAGGAACAGGTTCGCGACGATCGCGATCATCGCGACGATCACGCCGACCATCAGGAACTTGTTCAGGAAGCTGAAGTCGCGCTTGGTCACGGTGGCGAT
Organism: uncultured bacterium; assembly: GCA_903873475.1. Taxonomy (GTDB): domain Bacteria; phylum Pseudomonadota; class Gammaproteobacteria; order Burkholderiales; family CAIKXV01; genus CAIKXV01. The sequence continues at coordinate 6,419 of CAIQON010000286.1, forward strand.
CGCGGCCATCCCGAAGAACGATACGCCCGTGCCCGCTGCTGCCATGGCGATGATCTGGCCACCATTGGACAGGCCGAGGGCGGTCTGCAGCAGCGGGGCCAGCAGCAGGCCCATCATGAACGTGAAGGCGAGCAGCAATGCGACGCCCAGCCCGCTGTCCTTGTTCTTCTCGATCGCGAACACCATGCCGTAGAACACGGCCATGATCACGACGAAGCTCATGATCGGGTTGGTGCGCATGATCCCGAAGTTCAGCTGCATGCCGATCAACGCGCCGATGAGCGTGGGAATCATCGTCAGCGAGAGCATCAGGTAGGTGTTGCGCAGGACCCGATTCTGCGTGACCGAGAGTGCGCCTGCCTGTGCCGGAATCTGGAGTTCTGGTTGCATGTGTTCCCTCCTGGGAAAGTAAAGACGGACTGGTACGACGACTCTGACCCTGCCGCGTGCCAGAAGTTCCCTATCATGACAAAGGTTCAGGCTTCCGGTCTACCGTGGCGGGTGTCCATGGGGTATCGAAGTGGGCACTGAGGGACCGGCCTCGAGGAACACCTGGGAACCGGGTGGCGCCCCGGGCCGGAATTGAGTAGCCTTCCGGCCGACGTGTGCCCGGAAGCGTGGCCGAGTGGTTTAAGGCAGCGGTCTTGAAAACCGCCGTGGGGGAAACTCCACCGTGAGTTCGAATCTCACCGCTTCCGCCAGGCCAAGCCTTTGATAAAAATGGCTTTTCATGCGCGATCGCTGAAGGCTGGCGGACTGCCGGCAGTCTTGCGCCTCAGCGCTTCGCCGGCAGCCGCACGCTCGACAGGTCGCCGCCCACGGTCAGGCCACCGCCGAAGCCGCTGGCCCGCACCGCAACCTCATAGTCGGCGACGGTGATCGCGCCCTTGGGCAGGCGGTAAGGCCCCTGCCGCTCAGCGCCCAGCGGCGGAATCAGGTGGGTGAGCATCAGGTGCTGCGCGCCCGAGCGCTGCGCCATCGCGCCCAGGTCGGTGGCGGTACTCTGGCGATGATAGATCGGTGCGGGAAAGCCGGTGCCACCGCCCGGGCCCATCACTGGATGGATGACCGAGTGCACGATGACCTGGGCGCCCCGCGCCAGCGCCTCGACCTGCGCCGAGGTAGACGAAGCGCGCGGCGGTGCCGGTGTGTCGTTGCCCGCATCACCACCGATGACCACGCTGCCCGCGGGCGTATCGACCCGATAGGATGCGTGTCCGGCCACATGTGCCGAGCGCACCGCCATGACGCGCACATCGCCGCTCGACCACACCAGTTGTGGTTCGTCGGACGATGCAAACAGTACGACGTTGGCCAGGTCCGCCGGGCCGCCCGCCGGCCGCGCCTTGTCCTCGGCACGGCGCTGCGCGATCTCGCCCGACTGGATGTAGGCATCCGCGGTGTGCGCGACGAGCTTTGCGCAGCTCATCAGGTAGCCGCCGGCGGCAGCGGCATCACCTGCACACACGACATCGATCTTCGGCAACTTGTATTCCTGCATCCAGCGCATCTGGAGCAGATCGGCCAGCCCGTCGACGTGATCGGAATGCACATGGGTGATGAATACCGCATTGACCTGCCCGGGCGTGGCTCCGACCTGCGACAGGCGCATCGAGGTGCCCCGACCCGCATCGAACTGCAGGAACACCCCGCGGCAGTCGTTCGAGTCGTCCCCGTAGCGCACCAGCGTGCCCGAACCTGCAAGCCCCTGGAAGGACGAGGGGCCTCCCTGCGTGCCGGTGAGCGTGACCACCATGCACGGTGCGGCCTGCGCCAGCACCGGCAGGCCGAGGACGGCGGACAGCGCGAATACGAAACCTGCCATGACGCGATTCATCGATACGCCTCCTCGCTGCGCGGGCCCGGCCCGCGGGAATGTTGTTTCCGAACGATACGCCGTGACCCGGGCGGCCCCGGCCGGGACACCAGGCGCCAGCCGCGACACCAGGCGCTGCCCCGGATTCTCGATGCACGGTCTTGCGCCGGCATGACGGACCGATGGAAGCCCTGGCTGTTTCCACCACCGGAGAAATGGCACCATATCATCCAGCCAACCCACGCGGACTTCGCATGCGCCTCCCGATCCTCCCGACCCTGTTCGCCACCGTGGCTGCCTGTGCGGTGCATGCGGCCGAACCCTTCCCGGTGAAACCGGTGCGCATGATCACCGCCTCGCCAGCGACCACCGGCGACCTGCTCGCCCGGCAGCTCGCCCAGCAGCTCGCCGAACGCTGGGGGCAGCCGGTCATCGTCGAGAACCGGGCCGGTGGCGCGGGCGTGCTGGCGGCGGAGATCGCGGCACGCGCCTCCCCCGACGGCTACACGGTCCACCTCGGGCAACTGGGCTCGTTCGGCGCGGCGCCGAGCCTGCTCAAGAGCCTGTCGTACGACCCGATCAAGAGCTTCGCGCCGATCACCCGCTTCGCCCAGGTATCGCAACTGGTCATTTCCCACCCGTCGGTGCCGGCCACGACGCTGAAGGAGCTGATCGTCCATGCGAAGAACCCGGCGAGCCGCATGAGCTATGCCTCGGGCGGCGTGGGTACAGCCGGTCACCTGACGCTCGAGATGTTCAAGAGCGCCACCGGCGTCGACATCCTGCACGTGCCCTTCCGAGGGGTCGGTGCTGCGCTGACCGCGGTGATCAGCGGCGAGGTGCAGCTCGCCATGCTGCCGGTGCCCGTCGCGCTGCCGCAGGTGCGGGCGGGCAAGGTGCGCGTGTATGCGATCACCTCAGAGCGGCGATCCGCCTCCGCACCCGAGATTCCCACCGCGGCCCAGGCTGGCCTGCCAGCCTTCGAGTCGGCGACCTGGTTCGCGATGTTCGCGCCGGCCCGGACACCCGCGTCGGTCATCACCCGCCTGAACCGCGACATGGTCGACATCATCGGCTCGCCCGCGATGGCCAGCTGGCTCAATGCGCAGGGCGCCGAGCCGGTGCCCGGCACGCCGGCCGAACTGGCAACCTTCCTGGCCGCCGAAATCGCCAAGTGGGCGCGGGTGGTCAAGGCCGCGGGCATCACGCCGGAGTGACTGGCCAGCGCGATCGCGCAAGCCTTCGTATCCGTGGGCGGGTACACTCCGGGCCGCCGGAATGCATGAAGACCGGCGGCACCGGCCTGTTCCAGCGCCATGCTCTCCAGGGAGCGCGGGCATCGCCGGTCCCGCGTGGCCGCGTGCCCGATCACAGGACCCCTGCCCGATGAACAGCCCCCTCGACGTCTCACTGTTCGCGCGCGCCGCAAAGCCGATCACCAGCTATCGCAAGTACTGGGCCGCGCGCTTCGGCACCGCGCCCTTCCTGCCGATGAGCCGGGCCGAGATGGAGCAACTGGGCTGGGACAGCTGCGACATCATCATCGTCACCGGCGACGCCTATGTGGATCACCCCAGCTTCGGCATGGCGGTGATCGGCCGCACGCTCGAGGCCCAGGGCTTTCGCGTCGTCATCATCGCGCAACCCGACTGGCACAGCGCCGATCCGTTCAAGGTGCTGGGCAGGCCGAACCTGTATTTCGGCGTGACCGCCGGCAACATGGATTCGATGATCAACCGCTACACCGCCGATCGAAAGATCCGCAGCGACGACGCCTACACCCCGGGCGACATCGGCGGCAAGCGCCCGGACCGCGCGTGCACCGTCTACTCGCAACGCTGCCGCGAGGCCTACAAGGATGTCCCCATCATCATGGGCGGTATCGAGGGCAGCCTGCGCCGCATCGCGCTCTACGACTACTGGCAGGACAAGGTGCGCCGCTCAGTCGTGGTCGATGCCAAGTGCGACCTGCTGCTCTACGGCAATGCCGAGCGCGCGCTCGTCGAGATCTCGCATCGCCTCGCCGCGAAAGAAC
>CAIQON010000287.1 GCA_903873475.1 uncultured bacterium
GGCGCGATCAACTGGGCGTCTTCCGGCAACGGCGGCACCCAGCACCTCACCGGCTCGCTGTTCGCCTCGATGGCCGGCATCGACATGGTGCACGTGCCCTATCGCGGCAGCGGACCGGCCACCGCCGACCTGCTCGCCGGCCAGGTCGGCGTCGGCTTTCCCGGCATCGCAGGCATGGTCGCGTTCGTGCAGTCGGGCAAGCTGCGCGCGCTCGGCGTATCGGCCAGCCGGCGATCGCCGCTGATGCCCGAGGTACCAACCATCGCCGAGGCCGGCGTGCCCGGCTTCGAGCTGGTGCCGTGGTTCGGCCTGTCCGGGCCGCGCGGCGTGCCGGAGCCGATCGTCTCCACGCTGCACAAGCTGAGCCTGAAGGCGATCGCGGCCACGACCCCGGCGATGGCGCAGATCGGGCAGGAGCCGTTCACCCATGCCTCGCCGGCCGAGTTCGCCGCGTTCCAGCAGCAGGAAGCGCCGAAGTGGGCGAAGCTGGCTCGCGCAAGCGGCGCGACGATCGACTGAACGGCTCGAAACCCGGGTCAGACACGGTTTTCCCGGCAGGAGCTGGCTGGTTTCCCGGACCGTGCTGGAAAACCGTGTCTGACCCGGGTTTCGAGTGGCCGGCCCCGCGGGAAATGCGTGTCTGACCCGGGTTTTCAGTTCGCCTGCATGCGTAGTTCGCGGGCGATCTTGCTCCACTTGGAGAGGTCGCTGGCGAGCAGGGTGCGGAACTCGGACGGGGGGCCGGCTGCGGGCTCGCCGCCATCGAAGGTGATCCGCTCGCGCACGTCGGGCAGCGCCATCATCTTCACCACCTCGGCATTGAGCCGCGCCACCAGGGGCGCGGGCAGGCCCGCCGGGCCGAGCAGGCCGAACCAGTTGTTGAACTCGAAGCCGGGCAGGCCGGACTCGGCCATCGTCGGCACATCGGGCAGCGTCGCTGCACGCCTTGCGCTGGTCACCGCGACCATCCGCAGCCGGCCTGCCTTGGCCAGCCCCTGCGTCGTGATCTGTGCGCCGAACTGGAACTCGATCTGCCCGGCAGCGACATCGGCCGAGGCCGGGCCCGCACCCTTGTAGGGGATGTGCGCCGTCCGGATGCCGGCCATCACGTTCAGCAGTTCGCCGCAGACATGGCCACCGCTGCCGATGCCGGCACTGCCGTAGGACAGCGGCTTCGCCTTCGCGAGCTGGACGAGATCCTTCACGGTGCGCGCCTGCGAGCTCGCGCCGACCACCAGCACCAGCGGCGAGGTCGTGATCAGCGAGATCGGCGTGAAATCGCGCAGCGTGTCGTACGGCACCTTCTGCAGCACCGCGTTCACGGTCAGTGCGGTGTAGGCCATCCCGAGGGTGTAGCCATCGGGCGCGGAGCGCATCAGCGTCTCGGCGGCCACGGTACCGCCGGCGCCGCTGCGGTTGTCGACCACGAACACCTGGCCGAGCGCATCGCCGAGCTTCTGGCCCGTGATGCGCGCCAGGGTATCGGTGCTGCCCCCGGGCTGCGCGGGCACCAGCAGCCGCACCGGCCGCGACGGCCAGCCGGTCTGCGCGAATCCGTCGGCCGGAACCGTAGCCGCCAGCGCCGACAGCGCCAGCAAGCCTGCGCGGCCAGCCATCATCAGAACGACACCTTCAGGTTCGCCTTCTTCGCGACCACCGTCCAGCGCGCATCCTCGTCGCGCAACCAGCCGCCGAACTCGGCCGGGGTATTGGCGACGATCTCGGTGCCGAGGCTGAAGAAGCGATCGCGCACATCGGCCATGCCGAGCGCCCGTACCAGTTCGCGATTGACGCGGGCAACCATCGCCGGGGCCACCTTGGCCGGCATCAGCACGCCCTGCCAGGAGCCGGTGCTGAAGCCGGCGATGCCGCTGGCCTCGGCCATGGTCGGCAGATCAGCCCACTGGGGGACCCGCTTCGGACTGGTGACCGCGAGGATGCGCAGCTTGCCCGCCTTGCCCTGCGGCATCATCGACACCATGCTGTTGAACACCAGATCGGACTGGCCGCCCATCACCTGGGTGATCGAGTCGGTGCCGCCCTTGGTCGGGATCTCGACCCACTGCAGGCCGAAGTGCTGCGACAGCAGCAGCCCGGCGAAATGGGTCGCGCCACCAAGGCTGGTGGCGAAGTTGAGCTTGCCCGGGTTGGCCCTGGCATGCTTCACCAGGTCGGCGATCGTCTGCACCGGCAGGCCGGGGAAGACCCCCAGCAGGTGCGGCGTGAACGACACCAGCGTGACCGGCGCGAAATCGCGTGCGACCACGTACGGTGCATTCGGGTGCACGATGCCGGTCATGATCAGGTTGCCGACATCGGTCATCAGCATCGTGTGGCCATCGGGATTGGAGCGCGCCACCATCTCGGCGCCGAGCATGCCCGACGCGCCCGGACGGTTGTCGATCAGCACCGGCTGGCCGATCGCCTCGGTGATCTTCGGGCCGACGATGCGGATCTGCGCATCCGACGTACCGCCGGGCGGATACGGCACCACGACACGCAATGGCCGCGACATCGGCGCATCGGCGGCCGGTACACTGGTGGCGAAGCCGGATGCCGCGCACAGTACGGCCATCCCGAAAATCGTTTTTATGGGTTCCATCTTCCCTCCTCCGGGGTCTGCCGCGAGACTACCGCCGCCTCTCCGGTGCGTCCAGCGCGCGCGGCAGCCGCCCGCGCCGCGCCTGCAGCCCCGTTCCGCGGTTTCGTCCGCAGCCACCTTTCCCGCCAGGCCCCCGATGCGCGCCCTCTCCTTCCGATCGCCCTCAGCAGCAATCCGCGCCGCCCGCAGCCCGGCCGCACCGATGGCCATGCTGCTGGCCGCCCTGTTCATCCTGACCGCATCGTTCGCCCCCGACGCCATGGCCACCGAAGAACCGAAGTTCGACAGCATCGAGCGCGACGGCGCGTTCGAACTGCGCCTGTATGCGCCGATGATCGTCGCCGAGACCTGGGTCGAGGGTTCGCTCGGCGACGGCTCGAACGCGGGCTTCCGCAAGATCGCCGGCTACATCTTCGGCCGCAACCGCTCGCGCACGTCCGAGGGCAGCGAGAAGATCGCGATGACGGTACCGGTGACGATGCAGCCGGGCGCGGGGCAGAAGATCGCGATGACCGCACCGGTCACCACCGAGGCAGCGCCCGACAAGGGCGCACCAGGCGCGAGCGGCAACCGCTGGCGCATGCATTTCGTGATGCCTGCGCAGTACACCCTGGCGACGCTTCCAGTGCCGGAAGACCCTGCCGTCACGCTGCGCGAAGTGCCGGCCCAGCGCGTCGCGGCACGCACCTTCTCCGGCTTCGTCACCGATGAGCGCGTGCGCGAAGAGACCGCGCTGCTGCTCGGCTGGATGAAGGCGCGCGGGCTGGAACCGTCCGCGCCGCCGCAACTCGCCCGCTACAACCCGCCGTGGTCGATCCCGTTCCTGCGCCGCAACGAGATCCTGGTCAACTACCGCTAGCCGCAAGACGGCAGGCACAGGGCCTCACCCGCGCCCCCAGACCGGCACCCGATGCCCACCGATGTCGCGCTGGCCGTGCTGTTCGGCGCGCTGCTGCACGCGACCTGGAACACGCTGGTCAAGGCCTCCGCGGACAAGCTCTCGCTGACCGTGCTCGTGTGCTGCGCGGCGGCCCTGTGGTCGCTGCCCGCCGTCGTGCTGCTGCCCGCCCCCGCGCCGGAGAGCTGGCGCTTCATCGCGCAGTCGGCGCTGATCCACCTGTTCTACTTCTCGTTCGTCGGCCTCGCCTACGCCCGGGTCGACCTGTCGGTCGCCTACCCGCTGATGCGCGGGCTGCCGCCGCTGGCCACCACCGCACTGGCGATGGCCTGGCTCGGCGAGACGCCGGGCCTGACCGCGCTGGCCGGGGTCGGGCTGGTCAGCGCCGGCCTGCTGGTGCTGCTCGCCGAGTCGACGCGCAGCGGCGCGCTCGACCGGCGCGCGCTGGCGGTCGTGCTGGTGGTGGCGGCGACAGTGGTCGCCTACACGCTGAACGATGCGCTGGGCGCGCGCGCCTCGGGGCACGCCGGCGCCTACCTGGCCTGGCTGCTGCTCCTGATCGCGCCCGGGATGCTGGTCACGGGCCTGGTCACCCGCGGCCCGAAACAGCTCTGGTCCGCGGCACGGGTGAACTGGAAGATCGCGCTGCTCGGCGGCGCGTGCACGGCGGTCTCGTACGGCATAACCCTTTGGGCGATGAAGCACGCCCCTGTATCGCTCGTCGCGGCGCTGCGCGAAGTTTCGGTGATCCTCGCGATGGTGATCGCAGCGTGGGTGCTGCGCGAGCGATTCGGCTGGGTGCGGATCGCCTCGGTCGGCCTGGTCTGCGCCGGGGCAATGGCGATCAAGGCCGGTTGACGAGCCTGCTACGGCGAGTCACTGCCAGCCCGGCCCTTCAGACGCGCACTTCATTGTCCAGATCGCCGCCCGCCTGCCACCGGCCGAGGTTGCGCTGGAACAGTTCGAACACCCGCCGGTCGTTGCCGGCCGCGCTCGCCGCATCGTGTGGCGACACGATCACGTTGGGCATGCCCCACAGCGGCGACTCCGCGGGCAGCGGCTCCGGGTCGAAGACATCGAGGTAGGCGCCGGCCAGTCGGCCCGACGCCAGCGCATCGACCAGCGCCGGCTGGTCGACGATCTCGCCGCGGCCGATGTTGATCAGGTGCGCGCCGGCCGGCAGGCTGGCCAGTGCGACGGCATCGATCAGACCGCGCGTCTGCGGCGTGAGCGGACAGGCGATCACCAGCCAGTCGGCGCGCGGCAGCAGCGAGGCCAGCGCCGACGGCGGATGCGTCTCGTGCGCCGGATCGCCATCGCGCGCGGCGCCGCGGCGTACCGCCACCACCCGCAGCCCGATCGCCCGCGCGACCGCTGCGACATGGCCGCCGATCGCCCCGGCGCCGATCAGCAGCATGGTCTGGCCGCGCAGGTCCGGCGGTGCTTCGCCGCGAGTACGCTTGCGCCAGCGCCGCTCGCGCTGCAGCTGCATCCACCCGGGCAGGCCGCGCGACAGCGCCAGCAGCCCGGCCAGCGCGGAATTGGCCACCGCCTCGGCATTGGTACCGGAAGAGGTCGACAACCGCACGCCCCGCTGCATCAGCTCGGTGAAGATCGGCGCATCGACGCCGGCATTGAACACGTGCAGCCATTTCAGGCCGGCTGCCTTGCGCAGCGTCGAATAGAACGAACGCGACCACTCGGGATGGATGTCGCCGGAGAACAGCGCGGCGTCGATGCGCGCGGTGTCTTCCGCACCGACGCGTGCATCGACAGCCTCCGGCAGCAGGACGAGGTCCAGCGCGATGCCGTGGCTGGCGGCGAACGCGCGCAGTTCAGGTCCGAACTCGCGCTCGAACGGCGTGGATACGAGCAGCGTCGTCATCGTGCGGCCGATCAGCGATCGAGCCACGGCCGCGCGGCGGCGTAACCCTGCTCGAACGACTCGATCGCCGGCAACCGGGTCAGCGTCAACCCGATCTCGTCCAGGCCATTGAGCATGCGCTCGCGCCGCAGCGGATCGAGCGCGAAGCGGCGCACCTTGCCGTCGCCCGCGGCCACGGTCTGAGCCTGCAGGTCGGCGGTGATCGTCGCGCCCGGGTTGGCGTCGAGCCAGGCGCGCAGTTCGACGCACTCGGCCTCGGGCAGCACCACCGGCAGCACGCCGTTCTGCAGCGCGTTGCCGAAGAAGATGTCGCCGAACGACGGCGCGATCACGCAGCGGAAGCCGGAGTCGAGCAGCACGTACACCGCGCTCTCGCGCGACGAGCCGCAGCCGAAGTTGGCGCCTGCGACCAGGATCTTCGCGTCCTGGTAGACCGCCTCGTTGAGCACGAAGCTGTCGCGCAGCCGGCCGTCCTCGTCATGGCGCAGGTCGTGGAACAGATAGGAGCCATAGCGTTCGTCGCGCGGCTTGCGCAGGAAGCGCGCCGGGATCAGCATGTCGGTGTTGACATTGGTGATGTCCAGCGGCGCGGCGACGGCGGTGAAGGTGGTGAAGGGTTGCATGGTCTGTCTCCTCAGCCTGCGGCCAGCAGTCGGCGCACATCGGTGAGCGTGCCGGTGACCGCGGCTGCAGCGGCCATCGCCGGGCTCACCAGGTGGGTGCGTGCACCGCGGCCCTGGCGCCCCTCGAAGTTGCGGTTCGACGTCGACGCCGAGCGTTCGCCCGGCTTGAGCAGGTCGCCATTGGTACCCACGCACATCGAACAGCCCGATGCGCGCCACTCGATGCCGGCGTCGATGAACACGCGGTCGAGGCCTTCGGCCTCGGCCTCGCGCTTGATCTGCGTCGAACCCGGCGACACGAACGCCGGGATCTTCGCGTGGCGTCCGCGCACGACCGCCGCCGCCGCGCGGATGTCGTCCAGACGGCTGTTGGTGCAGGAGCCGATGAACACCCGGTCGACCGGCAGGCCGTCCATCGCCTGCCCCGGCTTCAGGCCCATGTAGGACAGCGCGGACTCGACGGCGCGCCGCGCATCGCCGGACAGCGCGGCCGGGTCGGGCACATGGCCGGTGATCGGCAGCCCCTGCCCTGGACTCGTGCCCCAGGTCACCATCGGCGCCAGCGCACCGGCGTCGACCTGCACTTCGCGATCGAAGGTCGCACCCTCGTCGGTCTTCAGCGTGCGCCAGTACGAGACCGCCGCATCCCAGTGCTGCTGCTTCGGCGCGAACGGGCGGCCGTGCAGGTAATTGAAGGTGGTGTCGTCGGCGCGGATCATGCCGGCCCGGGCGCCGGCCTCGATCGACATGTTGCAGACCGTCAGCCGGTTCTCCATCGACATCGCGCGGATGGTGCTGCCGGCGTACTCGATCACATGGCCGGTGGCACCGGCCGCGCCGATCTGCGCGATCACCGCGAGGATCACGTCCTTGCCGGACAGGCCGGGCGCGAGGGTGCCGTCGATCGTGATGCGCAGCAGTTTCGGCCGGCGCTGCCACAGGCACTGGGTCGCCAGCACCTGCTTTACCTGCGAGGCGCCCATGCCGAAGGCGAACGCGCCGAACGCGCCGTGCGTCGAGGTGTGCGAGTCGCCGCAGGTGATCACCATGCCGGGATGGGTCAGGCCCAGTTCGGGGCCGATCACGTGCACGATGCCCTGGCGCGGATCGTCGATGCCGGCATGGTCGATGCCACCCCAGGCCGCGTTCTGCTCGAGCAGGTCGATCAGGCCGCGCACTTCAGGGTCGGTGACCCCGGCGATGCCTGCCTCGCGCCCGAGCGTCGGGACGTAGTGGTCGGCGACCGCGAAATGCTGCTTCGGGCGGCGCACGGTGCGCCCTTCCTTGCGCAGCGCGGCGAAGGCGAGGAACGCACCCTCGTGCAGGAAGTTCTGGTCGACATGCAGCAGCGCATCGTCGGCGCTACCCTGTTCGATCACGTGCGCGTTCCAGATCTTCTCGAACATCGTGGAAGGCCTGGCGGAGGCGGAGGCAGAATCGGTCGGCATTTCGGCTGGCATGGTTGCTCACGAAGCGTTGTGGCGGGGGGCAAGGCAGCGACACCGCGATTCTCGCCGAATTCGCTCATGCGGCAGTGCACACCACCAGCGGCATCGCCCGCCCGCAACCCTCGGGCAGGCGTCACAGGTGAGAACCACGCCGGTTAGAATGCCGTCCATGAACCCTGCCATCCGTGCCCTGGTCGCTCCGCGCTCGATCGCCATCCTCGGCGCGTCGAACGACCTGCAGAAACTGAATGGCCGCACGCTCAAGTTCCTCATCGAAAAGGGTTATTCCGGGAAGATCTATCCGGTGAACCCGAAGTACGAGCAGATCAGCCACCCGGGCGGCGTGCTGCGCTGCTACCCGACGGTCGGCGACATCCCCGATGCGGTCGACATGGCGATCATCACGGTACCGGCACGCTTCGTGATCGAGCAGGTGCGGGCGCTCGGGAAGAAGGGCGTGCCGGCCGCGATCATCTACAGCTCGGGTTTCGGCGAGATGGGCGAGAAGGGTCACGCACTGGAGGATGAACTGCTCGCCGTCGCACGCGAAGGTAACGTGCGCCTGTGCGGGCCGAACTGCCTCGGGCTGGTCAACGCGTTCGACCGCGTGATCGCGACCTTCAGCCAGTACGGCAGCGGCGAGGTGCTGGAAGGGCCGGTCGGCTTCGTCACCCAGTCGGGCGCCTTCGGCTCGGCGATCGCCACGCTGGCGCGCCGGCGCCACCTCGGCCTGGGCTATTTCGTGAACACCGGCAACGAATGCGACGCAACGCTGGTCGAGATCATGGACGAGGTGCTGGCCGATCCGCGCATCAAGGTCGGCTGCGGCTACATCGAGGGCTTCAAGGACGGCCCCGGCCTGCTGGCGCTGGCCGAGCGGGCGCTCGAGGCCGGCAAGCCGATCGTGGTCACCAAGGTCGGCCGCAGCCAGGCCGGTGCGCGCGCGGCCGCTTCGCACACCGGCTCGCTGGCCGGCGAAGACCGGGTGTTCGACGGGCTGGCCCGCCAGTTCGGCATCATCCGCGCGCGCAACGAAGAGCACATGCTCGACATGGTCGATGTGCTCGCCCACTGCAGCCTGCCCGAAGGCACCGGCATCGGGCTGGTCACCCAGTCCGGCGGTGCCGGGGTGCTGATCGCCGACCGTGCCGAGGAACTCGGCCTGTCGCTGCCGACCCTGTCCGACGAGACGCAGGCGAAACTGCGCGAGGTCCTGCCCGCCTTCGGGTCCGGGGCCAACCCGGTCGACGTCACGGCGCAGTTCATCGCGGAACCGGAGATCCTGCTGAACGGGCTGCGGCTGACCCTGGCCGATCCGGCTGTGCATGTCGGCATCGTCTGGATCCTGTCGATGGACGCCCATGCCGGGATGCTGGTCGAGCTGTTCCGCACGGTGAAGTCGGAAACGTCGAAGCCGTTCGTGCTGTGCTGGGTCGCGGCATCCGAGCAGGCCCTGAAGCTCTGCCGCGAGGCCGGCATCCCGGTGCTGCGCGGCGCTGAACCGGCGGTCGATGCGGTCGCCGGGCTGATCGGTTACGCGCAGGCGCGACGCGCCTGGCTCGCCGACCGTGCCGCACGCGCCGCCGTACGGCTGCCCGCGCTGTCGCTGCCGGCACCGGGCGTGGTCGGCACCCTGGAGGCGACACGGCTGCTCGAAGCCTGCGGCGTGTCGTCGGCACCGCTCGCGCTGGCGACGGATGCCCGGGAGGCAGCCACCGCGGCGGCAGCCCTTGGCTGGCCGGTCGCGGTGAAGATCGAGTCGCGCGACATCCTGCACAAGACCGAGGCCGACGGCGTGAAACTCGGGCTCGCCGACGGCGCGGCGGTCAGCGCCGCTGCGGCGGCCGTGCTGGCCGCCGCCAGGGCCTACGACCCGCAGGCACGCATCGACGGCGTGGTGGTGCAGAAGATGGCCACCGGCCATGTCGAGTTCGTGATCGGCCTGAAGAACGACCCGGCGTTCGGCCCGGTGCTGATGGCTGGCCTGGGCGGCATCCTGGTCGAGGTGATGAAGGATGTCGCGTTCCGCCGCTGCCCGGTGACGCCGTTCGAGGCCGGCGCCATGCTCGACGAACTGCGTGGCAGGGCGATCCTGTCCGGGGCGCGCGGCAAGCCGCCGGTCGACCGTGCGGCGCTGGTCGAACTGCTGTGCGCGGTGTCGCGCTTCGGCGCCGCGGCCGGGGGCCGGCTCGATGAGCTTGACCTCAACCCAGTGCTGCTGTCGACCGATGCCGCGGTCGCGGTCGACTGCGTGATGGTGCTGCTCTGAACACTGGCCGCCACAGCAGGACGATCTACGCCATCACGCTGGCGCTGCTGTTCGCGATCGCCACCGCGCTGGTCGTGCTGATCGCCTACATGTTCGCGGATCTCTATCTGGCCGCGAAGGGCTGGGGGGGCGTGGTTCCGGACGGGCGCGAACCGGCGCACCTGCGGATGCGCAACCTGCTGCTGTGGATCGGCCTGCCAGTGATGTTCGCCCTGGGCTTCGCGGTCGGCTGGTTCAGCCATGCACCCTCGCAATCGCAATCGCAACCGCGCACCGAACGCGGTGCGGACGGCCAGGGCGGCGCATGAAGGCCGCACGAACGGCCCGGGATACCTGCAGGGACCTGCTTGTCGCTACACTCGCGCCTTCCTGAAGCGAGTCCACCGGGTCCATCGAGCATGATTCCCCACTGCCTCGGCATCGACCATGCCGTGATCAACACCGCCGGGCACATCGACGAGGCCGTCGACCAGTTCGCCCGACTCGGCTTCCGGCTCACCCCGCGCGGCTTCCACAGCACCGGCTCGGTGAACCACCTGATGATGTTCGGGTCCGACTACCTCGAGCTGATCAGCCTGCCGGCGCAGAACGCCGCGCTGCGGCCGGAGCTGTCCGGCAGCCCGCGCGGGCTCAACGCGATCGCCTTCGCAACAGACAGCGCCGCCGGCGTGCATGCCGCGCTCGCGCAGGCGAACTTCATGCCGCAGCCGCTGAAGTCGCTGTCGCGGCCGGTCGCGCTGGACGATGGCGTGAAGGACGCGCGCTTCGCGCTGGTCACGCTGCCGCCCGAGACGGTCGCCTGGGGGCGGCTGTTCGCGTGCGAACACCTGACCCGGGAACTGGTCTGGCGCGACGACATGTGCAGCCATCCGAACGGCGCACGCGAGATCACGCGCATCGCCATCGTCGTCCCGGATCCGTACGCCGAGGCGATGCGGCTCGCCCCGCTGTTCGCCGAAGCCTCGATGGGTCCGGACACGCCCCATGCGGAACTGACCCTCGGACACCTGCGCATCGACCTGCTCACGGCAGCGCAGCTGCAGCACCGGCTCGGCGAATCGGCCTGCGACGGTGGAGGGCGCACGTCGTACATGGCCGCGATCGAACTGCGTTGCACCAGCCTGGACGCCGTGCGCGAGTCGCTGCGCGCCCTGCCCGCACGGGGCGTGCATGACCAGGGCTCGCGCGTGATCGTCGCGGCCAGCCTCGCCTGCAACACCACGATCGAATTCATCGAATAGCGCATCACCGAACCGCCGGAGTTTCCCCATGCAACACCCGTACAACCTCGGCGCGCTGATCGATCCCGCGCTGGTCGCCGCCGGCGACGCGCGCATCGCGCTGATCGAACCCGCCACCTCACCGGTACGCCAATGGAGCCATGCCCGCCTCGATGCGCTGTTCGACAGCGTCGCGCGCGGGCTGGTGAAACGCGCACCCGCGCTCGGACTGGCCCGCGGCGACCGCATCGCGATCCTCGCGGCGAACTCCGCCGAGTTCATGGCCGCCGCCTTCGGCGCGATGCGCGCGGGTTTCGTCTGCGTGCCGGTCAACTACAAGTTCCCGCAGGAAACCATCGACTACATCGCCGCCAACTGCGGCGCGAAGCTGGTGTTCTGCGACGCCGCGCGCCGGGGGCAGGTACCGGCCGGCCTGCCGGTTGTCGAATTCGGAGCAGCCGGGCCTGACAGCTTCGATGCGCTGCTCGACCCGGGTCCGTTCACGCCGGTCGAGCCGACCGTCGTCGACGGCGAGCGCGAACCGGCGATCTTCCTGTACACATCCGGGTCGACCGGGCGCCCGAAGGGCGTGGTGCTGTCGCACGCGAGCCACCTGTGGGTGACGGCCAGGCGCACCGAAGGGCAGGACCATTCGAAGCACCGGCTGCTGGTCGCCGCGCCGCTCTACCACATGAACGGGCTGGCGATGGCGCAGCTGTCGATGCGGGCCGGGGCGACGCTGGTGCTGCTGCCGCAGTTCAACGCCCTCGAGTACATCGCCGCGATCGAGGCCTACCGCTGCACCTGGCTCACCGCCGTGCCACCGATGCTCGCGATGATGCTGCAGGAAGCCGACGCGATGGCCCGCACCGACCTGTCTTCGGTGAAGTTCATCCGCATGGGATCGGCCCCGGTCAGCGAGGCGCTGCTGTCGCGCATCCACGCCGCCATCCCGCAGGCGATCGTGGCGAACGGCTACGGCACCACCGAGGCGGCGATGGTGGTGTTCGGACCGCATCCGAAGGGGCTGCCGCAGCCGGGGCTGTCGGTCGGCTACCCGCACCCGGCAGTGCAGTTGCGGCTGGTCGACGGCGACAACCTCGACGCGGCCGAGGGCGTGCTGCAGATGAAGAGCCCGGCGATGCTCAACGGCTACCATGGACTGCCGGAGGCGACGCGCAAGGCCATCACCGATGACGGCTTCTACATCACCGGCGACATCTTCCGCCGCGATGCCGACGGCTTCCACTACTTCGTCGGCCGCGCAGACGACATGTTCGTGTGCGGCGGCGAGAACATCTACCCCGGACAGGTCGAGAAGCTGCTCGAGCAGCATCCGGCGGTCGAGCAGGCCTGCTGCATCCCGGTCGAGGACGAGATCAAGGGCATGAAGCCGGTCGCCTTCGTGATCCTGAAGCCCGGCCGGTCGGCCACCGAGGACGAACTGAAGCGGCACTGCCTGCAGCATGCGCCGGCCTACATGCATCCGCGGCGGGTCTGGACCGTCGACGCGTTCCCGCTGGCGGGCACCAACAAGATCGACCGCAAGGTGGTGACCGCGCTGGCGATGGCGGAACTGGAGGGCGCGCCCGCATCATGAATCCACTGCTCGCACTCCTGGCCGCCCTGCCGGCCACCCTCGCCGCCAGCGACGCGCAGGCGCAGGCCGGTGGCTTTCCGGCGAAGCCGGTGCGCATCGTCGTCGGGTTCGTGCCCGGTGGGTCGACCGACATCACCGGACGAGTGATGGCCCAGCGCTTCACCGACCAGGTTGGGCAGCCGGTGGTGGTGGAGAACCGCCCGGGCGCCGGCGGCAACGTGGGCGCCGAAGCCGTCGCGCGCGCGCCAGCCGATGGCCATACCCTGATGCTGACCTCGATCGCCATCCAGGGCATCGGGCCTGCGCTCTATCCGAAGCTGCCATTCGACCCGATCCGCGACTTCACGCCGATCACCCAGCTCACCGCCATTCCCAACGTGCTGGCCGTGCATCCCTCGCTGCCGGCGAGATCGGTGAGCGAACTGATCGCGCTCGCACGCAAGCGACCGGGCGCGATCGCGTTCGCGTCGGCCGGTGCCGGCACGTCGATGCACCTGTCGGCCGAGCTGTTGAGATACCTGGCCAGCATCGAGGTCCTGCATGTCCCGTACAAGGGCAGCGCACCGGCGATGCAGGACCTGATCGGCGGCCATACGCAGATGGTGTTCGACAACCTGCCGTTCGTGCTGCCATTCGTGAAGGCCGGCAAGGTACGCGCGCTGGCAGTCACCACCACGTCGCGCAACCCGCAACTGCCGGAGGTACCGACGATGATCGAAGCGGGTGTCGCCGGCTACGACGTCACCTCCTGGTTCGGGCTGGCGGCACCCGGCGGGCTTGCGGCGCCGCTGGTCGACCGGTGGTACCAGGAGTCCGTGAAGGCCCTGCAACATCCCGACACCCGGCAGCGGTTCGGCGATCTCGGCGCGTCCATCGTCGGCTCGACGCCCGTCGAGTTCGGCGCATTCATCCGCGCCGAACTGACCAAATGGGCACGGGTCGTGAAGGCCTCGGGAGCCAAAGCAGACTGATTTGGCGATACTCTGCGGCCGCGCCTCGGGCGTTCCGGATCGTGGGTGCGTGAAACATCAGCATCGGCCAGGTAGCTCAGTCGGTAGAGCAGTGGATTGAAAATCCGCGTGTCGGCTGGTGACCGCGCGGGCGATGGCGGAGCTGGAGGGCGCGCCAGCGTCGTGACCGGCCCCGCCATCTGCCGGGGCTAGCGGCCGTCCAGCCCGGACAGATCCGCGACGCCGTTGCCGGCAGCCGCCCGGTCCCGCTCCTGCATCAGCGTCACCAGGGCGCCGAGATTGCCGAGCGACATCAGGTGCGCCTCGATCCACGCCAAGTGCCCGGCCCGGAACAGTTCGACCACGCGCGCATCGTCGATCGCGCGATAGCGCGCCTCGTCGATGATCCACAGCCCACGCAGCGTGATCTCCGGCTGCCCGGGCTGCTCCACCTTGATCGCCCGGGGCACGACCAGGCCGAGGCTGCGCAGCCTGTCGGCAAAGGCGGCGGTAGCCAGCGCTTCATTGTGGAACATGCGCAGGAACTGCAGGATGCGCTGCAGGAAGTCGGTCTCCTTGCCCTCGGCGTCGAACAGCGCCTCGCCGCCATCGTCGCCCTCGACCAGCCCGTCCCAGGCTTCATCGACGCAGACGGTGAGAGGTTCCTTCTCACCGGTGGCGGCAAGCACGAATGGATAGCGCCGCGCGAACGCCGGGATGTACCGGCCCGCCGCCCAGTGCCCCTCGGTATCGACCAGCAGGTTCTCGCGATCGCGTACGCCAACCAGCACCGCCATGCTGAGCGGCCCCTGCTCCTCGCCGGCGAACACCACCGGATAGGCGCGCGCCGCCTCGGCCAGCTCCGACCAGACGATCGGCAGCGAGTTGGTGGTGGCGGCGAAGCGATAGATGTTCTCGCGTGGCGCGACGCGCAGCCTGCGGTGGCGCTCGCGGTTGAGCGCGACGGGACGTTCGTAGAACACCAGCTGACTCATGGACTCTCCTCGGGAATCGTTCAGGATGCGGGAAACTGTACCGAACACTTCACGCCGGCAGGAATGTCCCCGCGCGGGTTGGGCAGTTCCAGCCTCGCCCGGAAGGTACCGCTCGCGGAATCGACCACGCGGTCGACCACGGTCACTGTCGCGTTGTAGCGCCCCTGCAGCGGCGGCTCGGCGCTCACCCGCGCCGCCATGCCGGTACGCAGCCTGCCCAGCATCGCGACCGGCAGCACGACGTCGACACGCAGCGGGTTGATCTGTGCGAGCCTGAGGACCGCACGCGCGTTATCGCTGTTCTGGGCCATCTCGCCGACGTTCTGCAGCCGCTCGGTCACCACGCCATTGATCGGGCTGCGGATGCGTCGCTGCTCGATCAGTTCCTGCAATCGCTTCTCCTCGAGTTCGGCGAGGCGGCGGTTGTCCTGGGCCTCGACGATGCCCGCTTCGGCCAGCGCCATCTCGGCCGCGCTGTCGTCGCGATCCTGGACCGAGATGAACTTCTCCTGCACCAGTTCGTCGCGGCGGAGAAACTTCTTCTGGGCCGCGACGCGGCGGCTCTCCGCGGTCTTGAGCTGCCCTTCCATCACCGACCGGAAGCGCGCGGCATCCAGGGCTGCACGCTCCGGTCCGCTTTCGATCTCCACCAGCACCTGGCCCCGGCGTACCTCGCTCCCGCGTTCCACGGAGATTGCTGCGATGCGCCCTTCCACCGAACTGCGCAGTTCGACGCGCTGCGAGGGTTCGATCAGGCAGGAAAACTCGCCGGGCGGTACTGGCTGGGCGGCGGCCCCGCCGCTCAGCGCAAGCGCGACAGCGGCGCACAGCCGCGACAGGTGTCGATCGGTGACTGCAGGCTCATGCATCGGGATTCACTCCAGGACGGCTACGGTAATCGGACTGGGACTGGGACTGGGACTGGTATCGGGTAACGGAAACCGCTCGGGCCGGGGCGGACGCGCTGCGCTCAGTGCGGATCGCCGGAGAATCCAAGCGAGCGCTCCAACTGGCGGTCCTGCTCGGTGGTGTCGCGGCGGGTGCGCGCGTGCATGCGCTCGGCACGCGCCTGCGCCGCCCGCCTGCAGTATGCCAACCAAAGACGAGCCAGCCGAGGATGACGATCGGCCAGCACCGCCAGCAGGCGGCTGCGCAGCGGCACATGCCGCCGCCACAGGTCGTCGTCGACCGCCACGATCGCCATCGCCTCGCCGGGCTGCCCCTGGCGGGCGCAGCGGCCGACCAGCTGGCGGTCGATCCGCGCGGACTCATGGAACTCGGTCAGGATGACCAGCAGGCCGCCCAGCGCCTCGACGCCCTCCCCGAGCGCGATGTCGGTACCTCGGCCGGCCATGTTTGTCGCCACGGTGATGCATCCACGCTCGCCGGCGCGGGCGATCAGTGCGGCCTCCTCCGCATCCTGACGGGCGTTGAGTACCTGGTGCTCGAGCGAGCGAGCGCTCAGCGCACGCGACAACGCCTCCGAGGCTGCGAGCGAGCGCGTGCCGATCAGCACCGGCTGCCCGGTGGCCTGGCGCCGGGCGACCTCCTCGGCGACCGCATCCCACTTGCTGGTCTCGTCGCGGCAGATACGCGCGGGATGCACCCGGCGCCGCGACGGCCGGTGCGTGGACAGCGCGATGGTGTCCAGCCTGTAGCTGACCGCCAGTTCGCGCGCCCGCTCGCGCGCAGTCCCGGTCATGCCGGCCAGCCGCAGGTAGCGCCCGTAGAACCGCTGGTAGGTGATCCGCGCCATGGTCAGCGTGCGCTCGGAAGACTCGACGCCCTCCTTGCACTCGATCATCTGGTGCAGCCCCTGTTCCCAGGTGCGCCCTTCGAGTACGCGGCCGGTGTATTCATCGATGATCTGTACCCCGGACTCCGGATCGACCAGGTAGTGCTGGTCGCGCTCGTACAGGTACAGCGCACGCAGCGCCTGGGTGACCAGGTGCTCGCGCGCGTGCTCCGCGCGCCAGGGCCCCGGCTCGTCGCGGGTGGTCTCGGCGACGCGCTCGCGCCCGCGCCCGGTGAGTCGTGCATCCCGACGATCGACCTCGATGCGGAAGTCGTCGTCGCGCGACAGTGATCGTGCCAGCGCGAGCGCCCGCGGAAACGCTTCGGCATGCTCGATCGCCCCGGCCTTGCGCGCGAGGATCAGCGGCGTGCGTGCCTCGTCGATGAGGATGCTGTCCGCCTCGTCGACGATCGCCAGGTGCAGCCCGCGCATCATCGGCGGCTCGCTCGCCGTGCCGTAGAGCGCACGCGCGCGAATCTGCGCCTCGCTCGCCCGCGAGCCTGCGCCGACGCGATCGCGCAGGTAGTCGAACACCATGTCCTTGCCGGTGCCGTAGGTGATATCGCAGGCGTAGGCCGCACGCTTGTCCGCCGGCGGCATCTCATGGCGGACGATCCCGGTACTGAGGCCGACGAAGTCGAACAGCGGCTGCAGGTGCGACGAATCACGCCCGGCCAGGTAGTCGTTCACCGTCGCCACATGCACCGGTACGCCGGCGCAGGCCGCAACGCACGCGGCCAACCCCGCCGTGAGGGTCTTGCCCTCGCCGGTCTGCATCTCGGCCAGCCGGCCGCGCAGCAGCACCGCCGCCGCGGCCAGCTGCACCGGGTACGGGCGCAGGCCCAGGGTGCGTCTCGCCGCCTCTGCGGCGCAGACGAGCGCCATCTGCGCCACCTCGGAGCGCCGGGCACCCAGCGCTGCCGGCGCGCAGGCACGCAGCCGCGCGGCGAGTTCGCGGTCGGACAGGCTGGCGATCGCCTCGCCCTGCCGCTCGTACTGGCGCACGAACGCCGCGACCTCGCGCGACGCCCGCGTACGCAAGGGCAGGCGCAGCGCGGCGAGCACGCCCATCGCCCACCGGTCGACGATCCACACCGGCGGGTCCTCCCGCTCCGCAAAGGCGGTGCGGGCAAGACGCAGGGTGGGGGCGAGCAGCGCGCTGGAGGCCATTTTCGGCGCTCAGGTCCTGAACTGCGACAGGAAACTGCGCCGCAGCGCGCGCCACAGCCGGAAGCCGACCGGCTCGGGCGAGTGCTCGATACGCACGTGCACCTTCGAGCCCAGCAGCTCGTGCGGCACCTCCTCGGCCAGGCTCA
>CAIQON010000288.1 GCA_903873475.1 uncultured bacterium
CCACCTCGACCTGCCGCAGAGCCTGGAGGGCTACTACCAGGAGACCGGCCGCGCCGGGCGCGACGGCGCGGCATCGGATGCCTGGCTCGCCTACGGCCTGTCCGACGTCGTGCTGCTGCGCAACCGCATCGATGAGTCCGGTTCGCCAGACGACGTGAAGCGCATCGAGCGGCAGAAGCTCGATGCGATGCTCGGCTACTGCGAGACCACGCACTGCCGGCGCAGGGTGCTGCTCGACTATTTCGGCGAGACGCTCGATGCAGGCTACCAGTGCGGCAACTGCGACAACTGCCTCGAGCCGCCGGAGACCATCGACGGCACCGTGCCGGCGCAGAAGCTGCTGTCGGCCGCGCTGCGCACCGGGCAGCGCTTCGGTGCCGGGCACCTGATCGACCTGCTGCTCGGCAAGGCGACACCCCGGATGGTGCAGTTCGGGCACGACCGGCTACCGACCTTCGCGGTGGGCACTGAATTCGACGACATGGGCTGGCGTGCCGTCGCGCGGCAACTGATCGCAGCCGGTTACCTGCACGCGAACGCGGAACGTTTCGGCGCGCTGCAACTGACCGAATCGGCACGCGCACTGCTCAAGGGCGAAGTCGAGATCCGCATCCGCAAGGTGTCGCGGCGCAAGGCAGCGGGCCGCGATCGCAGCACGAAGGCGCGGCGCAGCGTCGAGTTGCCGGCCGGCGTCGATGCCACCCTGCTCGAGGCGCTGCGCGCCTGCCGCCGCCGGCTGGCCGCCGAACAGGGCGTCCCCGCCTATGTCGTGTTCCACGATGCGACGCTGGTCGAAATGGCGATGCTGCATCCGCAGACAGCCGATGACCTGCGACAGGTCAGCGGTGTCGGCGACACCAAGCTCGCGCGCTATGGCGAGGCATTCCTCGAGACGCTGCGCGCCGCCTGAGTGCGCAGAGCGGGTTGCAGTATAGTCATCGCGTCAGGTGCCGCCCGGGCGGCGGTCGCCGCCACCAGCAGGAGCAACCGATGGACCTCAGACCGCTCAGCCGCGACTTCGGCGCCGAAGTGATCGGCATCTCCCTCGCCGACGTGGCAGCCCCGGGCGCGCGCGGCGACCAGGCCTACGCATCGGTACGCGCCGCGTTCGAGGAACACTCGGTGCTGCTGTTCCGCAACCAGGAGATCACAGACGACCTTCAGGTCGCCTACTCACGCCGCTTCGGGCCCCTGGAGGTCGCGAAGGTCGCATCGCTGGGCGAAGGCACGCCTTTCAGCATCCTGACCAATGTCGACCGCGCAACCGGCCGGCTGGTCGCGCCCGACCACAAGGAATCGCTGCGCGCGAAGGCAAACCAGCTCTGGCATACCGACAGTTCGTTCAAGCAGCAGCCAGCGCTGGCCTCGGTGCTGTCGGCGCGTGTCATCCCGCCGGCCGGGGGCGAGACCGAGTTCGCCTCCCAGCGCGCGGCCTGGGCACGGCTTCCCGAGTCCAGGAAGGCACGGCTGTTCGACGCCTGCGTCTGGCACGACTATGCGCATTCGCGCGGGCAGATCGCGCCGCACCTGGCCTCCGAGCGCGAGCGCGCCGCGATGCCGCCCGCCTGCTGGCGCATCCGCTGGCGCAACCCGGTCAACGGCCGCGACGCTTTCTACCTGGCATCGCACGCATACGCGATCGAGGGCATGGGCGAATCCGAATCGAAGGCCTTGCTCGCCGAACTCGTCGAGCATATCACCGACCCGGCGTACACCTACACCCATGCCTGGCAGGCGGGCGATGTCGTCATGTGGGACAACCGCGCGACGATGCATCGCGGCCGTCCATGGCCGGCAGGCGACCATGCACGGCTGATGATGCGCACCACCATCAGCGCGTCGGATGCCGACGGTCTGGCGGCCACCCGGCCATCGATGGCCTCGGCGACTGCCTGATCCCTTCGCCACGCCGCGCCCGCACGCCGCGCCTGCGAGCCTGACAGGGTACCCTGCCGATGCCCGACTCCCTCTGGCCCCGATGGTTCGCACCGCTGCTGCTGTCGGCGCTGATCGCGGGCTGTTCGCGCGACCCGGTGCCGGCGCCCGTTGCTCCGGCGCCGCCGTCCGCCAGCCGGGTCGACGCCGCCGCGCTGGCCAGCCTCGGCCGAGACCTCTTCTTCGACGCATCGCTGTCCAGCCCGCCCGGACAATCCTGTGCGTCCTGCCACGATCCGCGCTGGGCCTTCTCGACGCCGCGCGACCGGATGAACGCAGGCATGGCGCCGGGCGCCGATCCGGCCCGCTTCGGCATGCGCAACCCGCCGTCGCTGATGTATGCCTCGTTCAGTCCGCCCCGGCATCTCGACCCGGTACGCGGCACGCTGGTCGGCGGCCTGATGCACGACCAGCGTGCCGACTCGCTCGAGGAGCAGGCCCTGCGTCCGTTCTTCAATCCCGTTGAGATGGCCAACACGTCAGCGGCCGCGCTGCTGGCACGGCTGCGTCGCACCACTTACGCCGGCACGTTCGGCAGGCTGTTCGGCCGCGGCGTGCTGGCCGACCCGGCGACCGCGATGCAGGCGGTCGCCGCCGCGCTGGCGGCCTACCAGCGCAGCGACGCATTCGCGCCGTTCAGCTCGAAGTTCGACGCAGTGACCGAAGGCCGCGCTGCGTTCGATGCGAGCGAAGCGCGCGGATTCGACGTGTTCCGCGACCGCCAGCGTGGCAACTGCGTGGAGTGCCATTCGCTCGGCGACGCGCAGGGATGGAGGGCGCTGTTCACCGACTTCAGCAGCCACAACCTCGGCCTGCCGCCGAACCGTGCAAGCCCCTTCTACCGGATGCCGGCGACGATCAATCCCGACGGTACCGGCTTCGTCGATCTCGGCGTCGCCCGCGATCCGCAGCGCGCCGGCATGGAAGGCCGGTTCCGCGTGCCCACGCTGCGCAACGTGGCAGTCACCTCGCCCTACATGCACAACGGGGTGTTCGCCTCGCTCGGCGAAGCCGTGCGCTTCTACACCACCGGTTGCCTCGCCGGGAACCCGGACGGATGGGCGCAACCCGAAGTCGCGGCTGGCCGCGAGTGCGGGCAGATCGGACGACTGACACTGACCGCCCGCGACAGCGCAGACCTGGTCAACTTCATGTACACGCTGACCGATGGCTGGTACGACCCGAAGACCGGGCTGCCCGGGCCGATGCAGGTGGTGCCCGGCAGTCAGCGTTTCGGTGCTGGCGCACCGACCTCGCGCCTGATCACCACCTCTTCGAACTGAAGTACCTGCGTGGCGCCGGAAGGCAGCACTGCCGTGGCCGCGAACACCAGCATCGGCCGTGGCAACCCGGCACGGTGCACCTCTTCGGCCGGTTCCAGCACCAGGCGCAGGCCGGCAGGGTTGCCACCGGGCGCAGCCTCGTCGACGTAATCGACGCTGCGCTGGCCGCAGCGCTCATCGGACTTCACCGGCCTCCAGTAGGCGCGATCGTACAGGCGGTTGCCATCGACCCGGTTCACGATGAGTACCGCGTCGTCGATCGACTGCTCGAGCTGCAGCCGGAACAGGAGGTCCTTGCCGAGTGCGACATAGGTCGCGCTGCGCATCCGCGCGCCTGTGGCAGCTACCGTGCAGGCCGATCGTTCGGACTGCGCATGGGCAACCGGTGCCGCCGGCAGCAGGGCGGCCAGCGCGGACAGCGTGGCCAGCGCCGCACGGCGAAGGGTTCGGGCCGCGATGCGCCGTGGGGCGCGCATGCTCAGCGCAGCCGGGCGATCAGGCTGGAGGTATCCCAGCGCCGGCCCCCGGCCTGCTGCACGTCGGCATAGAACTGGTCGACCAGCGCCGTCACCGGCAGAAGCGCACCGTTGCGCTTGGCCTCGTCGAGAACCAGCCCGAGATCCTTGCGCATCCAGTCGACCGCGAAGCCGAACTCGAACTTGCGCTCGACCATCGTCCGGCCACGGTTGTCCATCTGCCAGCTCTGTGCCGCGCCCTTGCCGATCACCGCCAGCACGGCGTTCATGTCGAGGCCGGCACGCTGGCCGAACGCGATGGCTTCGGAGAGGCCCTGCACCAGCCCGGCGATGGCGATCTGGTTGACCATCTTGGCCAGCTGGCCGGAACCGCTCGGGCCGAGCAGCGTCACGGCCTGCGCGAACGCACCGGCCACCGGCGCGATCGTGTCGAAGGTCGCCTGCGTACCGCCGCACATCACGGTGAGCATGCCGTTCACCGCCCCGGCCTGGCCACCGGACACCGGCGCGTCGATGAAGCTCAGGCCCTTCGAAGCCGCCAGCGCGGCCAGCTCGCGCGCGATGTCGGCCGATGCGGTGGTGTGGTCGACGAAGATCGCACCAGCCTTCATGCCGGCAAAGGCGCCGGAGATGCTGTCGCCGACCACCACCGAGCGCAGGTCGTCGTCGTTGCCGACGCAGGCGAACACGATGTCGGCACCGGCTGCCGCCGCCGCGGGCGTGGCGGCAGACGCCCCGCCGTACTCGGCCACCCACTGCGCAGCCTTCGCCGCGGTACGGTTGTAGACGGTGACCGAGTGCCCGGCGCGCGCCAGGTGCCCGGCCATCGGATAGCCCATCACGCCCAGGCCGAGGAAGGCCACCTTGCGCGACGGTACGGCTGCATAGGTCCTGTCCATGGTCAGAGCGCCCTCTGGTACTTGCGCACCTTCGACTCGTCGACATCGACGCCGAGCCCGATGCCACCGGGCACCTCTGCATGGCCCTCGACCACGCGCAGCGGCCGCGTGACGATGTCGTCGGCAAGGTACTGGTTGGTGATCGACAGGCCCCAGTCGAGGCCAGGCAGCGCCGCGGCCAGGTGCAGCACGCCGGCGATGCCTATGCTCGACTCGGCGACCTTGTTCGCGAGGTTCACGCGCATGCCGAGCTTCGCGCACAGCATGCCGGCATCGAACACCTCGCGCATGCCGCCGAGCTTGATCGTCTTCAGGCTCACGCCGCTGGCCGCCTTCATGTCGTGGTGGCGCTGGATGTCCTCGAGGCCGTGCAGGCCTTCGTCGGCGCCGATCAGCACGCGGCTCGCCGCCGCGACCTTCGCCATCCCGGCGAGATCCTTCGAACGCACGGGCTGTTCGAAGAAGTCCAGGCGCGAATCCTTCACCACGTCGACGTAGGCAAGCGCACCGTCGACCGTGTAGCCCTGGTTCGCATCGGAGGAAATCAGGTTGCCGTCACCCAGCACCTCGCAGATCGCGAGCGAGCGGCGTGCATCGTCGGTCGCCTCGCCGGTGCCGACCTTGATCTTGTAGGCGACGAAACCGGCCGCCTTGCGTGCCTTCGACTCCGCCACGTCACCGTCGGTGGAACCGGTGCCGATCAGCCAGAGCACCGCCATGCGCTCGCGGCGCTGCTCGCCGAACAGCTTCCAGGCCGGTACGCCGGCGGCCCTGGCGGTCAGGTCCTGCAGCGCCATCTCGATCGCCGACTTCGCGGCATGGTTTCCGTAGAGCGCGAATTCCCAGTGCGACGCCAGGGCGTGCAGGTCCTCGATGTTGCGGCCTTCGGTCGCGGGCGCCAGGTAGCGCACTGCGGCGACCATGCTCTCGACCGTCTCGCCGGTCATGTGCGGCGCCGACGCGGCCTCGCCCCAGCCGACGCTGCCATCGGCCGCCTCGACGCGTACCAGCAGGTTGTCGGCGGTGCGGATCTCGACGCCGGCCATCTTCATCGGCTTGGCCATCGGCAGGCTGACCGCGATCGCCTCGATGCGCTTGATCTTCAGCATGGGATTCCTCGGGTGTTGAACGGTTGTCGAAGCGGGATGACGGGGCCTGTGCGGCTCAGCCGCGGCGCGGCTTGCGCGGCTCGCGCTGCACGTCCATGGTGTATGTGAAGCGGTGCTCGGGATGCACGGTCACCGAATTCTCGAAGTTCTCGCCGCTGGCCCCGAAGTAGCGGCGCACGAAGGTCAGCGCCGGGGTGCCGCTGGCCACCTTCAGTGGCCGCGCGAGCCGCGTCGGGATGCGGCTGGCGAAGATCTCGAACCGTGCCCGTACGGTCGGCTCGCCGAACAGCCGCTCGACCTGCTGGTACACATGGGTCTGCGCATGGTCGACCGCATCGACCACCTTGCTGTAGCGCGGCAGCAGGTAGATATCGGTCCAGCCCAGGGGCTCGGGGCTGGAGTTCGTGCGCCGGATCGCGCTGATTCGAAACCAGCGGGTGCCAACCTCGCAATCGAGCAGATGCGCGAGCGCCTTGTCCGCGACCACCAGCCGGCTGCTCACGTTCTCGCGGAACGTGTCCGGCGGATAGTTCATCAGTTCTTCGACGTTCTTCACGCTCTGCGTGAAGGCGGTCGGCGTCTCGGAGGCAACCACCACCGAACCGGCGCCCGGACGACGCACCAGCAGGCCGCGTTCGGTGATCGTGCGCAGCGCCTCGCGCACCGTATAGCGGCTGGCTTCGAAGCGCTTGCACAGCTCGACCTCGGGCGGCAGCAGCCCGCCGACGGGCAACACCCCGGAGCGGATCTCGTCGACCAGCCGCTGGGTGATCACCTGGTACAGGGGTGCGGCGGCGCGGCCGCGCGCCGGGGCGGCACCGGCGGCCCGCTTCGCTCGTTCGCCGTCGACTGGGGATTGCACGACTGTGTTGCTCCGCTGGAGGCGCTTCACCGAAACGCCACCGATGGTAACATTTGTCCGGACAAAAACACCCGGCGGGGTCGCATCCACCCGCCGCGGGCCACGCAGGCACAACCACCCATCGAACGGGAGACGGAAGCAATGGCAACGAGCGGCACCAAGGTCACCAAGGCACGCAAACCCGGCAAGGCGAAACCCAGCATCGCGACCGCGCGCGCGCGCAAGTACACCGACATCCTGTTCGAAGTGAAAGACCAGGTTGCCTGGATCACCATCAACCGTCCGCGCGTGCTCAATGCGTTCCGCGAGCAGTCCCTCGACGAGATGATCGACGCGCTGAAGGCCACGCGCGAAGACCCCTCGATCGTCTGCGCGGTGATCACCGGCACCGGCGACAAGTCGTTCTCCGCCGGCGGCGATTTCTACGCGATGAAGCGGCTGAACTTCACCAATGCCTACATGTGGAACGACCGCATGCTCGGGCTGGCGATGACCATCCGCGGCCTGCCGATCCCGGTGATCGCGATGGTCAACGGCTGGTGCATGGGCGGGGGCCACGAGCTGGCGCTGTGGTGCGACCTGGTGATCGCCTCCGAGAACGCCGTTCTCGGACAGACCGGCGCGAAAGTGGGCGCCTGCCCGACCGTCGGCGCGACGCAGTACCTGCCGCGCATCATCGGCGAGCGCCTGGCGCGAGAAATGATCTTCTGTGCCCGCCGGTTCCCCGCGAAGGAAGCGGTCGAGGTCGGCCTGATCAACAAGTGCGTGCCGCAGAAAGACCTGCTGGCCGAGACGCTGAAGTGGTGCGAGACGATGAAGGGCCACAGCGCACTCACCCTGCGCATGACCAAGAAATCGCTCAACTTCGAGTCGGACAACCTGTACTCGTCGTGGCAGCACGGCATGGAACTGCTGGCGCACGTGTGGGGTTCGCCCGAGGCCAACGAGGGCATGGACGCGTTCCTGCAGGGCCGCAAGCCCAACTTCCAGCAGTTCCGGATGCAGGCGAAGAAGGAACTCGCCAGCTACGTCGATGGTTTCGAGCGGAACCTGAACGAGCCGCCCGAAATGCGCAAGCTGCACAAGTAAGGCGTACACGATGAGCGAGTCTTCTGTCCCGAGTAACGGGAACGGCGGGCCGGCGGGCGCGCTCGACGGCATCCGGGTCCTCGACCTGACCCGGGTGCTGGCCGGGCCGCTGTGCGCCCAGATGCTGGGCGACCTCGGCGCGGACGTGATCAAGGTGGAGCCTCCGGGTGCGGGCGACGACACCCGCACCTGGGGCCCGCCCTGGGTCG
>CAIQON010000289.1 GCA_903873475.1 uncultured bacterium
GCCGTGCGGCACGCCAGCGCCGGATCCAGGTCAGGCCAGCGTGACTTCCAGCTCGCCCAGCTGTTCCACGACCGTCTTCACGCGGTCTCCGGCCTTCAGCCACTTCTGCTTGTCCTTCGGGTATCCGAGGATCACGCCCTGCGGCGTGCCGGTGTAGATGATGTCGCCCGGCTTCAGCGTCATGTGCCTGGAGCAGTAGCTGATGATCGTCTTGCAGTCGTAGATCATGTCGGACGTGTTCAGGTCCTGGCGGATCTTGCCGTTCACCCAGGTCTGGATCGCGAGGTTGTTCGGATCCTTGATCTGGTCGGCGCTCACGACCCACGGGCCGAGCGGCGCGAAGCCGTCCGGGATCTTGCCCAGCATGAACTGGCTGGTCGCTTTCTGCAGGGTGCGCGCGGAGAGGTCGTTGCCGTTGGCATACCCGAACACGTACTTCAGTGCATCTGCCTCGCTGACATCGCGTGCGGTCTTGCCGATCACGATCACCAGTTCGACTTCGTAGTCGAACTGCCTGTCGACCTTGCTCGGCAGCTTCACCGTCGAGCGATGGCCGGTCAGCGCATTGTTGAACTTGTTGAACAGCAGCGGCACCGGCGGAATCGCACTGCCGGTCTCGGCCGCGTGCTGGCGGTAGTTCAGGCCGACACAGATGATCTTCTCGGGGTTGGGCACGGCCGGGCCGAACTTCGCCCTGGCCTCGCTCACCAGCACCGACTTGCCGCGCGCGTCGCTGGTGGCCTTCTCGACCAGCTTCACGAGGGGCGCGCAATCGGCACCTTCCATCACCTGGTGGATCGTCGTGGGCGCCTTGACGCGGAACAGTGCAGCCGCCTTCGCCACGTCGAGGATGCCCTTGCCGGTTCGCACGCCGAGGGTCATGCCGTCGCGGCCAGCCAGCGTGCAGAAGGTCATGCCCTTCGAGCCGACCTTGCGGGCGGCTGCGGGTTTCTTGACTGCAGCCTTCTTCACGACGGCCTTGCTGGTACCGGTTGCTGATTTGTTCGCCATTCCTGGTTTCTCCATGCTGGGACAGGCGCGATCGTAGCAGAGGCGGCGCGGCCTGCCGCGCACATCGCGGCCCGGCGCCCCTGGCATCGATCGCGCGGGAACGCTCAATCCACCTTGGTACCCGACACCTGGATCACCTTGGCCCAGCGCGCGATGTCGCTGCGCACCAGTTGCTCGAACTGTGCCGGCGTGTTGGGTGCAGGCTCGGCCCCCTGCTGCAGCATGCGCTCGCGTACATCCGGCGCCTTCAGCATCTTCACCACTTCCGCGTTCAGTGCAGCCACGATTTCCTTCGGCGTGCCTGCCGGCGCGAACAGGCCGAACCAGGATCCGGAATCGAAGCCGGGCAGCGCCTGCTCGGCGACGGTGGTGGTGTCGGGCAGCGCGACGGACCGCTGCGCGGTGGTCACCGCGATCACGCGCACCTTGCCCGACTTGATCATCGGCAGCGCCGAATTCATGTTGTCGGCCATCACCTGGACCTGGCCACCGACCAGCGCAGCCAGCCCCGGCGCGCCCCCCGAGAAGGGCACATGCACCATCTTCGTGCCGCTCATCATCTGGAACAGTTCGAGGCCGAGGTGGCCCGGCGTGCCGGTGCCGGCCGAACTGTAGTTGAGCGCGCCCGGCTTGCCCTTCGCATAGGCGATCAGTTCCTTCACGTCCTTCACCGGGAGCGACGGGTGCACCATCAGCGCCTGCGGCACGTTGGCCACCAGCGTGATCGGCGCGAAATCCTTCAGCGGCGCGTAGGGCAGACGGGGATAGAGGCTGGGCGCGATGGCATGCGAGGCATTGGTGCCCATCACCAGCGTGTAGCCGTCGGGGTTGGCCTTCGCCGCGATCGCCGCACCGATCGTGCCGCCGGCGCCAGCCCGGTTGTCGATCACGACCGTCTGTCCCCACACCTCGGTCAGGCGCGCACCGGTGATCCGGGCCAGGATGTCGGTCGCCCCGCCGGGTGCGAACGGCACCACCATCCGGATCGCACGGTTCGGATAGCCACCCGGCCCCGTCGGTGCGGCGGCCATCGCGACACCGGCACTGGCCGCCACGCCGAAGGCGAGGCCGTGGAGGACGAGGGTGCGCGCGGCACCGGCGGGCGATCGTGGAAAAGACGTGCGACGGATCATTCAAGGCTCCTGCGTCGGTTGCATCGGCGGCGACGGTTGCCGCGACCGGCGGACCGAACGGATCGGCTCAGCACGCCTGCGGCAATTCGAACTCGACACCATTGTAATCTTGCGGCAGCGCGTAAAGGCCATCGGCGAGTCCGCTACAGAGCGCACTCACGCGCGCGGCGATGGCCGCGCCATGCACCGCCTGCAGCCGCGGCGCGAGCACCAGCCGGACCACCGATGGCTCGGCCAGTCCGACGCGCACATGGCCGCCCGCGGGGAAGCGCCCTGCGCGCCAGTCATCGACTGCGCGTGCGACGCCCCAGCCGCTGTCGGCGATCGCCGAGGCAATGCAGACCTCAGGCTCGCGCAAGGTCCAGTCTTCGACGTTGCCGATCAGCGCGGTGCCATGCGCGCGACAGGCATCGATCGCACCGGGACGGCCGCCGTCGAGCATCGTGAACAGGATATCCGCGCCCGCATCGAACATCGCGCCGGCCCAGCGACGAGCCAGCGCCGGTTCGTGCTGGTGTCCGCAGAAGGCGGTGAGCACCGGCATGCCGGGCGCCTCGGCCTGCACGCCGGCAACGAACGCCGCGCGCCCGAGCAGGCCAGGCCGCACGCGCTCTCCCGACAGGTGTGCGACGGTACCGGTGCGCGTCGCGCGCGCCGCGAGCACGCCAGCCAGGAACGCCGACTCCTCCTGCCGGACCTCATAGCTGGCGACATTCGCGCCGGTGACTGATCCCTGGGTGACCGCGAAGCGGACGGCCGGATACAGCGGGGCGAGATGGGCGACCGGCGCATCGCCCTGCCCGCCATGCACCACCACCAGCGGCGGCGGCCCGGCTGCCAGCACCGCCTCGATGGCGGCAATACGCTCAGGCACATCGAACGCCTGCCGCCAGCAGGGCTCGATCGCGATGCCGACGGCTTCGAGCGGCGCGCGCAGCCGATCGACCGCCGCTGCAGCCGACGCATTGAAGCTGCCACGGCCCGGCCAGCCGAACATGAATACCGGCACCCGCTGCACGGGCCTGTCACCGGCACTCATTCGGTGCGGATCCCGGCGGCCTTGAGCACCGGCTGCCAGGCCCCGACTTCCGCCGACACGAATGCCGCAAACCCCTCTGCGGTCATCGGCCGGCGCACGATGCCCAGTTCGTCCATGCGCAGGGCGATGGCCGGCAGGACGATCACTTCGCCCACGGTACGGTGCAGCGTCCCGACCACGGATGCCGGAATGCCGGCTGGCCCGGACAGCCCCAGCCAGTTCTCCGCCACCAGCGACGGATAGCCGAGTTCTCCGACCGCGGGAATCTCCGGTGCCGCGCCGACCCGCTTCGCCGAAGTCACCGCCAGGATGCGCAGCGCCCCGCGCTGTGCATGCGGCAGGCTCTGTGGCAGGGTGTCGAACGCGAGGGGAATCTGGTTGGCGAGCAGGTCGACCAGCATCGGTGCCGCGCCCTTGTACGGCACATGGGTCATCGTCACCTTGAACTGGCGCTGGAACAGTTCACCGACGATATGCCCGACCGAGCCGACACCGCTCGATCCGTAGTTGAGCGCCCGGCCGCTGCGTGCGGCTGCGACCAGATCGGCGACGCTCTTCGCCCCGAGCGGGTTGGATACCGCGAGCACGTTCGGTACCGCACCGATCGATGCGATATGGGTGAAGCCCTTCACCGGGTCGTAGCGCACCGCCGGATAGATGAACGGCGACACCGAGAACGGCGCCGTGTTCGACACCACGAGCGTGTGCCCGTCGGGCTGTGCCTGTGCCGCGATCGTGGCACCCAGCGTGCCGCCGGCCCCGGGCCGGTTGTCGACCACGACAGCCTGCCCGACACGCTCGGATAGCTGGCTCGAAATCAGCCGTGCGACAATGTCGCTGGAACCGCCGGGCGGGAACGTCACGACGATGCGAATCGGCCGGGCGGGCCATGTCGAGGCGGCCTGCACGGACTGTGCCGGGACCAGCGCCAGTGTGGCCACGGACGCGACCATGCCGGCAGCGAGGCACCGGGACAACCAGGACCCATCCGCGCGCAAGGGGAGTGATGATCGATGTACCGACTGTTGCATGGCGCCACCTTCCTTCCGTTGCTGGTCTGGTTCGTTCTGGCCGGCAGCGCATTCGCACAGGGCCAGGCGCAGCCGAGACTGCCGACCGTGCCCCTGTCGATCGGCAAGCATGCGCTCGTCGCCGAGGTCGCAGCGAGCCCGGATACGCGTGAACGCGGCCTGATGTTCCGATACGACCTCAAGGACAACGAAGGCATGCTGTTCGTGTTCCCCGCGGCGCAGAAACAGTCGTTCTGGATGAAGAATACCCCGCTGCCGCTGTCGATCGCCTTCATCGACAGCAAGGGCACGATCCTCAACATACGCGACATGATGCCGTTCACCACCGACGGCCATCCGTCGGAGGGCGAGGCGCTCTACGCGCTCGAGGTCAATCGAGGCTGGTTCGCGCAACGCGGCATCAAGGCCGGTGACCGGGTACAGGGCCTCGACAAGGCCGGGCCGGGCCGCTGAACCGGCCCGGGTGCGCGACGGCAACGGGCGCCTGCTGATCGCCACCGCCACGCCTGCCGCGCTCAGCTGGCGGTGAAGCGCAGCTTGCGCTGGTCGATGCCGAAGCGGTCGCACAGCCAGTCGAGCATCAGTTCCTGGCCGATCGTCGGATTGTCGTGCTGGCAATGCTCGGCGCCGGTCTCCTCTGCGGTGACCAGCCGCAGGGTCGCATCGATACCCTTAGAGCGCGCATAGTCGTACACGGTACGCGCATTCTCCACGCCGAGCACGTCATGCCCGCCGTGGATGACGAGGTAAGGACAACGCATGGAATCGAGCACGCCTTCGAGCACGAAGTCGCGCACGTATTCGGTCGCCTCGGCCATCGACCGGGTACCGGTGATCCACTTCATGTGGCCGGCCAGTCCGTGGTCTTCGCCCCGCTCGCCGAAGCGCTGGTGGACGCTCCAGATCGCATTATGGGAAATCGCCGCTGCGAGGCGCGGGTCCTTCGCGCCGGCACGGGCGGCATAGTAGCCACCCAGGCTGGAACCGCTGACCGCGATGCGCGCAAGGTCGATGTCGCTGCGCGTCTCGAGCCAGTCGATGCACTTGCCCACGGGCACTTCATAGTCGTGCCGGGTACGCAGGCCATGGCGGCGCAGCGCGCCGCCCTGCCCCGGACCATCGACCAGCAGCACCGAGATGCCTCGCTGCAGCGCGCCATGGCCGGTCATGAACCACAGCTCGTCCTTGAACGAATCGATGCCTCCGAAGGAGACCAGCACCGGCTGCTTCGCGGCGCCATGGGGCGACCGGATGAAGTACGCCGGCAGCGGCTTGCCCGGCTCATAGGGGATGTCGACGACCTCGCCCGGCGGGTCGAGGTGGCGCAGGAACTGGTGCGAGCAGCGCTCGCCCTCGGTGAAGGTCTGCAACCGTCGCGGGTCTTCGCCAGCGAGCCAGAACTCGGCCTGTCGATAATAGTTCGCCGCGCGCAGCCAGCAGTTCATCGCGGTGCGCACATGGCCGTTCGCCGCGGCCTCGTCACCACGCACATGGTTGCGCCTGGCGGTGATCGTCCACTCGGCGAACCAGCTCTCGGGATCGAGCGGCTTGATCCGGCTCGCAGTCTGGAAGCATTCGCTGACCGCTCCGCCCCCCTCCTGGGTCTCGCCGAGTCCGCGCCGGAACTGATAGGAAAACCAGAAGTCTTCCGGCCACTGGTGCCAGCCGAACGGCTCGTAGTGGGGACCTGCCTTCATGCCTGCTGCGCTCATCGATCGCCTTTCACGGACAGTCGCAAGGGGAGCGCAAGCGTAGCACCGCGGGCCGCGCGGTGTTCCGCCGGACACCTCGTGGCGGCGCGCACAGGCACCACGCGGTCCGCTGCCCCGCCTCAGGCAGCCACCAGGCTGCCCGCCTCGACCGCCACCAGCGCCTTCGCCTGGTTCATGTCGGCGGTGTATCCGGTCGCATACAGGCAGCAGGCGAGCTGGTTGACCAGTGGCAGCGGCAGCGGCACCTTGCCGGCGAGCGCACGCCGGATCCACAGTGCGGTGGCCGACGGATCGGGCGATGGGGGCGTGCTGCCCGCCGATCGCGTCGACTCGGCCTCGGCCTCGAACAGCACGCTGCACATGCCGCCGTCGTACAGCTCGATGCGCGGGCGCCGGCGCGGATTCGCGAACGGCTCGCCACCCATGCCCTCGAGCAGCATCGCGACCTCGCCGGATGCGATGAAATACTGCTGCAGCTTCGAGAAGTAGCCCGGATGGCTGGCGCCGATCACGCGCAGGCAGCCGTCCGGAAACGGCGACACCAGCCTGGCCATCAGGTGCGCGACGCTGCGCATACCGAGCCGGGCCTGCAGGGACATCAACGCCGCCAGCCCGGGGGCGAGCGCGCCGCCCGGCATGAACGCGATGCCGCGCGTGGCCAGTTGCTCCTGAGCATGTTCGACGCCGATGCTGGGCATGATGCCGAGCTCACGCAGCACGTACGCAGACGACACGCTGCCTTCGCGGTTCAGTGTGCCGTGGATCAGCACCGGCACCTGGA
>CAIQON010000290.1 GCA_903873475.1 uncultured bacterium
CAATGCTGCCAGCCGCCAGGATGCGGTCGGCCATTCGTGCCTCCAGCGCGTTCACTTCGGCACCGTGCAGCGAGCGCTCATGGATGAACATACTGCCCACATGCAGCAGGCTAAGCCCGCCCACCAGAAGCCACACCGTGCGCCCGGCGAGGCTGTCGGGCCGCAGGAGCCTCCCCAGCCTCATTCGCGCGTCACCGTCGGCACGAAGACGTAGCCGCTGCCACGCACCGTCTTGATGATGGCCGGGCTCGCCTCATCCGGCTCGATCTTGCGGCGCAGACGGCTGACCTGCACATCCACCGCGCGGTCCGAGGCATCCACGCTCATCCGCCGCTTCGCGACCTCCATCAGCTGCTCCCGGCTCAGCACGCGCTGGGGGTGCTCCAGGAAGGCCAGCAGCAGATCATGCTCCGCGCCGGAAAGATCAACGATCGCGCCAGCAGGCGAGGTCAATTCGCGGGCCTTGAGGTCCAGGGACCACCCAGCAAAGCGCAGCCGCCGGGCCGCTGCCGCGCTGTCCCCCGGATCCATCATGCTGCGGCGAAGCACCGCGCGCACCCGCGCCACGAATTCGCGCGGCGCGAAGGGCTTGGCTACGTAGTCATCCGCGCCGATCTCCAGGCCCACCACACGGTCCGTCTCATCGGCCCGTGCGGTCAGCATGATGATGGGTACCTGGCTCTGCGCGCGTAGGCGACGACAGAGATCGAAGCCCGAGGCGCCGGGCAGCATGACGTCCAGCACGACGAGGTCGGGCGGCGCGGTCGCCTCGGCCATGATCTCGAACATCTCCCGCCCGTCGCGGGCGATGGAGACGCGAAAGCCCGCCTCGCGCAGCAGCCGGGCCACCAGGGCGCGCATCTCGCCATCATCCTCGACGATGAGGAGATGCGCCTCCGGGTCCAGCAGCCGCTGGTCGCGCTCCTGCGTGGCCATGGGGCTCAGGGGATGGCCGGGAAGCGGACGGAGCGCTGTGGCTGGCCGGGCAGTGTGAGTGTCGCCACGACGCGCAGTCCGCGAGCCGGGATGTCGCCCCGCCCGACCAGGAATGCATCATCCGCGCCGGCTTCGAGCCGCACCGTCTGCTGCCGTCCCTGGGCCTGGACGACCACGCTGCCGGTGGCGCCGCGGGCGCTGGTCACGCGGTCCTGCTCATCCAGCACGTAGATGCGCAGTTCACCGGCCTGCACCACCAGTTCGACATGGCGGTTGCCGACCTCGCCGATGGCTCCGCCATTCGGGCCGGGGGCGTGGCTGTGGGAATGGCCCTGCGCCAGGGCTGCGCCCGGCATGGCCAGCACGGCGGTGATGATGAGGCTGCGTCGGTTCATGTAGGCATTCTCCAGTGTTCAGAAGGTTTCGGGAATGGCGCCGGCGGGTGCTGAATGACGCGCCGCGTCGGCCTCGGCCCGCAGGCGTTCCAGCGCCGGCCGGCCGAAGCGGTGGAACAGGATAGGTGTGACGAAGGTGTCGAGCAGCGTCGCACTCACAAGGCCGCCCAGGATGGTAACGGCCACGGGATGCAGGATTTCCTTGCCCGGCGCATCCGCACCAATCGTCAGCGGGATCAGGGCCAGACCCGCCGCCAGCGCGGTCATCAGCACCGGCGTCAGTCGCTCGGCCGAGCCGCGCAGCACGAGGGCGAGACCCCACTTCTCCCCCTCATGCAGCGAAAGGTTCAAGTAGTGGCTGATCTTGAGAATGCCGTTGCGCGCGGCGATGCCGGTCAGCGTCACAAAGCCGACCAGGGTTGCCACCGAAAGTGACTGCCCGGCGATCCAGATGGCGATCACAGCGCCGATGAGCGCGAGCGGCACGTTGCCCATGATGATCAAGGCGAGCGTGGCAGACCGGTAGCGCGAGTAGAGCACGGTGAAGATCATGGCGAGCGACAGGAGCGCCAGAACGCCGATGGTCTGCATCGCCTCCTCCTGTGCCTGGAAGGTGCCCTCGAGGCTGGTGGAATAGCCGGGCGGCAATTCGATGCGCGCGAGTTCAGCACGGATGCCGGCCACCGCCTGCGCCATGTCCACACGGCCATCGGTATTCGCCTGCACCACGATGCGCCGGCGTGCACCCTCGCGCAGCACCTGGTTCGGGCCATCCGCATCCTCGACGCGCGCGAGGAGGCGCAGCGGCACCCGGCCGCCGGGAGTCTCGATCAGCGCATCGGCCAGCCGGTCGGTCGTGCGGTCGGCATCGGCCAGGCGCATGACAAGATCATAGCGGCGCGAGCCTTCCATGATCTGGCTGACCACCACGCCGCCGGTGAGCGCCTGCATCTTTTCCAGGAGTGCCGCGGTCGAGACGCCGTAGAGCGACGCGCGCTCGTGATCTATGGCGATGCGCAGCTGCGGCACGCGCACCTGGCGTTCGAGTTGCAGGTCCACGAGGCCTGGCACATTGGCGGCAAGCCGGCCGCGAATGGTTTCGGCGAGTGTGCGCAGCGTGTCGAGATCATCGCCGAAGACCTTCAGCGCGATCTGCGCCTGCACTCCGGAGAGCATGTGCTCCAGCCGGTGGCTGATCGGCTGACCGATGGAGACACCGCCCGGCAGCACGGCTAGCCGGTCGCGCAGGTCGCCCAGCACCTCGGCGCGGGATCGGGCGCTGGGTCCCAGGTCCACATCAAGCTCCGAGCGGTGCACGCCCTCGGCATGCTCATCGAGTTCGGCGCGGCCGGTACGGCGTCCGACCTGCGTCACCTCGGGAACTTGCATCACCAGTTGCTCGGCCAGGGTGGCGATGCTGCTGGATTCGGCCAGCGAAGTGCCGGGATTGAGCAGGACATTGACCGTCAGCGTGCCTTCGTTGAACGGCGGCAGGAAGGAACGCGGAAAGAAGGGAACGCTCGCCGCGACGATGATGACCAGCGCCACGGCCCCGGCCAGCAGGCTGCGCGCATGACCGAATGACCAGTGCAG
>CAIQON010000291.1 GCA_903873475.1 uncultured bacterium
ATGCCGCCGGGAAAACCGACCCGACTACCGTCGCTCCAGCCTGGGTGGAAAGCACAACACGGCGACCTTGATCCAGGAAATCGACACTGCAACCGCTCCTGTTTCTGGGGTACGCCATCTGCGTAGGGCGCCGAGCCCGGGTGTGCATGAAGCCTCACCCTCGCCCGGCATTAAGTTTCCGGAGAAACGCCTACGGTCTTTGACAACCCCGGCGGAGGGGCGACATGCTGCCGCCTCTCCGCCGGGCCCAAAGTTCCTTTATCCGGTGCAGCTGCCAGCTGCGTACTTCCGGCCAATCGGTGCCTACCCTTCGCGCGAAGCCACCAGGCTGCCCTGGTCGACCCGGACGCCAGCGCCCATCGTCGACGACAGGCTGACACGACGCACATAGATGCCCTTCGCGCCGGCCGGCTTGGCCCGGGTGAGTGCATCGATCAGTGCGCCGAGGTTCTCCTGCAGTGCCTCGACCGTGAATGACGCACGACCGATCGTGCATTGCACGATGCCGCCCTTGTCGGTGCGGTACTGCACCTGGCCGGCCTTGGCGTTCTTCACCGCCGTGGCGACGTCGGCGGTAACCGTGCCGACACGCGGGTTCGGCATCAGGCCGCGCGGACCGAGGATCTGGCCCAGCTGGCCGACCACGCGCATGGAGTCGGGCGTGGCGATGGCGATATCGAAATTGATGTTGCCTGCCTTCACCTGCTCGGCAAGGTCGTCGAAGCCGACGACATCCGCACCGGCGGCAAGCGCCTCCTTGGCCTTGTCGCCCTGCGCGAACACGGCGACGCGCTTGGTCTTGCCGGTGCCCTGCGGCAGCACCAGCGAGCCACGCACGATCTGGTCGGACTTCTTGGCATCGACGCCGAGGTTGATCGCGACGTCGATGGATTCATTGAACTTGGCCGTGGCGTTGTCCTTGACCAGCTTCAGGGCATCGGACAGCGGATACAGCTTTTCGCGATCGACGCTCTTGCGAACCGCGGTGTAGCGTTTGGATACATGTGCCATGTCAGAGTCCCTCCACTTCGACGCCCATGCTGCGAGCGCTGCCCGCAACGGTACGCATGGCCGCTTCCAGGTCGGCGGCAGTCAGGTCGGGCTGCTTGACCTTGGCGATCTGCTCGCACTGTGCGCGCGACAGTTTGCCTACCTTGTCGGTATGCGGCGTCTTGCTGCCCTTGGTGAGGCCGAGCGCCTTCATGATCAGCACCGACACCGGCGGCGTCTTCATGATGAAGGTGAAGGTCTTGTCCGCGTACGCGGTGATCACCACCGGCGTGGGCAGGCCGGGCTCCATCTTCTGCGTGGCGGCATTGAACGCCTTGCAGAATTCCATGATGTTCAGGCCGCGCTGGCCGAGCGCCGGGCCGATCGGCGGGCTGGGATTGGCCTTGCCTGCAGGAACCTGCAGCTTGATGTAACCGACGACTTTCTTTGCCACGACTCACACTCCTTCGATGACGGGTCTGAACGAGCGCGATGCGCTCTCCCCGGGATGGCTGCCCGTGCGTTCTTCCGATCGCACGCACCGCCAGATTGGATGCCGCCGTTGCCGGCGCTGCTGCAACTGCCGCCCTTGCGGGCCAGGTCTGTCAGGCTTTTTCGACCTGCGAAAAGTCGAGTTCCACCGGGGTCGAGCGGCCGAAAATGGATACCGCGACCCGCAATTTGTTCTTCTCGTAGTTCACCGCTTCCACGGTGCCGTTGAAGTCGGTGAACGGCCCTTCCTTTACCCGGACCATCTCGCCGCTTTCGAACAGCACCTTGGGCTTCGGCTTTTCGACGCCTTCCTGGATCTGATGCAGGATGTTGTCGACTTCACGCTGGCTGATCGGCGTGGGCTTGGTGGCCGTGCCGCCGATGAAACCGGTGACTTTCGGGGTGCTCTTGATCAGGTGCCAGGTGTCGTCGGTCATCTCCATCTCGACCAGCACGTAGCCCGGGAAGAACTTGCGCTCGCTGATCGACTTCTGGCCGGCCTTCATTTCGACGACTTCCTCGACCGGCACCAGCACCTGGCCGAACTTGTCCTGCATTCCGGTACGCTGGATACGGTCGAGGAGCGTGCGCTGCACGCTCTTCTCGAAC
>CAIQON010000292.1 GCA_903873475.1 uncultured bacterium
CTTGGTCAACGGTGACGCGCTCGCCGGTGCGCTGGCGACCAGCGCGAACGCCGTATCGAACGTCGGCGCATACGCGATCACGCAGGGCGCGCTGGCGGCCTCCCCCAACTACGCGGTGAGCTACGTCCCCGGCACGCTGGCCGTCGACTACGCGCCGCCCCGGCAGGGCGCGGAGACCGGCCCCCAGGTACGGCGTGGCGGGGTCGGGGCGGCGAACGCCCGCGGAGCCGCTGCAACCAACGGATTGGCGTCCGTCCAAGCGGGGATCGGCTGCGCTGGCGGCAGAAGGGACTGACCATCCCTGCCGCGCCGCGCCAGGTGCACGCGGCGCGCGCCGCAGGATCGAGGCCCTTCAGAACGACAGGTAGATCGCCACCGTCAGCCGTGTGGCGGACGGCACCGAGGGCAGGTCGGTGACGTATCGGCCCAGCTCGATCGCCAGCGTGTCGTATCCGCGCCCGACTCCCGCGAACAACTCCATGCGTGCGCCGATGCCGCCCGAGCGCCCGTTGATCCGGGGCTGCTCAGCAGCGGTCGGGCGCTCGAGATAGCCGGTTCCGTGGGCGAAGAAGGCATAAGGCGACAACAGCGGCGCGCGCAGCACGCTGGCAAGCCGGAACGAGCGCAGGAGCTCGGCGCGGCCAGCGATCCCGCGGTCGGCGCTCAGCGAGCCGGAGGGCACGCCGGTCACGATGCCGTAGCCGTCGAGAAGGTATTGCTCCGACACGAACACCGGGTGCTTGAAGGTGGTCTGCGCGGTGGCAGCGAGGTTGAGCCGGACGCCCTCGACCGCCAGCGGCTGGCTGAAGAACACGCTGGCGTCGGCACGGCGGAAGTTCGGCTCGGCGCCCTGTCGCGAGAGCGGCAAGCCAGACGCCTCGGCCTGCGTCTCATCCCGGCCGGCGACGCCGCCCGATAACTGCAAGCCCATCGACACCGGCGCCCCCCACGGCGTGAGCCGGCTCCAGTCGAGTCGGGCGCGCACTGCCATGTATCGGTCGCGGCTGATGTCGGTATCCAGCAGCACCGACCGGCTGGCCTGCTGAAGGTGCTCGAGCAGGCCGGTGAGCTGCAGCGTCTCGGTTTGCGTCCGGATCAGCGGATAGGTACTGCGCAGCGCGACGCGGCGCAGTGTCCCCGTAAGGTCGGCTGCGCCGGTCGCGGGTACGCCGTGCGTCTGCGCATCGGTGAACTCAGCAGTCATGGCCGCGCCGTCGGTGCCGACCGGCACGGCGAGTCCTACGCCGGCCACGCGCAGGCGCGGC
Organism: uncultured bacterium; assembly: GCA_903873475.1. GTDB lineage: Bacteria > Pseudomonadota > Gammaproteobacteria > Burkholderiales > CAIKXV01 > CAIKXV01. The sequence goes on from CAIQON010000292.1 coordinate 1,266, forward strand.
AGCGGCGTGAAGCTCTCGCCGATCGGCGAGCCAGTCCGAAAGCTGCCGTAGAGCTGTTCGCCATGCCCGGAGAGGCTGTTTAGCGCCAATGTCCCACCGTATTGCCAGCGACCGAGCGCGGCCGAGAGCCGGTTGTCCAGCACGACCGTGCCGGTGACCGGCCTGAAGCCGCCATCCAGGACTAGCACGGTGCCTCCGTCCTGCCGGCCCGCAACAAGGGTGCTGCGCAAGTACATGCCAGGCGTGTCGCCCGCGATCAGCAACTTGCGCTCGATGTCGGCGAGGTTGACCCGCCGGCGGCCGATCAGCGTGTCGGTGACCGCCCGGACCCGCTCGCGGACCGCTGCGGGCACCGCCGACACGTCGACCGACTCCACGAAGCCATCGACCAGCGTGAGCTTTACCGTGCCACCGTCCTCGACCGTCTGCGGCGGGACGACGATCCGCACGAGCACGTAGCCGGCCTGTGCGTAGGCCTGCTCGAGCCGGCCCGCCAGCTCGAAAACGCGCGCGACCGGGATGCGGGTGCCGGCGACCGGGTCGAACAGTTCACGTCGCGCTGCTTCCAGTTCCGGGAACTCCCCAACGACCACGAAGGCTGCAGGCGTGACGAACAGCGACTCCGCGCCTGCCGGCGCCGCCGTAGGCGTCGACTCAGGCGGGACGACGCCAACCGAGGCGGCGGGCTCGGCCGGCGGGCGCAGGGTCGGCGGCGTGACCTGGCTGGGCGCCGTGCCGGGCGCGGGCTGAGCACCGGCGGACGGCGGTCCGAGAATGATCGCCGCAGCGCTCAGCAGGAAGGCGGCGTGCCGCCACGCGCACGCATAGACGCCCCTGTCGCGGCAAATGGGGTGCGAAGCGCGAAGGGCCGGGTTCAAGCTTGAGGTTATGTTGGATAAGTGACTTTGCACCTGGAATCCGTATCCCATAGCTGCTCATGCACCGGCTTGCAGAAATTGATTGGCATGCCAGTTTTCTTCGAACCGCATCACATCACGCTGATGTAGACCCGCGTTGAATGCAGTCGACTCCCGGTGTACCAGAACATTCAGGCAGCGAATAGTACTTTCAGACGCCCCTGCCCGCCCCCACGCGGTGAACGATCGCGGCGATCATCATCCGCCAGCAGCTTTCCTGCCTCGCGCAGTTACAACCCTGAATTCGCGGTCCGGATGACCGCAGCGCGGGCGCTGATGTCTGGAAGGGTCAAGGCGGCGGAATTGGAAAAACGAGTCGGTGAGCTTCTCGGTTCGCCTCACGCGCGAGGCGCTTGAGGATCTGCAGCGACTCGAGGCGCTCCCGGTCGAAATCCTCAGCGGGCACGAGGTGGCCATCTCGGCAATCCGCCACCAGCGGGAAGACGACTATTACTGAGTGACCGCCATGCCTCCAGTTCTCCGGAGCGTTCACTCGAGCCCTCGCGCTCGGACAGGAGCCGAGCGTCCTGGCCCGAGCTGTGACAGCTAGCGCCCCGCCATCAACTCCGACGCCCGCTTCACCGACTTCACGATGTTGATGTAGCCCGTGCAGCGGCAGATGTTGCCCTCGAGCCCGTGCAGGATCTGCTCGTCGGTCGGCTGCGGATGCCGGCGCAGGAGATCGGTGACGGCCATCACCATGCCCGGCGTGCAGTAGCCGCACTGCAGGCCGTGGCATTCAGAGAAGGCCTGCTGCACCGGATGCAGTGCCTCGCCGCCGGCCATGCCTTCGATCGTGGTGATCTTCGCGCCGCTGACCTGTACCGCCAGCAGCGTGCAGGACTTGAGCGCCCGACCGTCGACCAGCACGGTGCAGGCACCGCACTGGCTCGTGTCGCAGCCGACATGGGTGCCGGTGAGCTGCTGCGCATCGCGCAGGAAGTTCACCAGCAGCGTGCGGTCTTCTACGTCGGCGGAGACCGCCTTGCCATTCAGGGTGAGTTCGATTCGGCTCATGTCGTTCAGCCCAGCAGTTCGTTGACCGCGCGCACCGCCATCACCCGGCACAGCTGTGCCCGGTACTCGCGGGTGGCATGGATGTCTTCGGAGAAATGCGACGCATCGAGCGCGAGCCCGTCGAGGGCATTCGGCGACATCGACTTCGCCAGTGCCGCCTCGGCCTCGGCCCAGCGGAACACGCCATTGCCGGCGCCGGTCACGGCCACCCGTACGCCGCTGCCGGTCTCGACCACGAACACGCCGGCCATCGCATAGCCGGTGGCCGGATGCGCGAACTTCACGTAGCCGGCACGGCGCGGCACCGGGAAGCGCACCGCGGTGACGATCTCGCCTTCAGCCAGCGCGGTGGTGAACAGGCCCTGGAAGTAATCGTCAGCGGCGATCTGCCGCAGGTGGGTAACCACCGTCGCGCCCAGGCCCAGCACGCCCGCCGGATAGTCGGCGGCCGGGTCGTTGTTGGCGATCGAGCCGCCGATCGTGCCCATGTAGCGCACCTGCGGATCGCCGATGCCGCGCGCGAGCTTCGCCAGCGCGGGGATGGCCGCACGCACGACTTCGGATTCCTGCACCTGGTCATGCGTGGCAGCCGAACCGACGACCAGCGTGTCGCCTTCGCGGGTGATCGACTTCAGCTCGTCGAGCGGGCCGACATGCACCAGGTGCGAAGCCTGTGCCAGCCGCTGCTTCATGGTCGGCAGCAGGGTCATGCCACCTGACATCAGGCGCGCATCGCCGTTGGCCGCAAGAAACCCGGCTGCTTCCGCGACCGACTTCGGCCGCACGTATTCGAATTCGTACATTCAGTGCTCCTTCTGTGCGACGGTCGGTATGCGGGCGATCATTTCAGCCCGCCGGCAGCAGTGATCGCATGCCAGACGCGGCTGGACGTGAACGGCATGTCCATCGGGGGCACGCCGAGCGGACGCAGTGCGTCGGCCATCGCGTTGGACATCGCGGAAATCGAACCGGTGCAACCCGACTCGCCGACGCCCTTGGCCCCGAGGGAGTTGATCTTGCTCGGGATGCAGTTCTCGTCGATCACGATGTGCTTGAGCATGCCGACGCGCGGCATCGTGTAGTCCATGAAACTGCCGGTCATCAGCTGGCCGGTCTGTTCGTCGTAGATGGCCTTCTCGCAGAACACCTGGCCCACGCCCTGCAGCACGCCGCCATGCACCTGCCCTTCGACGATGGTGTGGTCTACTGCATGGCCGCAGTCGTCCACCGCGACATAGGACACGATCTCGGTGGTGCCGGTGAGCGGGTCGATCTCGACTTCGGCGATATGGCAGCCGGTCGGGAAGGTGGAGCCGATGGTCGCCTCGGCCTGGGTCTTCAGGCCTTCCGGACGCCGCGCCAGTTCGACCAGCGTGGTCGACTTGCCACTGACGCGGTCGGTCAGGGTGCCGGCTGCGTAGTCGACCTGCGACGGCTCGGTATCGAACATCGCGGCGGCCGCCGATTTCGCGACCTCGACCAGCTTCAGCCCGGCGAGCTTGCACACGCTGCCGGCCCCGACCAGCGAGCGCGAACCGCCGGTATGGTTGCCGATCAGCGCATGGTCGGGCGCGCCCTCATGCAGCAGCACGTTCGCAGTATCGATGCCCATCGCATCGGCGATCACCTGGGTGAACGTGGTTTCATGCCCCTGCCCCTGCGCATGGGCGACGGTGTAGGCATGCACCACGCCGTTGGCATCGACCTCGATGTCGATCTGGTCTTTCGGGAACACGCCGGCACCGGTGTTCTCGATGAAGGTGGCCATGCCGATGCCGCGCATCATGCCGCGCGCCTTCGCCGCTGCGCGGCGGGCGGGGAAGCCCTTCCAGTCGGCGAGCAGCACCGCCTTCTCGAGCGAGCCCGGCACGTCGGTCGCTTCATACGTCGTACCGGTCGGCGTCTTGTAGGGGAACTGGTCGAGGCCGATGGCGTTGCGGCGGCGCAGGTCGGCCGGATCGACGCCCAGCTTCGCCGCAGCCTCGTCGACCAGGCGCTCGATCATGTAATTGACGTCGGGCCGGCCCGCGCCACGGTAGGGGGCGATCGGCGAGGTGTTGGTGAACACCGCGCGCCAGCGGCCATGCATCGCCGGGATGCGGTAGACGCCCGACAGCAGCACCACCGGGTTGCGCGTATGGCTGGCGATGCCGGCCGGGGTGATGAAGGCACCCATGTCGGCGACCCAGTCGAGCTGGATCGCGGTGAAGTGGCCATCCTTGTCGACTGCCAGCTTGCCGGCGATCTGGTTGCTGCGGCCGTGGTAGTCGCTGGCCAGGCATTCGGAACGCGTGCCGGCCCAGCGCACCGGGCGGCCGAGCGTCTTCGCGGCCAGCATCACCGCACAGTGTTCGGGATAGTGCGGGCTGCGGTTGCCGAAGCTGCCGCCGACATCCTGCGCATGGATGGTCAGCTTGCTCTCGGGGATGCCGGCGGCGAACGAGACCTGCAGGCGCATCGCATTCACGCCCTGGGTGACCGAATACAGGTGATAGTGGTCGTTCGCCGCGTCGTAGGTCGCCGCGCAGCAGCGCGGCTCCATCGGGCTGGGGATCACGCGCGTGCTCTCGACCGACAACTCGACCACGGTGGTGGCGGCCGCCATCGCCGCATCGACCGCCGCGCGGTCGCCCGCCTCGCCGACCCAGCACAGGTTGCCCGGCGCGGTGTCATGGATCACCGGAGCACCGCCATCGAGCGCCCGGCCGGCGTCGACGACATGCGGCAGGTCACGGTACTCGACCTCGATTGCCTCGAGCGCGTCCATGCCGGCGGCGACCGAATCGGCCACCACCATCGCCACCGTCTCGCCGACGAAACGCACCCGGCCATCGGCGAATGCGCTGCGCGCCGGCACCCGCGGCGGCTCGCCGTCGGTGCCCTTGAGCGCAAGCATGCACATCACCTTCACCATGCCGGCGGCCGTGCTGTCGGCGGCGGTGAACACACCGTGCACGCCGGGCATCGACTTCGCTGCCTCGGTGTTCAGGGAAACGATCTCGGCATGCGCGCGATCGCTGCGCAGGAACACGGCATGCAGCTCGCCGGCGAACGTGCGATCTGACGTGTAGAGGCCATGGCCGGTCACCAGCCGGCGGTCTTCCTTGCGCTGGAACGGGGCGTGGGGCGTGTGCGCGTGATCGGGCATGAGTGTGCTCGTCCGGAGTCGACTGGGACGCGAATTATCACCCACTCGGCCGATTCGAGCGACGCCCGGCTTCCCGACGCCTCTATTTAGAGAGGTCGAGAAGCGGTTTCGGAATCGGAATCTCGCCCCGCGCGGAAGATCGCCATCAGTTCGCGCACGTCGCCGAGGTCCTCCAGCCGGTCGACCAGCGCGGCCACGCAGGCGGTCGTGGCCGGATCGAACCAGCCCGCTGCCGCCTCCTGCAGCTTGCCGACGATCTGTGCGCGGTCGAGCGGATTGCCCGGGTCGCCCAGCGCCTCGCTGCGCGCCTCGCGCAGGACCCGCCCGTCGGCCATCGTGATCTCGACCGACGCCGCGTTGCCGGCGAGGGACGCATCGGCCTCGACCCGTACCCGGCCACGCGTGAACGCGTCGACCGCCGGGTCGGCGTAGCGCGCCGGGAGGAACTGGTCGAGCCAGCAGCAGCGGTCGTGCAGGATGATCGACGCGATGTAGGGCGCCGACAGCAGTGCCTTGAACTTGTCGCTCCAGGGCAAGGTGCCGTGCATGTCGTAGACCGCCTTCGAAAGGCCGATGCGCACGTGCGCCACGCCTGCGGCCTGCACGCCCTGCCCTTCGACCAGCGCGAACAGCGCGGTGATCATCGCCTGCAGCGAACTGCCCGCCGGCCAGCGGCGCAGTGCCAGTTCCTCCAGCTTCCAGGTCTCGCCCAGGCCGTCGGTGATCTCGCCGGGCAGGCCGCCGTTCGCGTAGGCATTGAACAGGCCGCCATCCGGGTGCGCGAGGATCTCGGCGCTGGCGCGAAACCCTTCGGCCGCCAGCAGTGCCGCCATAAGCCCGGACAGGCTGCCGCGCGCCTGGTGGAACTTGATGGTCGGCGTGCCCCAGTGCGCGAAGGTACCTGCCGACTGGCTGCCGGCCAGTGCGAACGCATGGCACTGGCGGCCGGCATCGAGCCCGAGCAGGCTGCCGGCCGCGGCCGCGCCCCCGAACGGCCCGACCACGCCCGGGGAGTGCCAGCCGCGCCGCCGGAACTCGGGGTAGTCCATCGCACGCGCGACGCGCACCGACACTTCGAGCCCGGCGGCGATCGCGGTGAGCAGGGCCTGGCCGCTGCAACCTTCGCGTTCCGCGATCGCCAGCGCGGGCGGCACGACCTGCGGCGTCGTATGGAACAGCGTCGGGCGGTGCACGTCGCACACCGTGACCGCGGTGACGAGGTAGGCGTTGGTCAGCGCGGCACCGGCCAGCGAACTGCCGCCACCGGTCAGCAGCGTGGCCTCGTCGGAGCGGCCGAGCGCGCCGGCCAGCGCGCCGATCTGGGCGGTCTCGTCCCCGGCGCGCCCGGCGATCGCACTGGCGAGCGAGTCGAGCAGGATATCCTTCACCCGTTCGCGCACAGGCATCGGCAGGTCGTCGTGGCGCAGGCCGGCGGTGAACGCAGCCAGCACGGCGGTCGGGCCGGCGGGTGCCGACGCGCCGCTGGCATGGCCAGCAGCGGCGCTTGAGGGGGCTGAGGCATCTGTACGGGGTGCAACGGACATGGTCTGGGCTCTGGCGGTAGGTCGCGGCAAGGGCCGGACAGGCCGGCGCGATACAGTCTACCCGTGCCGCATCCGGGCACCCAGCCTGCCCGCAGGCGTTGCATAATCAGACCGTTAGTGCTCCGGCGCCCGGCAGCGCTGCCTGCCAAGGTTCCTGTCAGATGCTCATGTACCGCCTGCAACGCCCCCGATCGGCCCAGAGGGCTGCCTTGTCCCGGCGCCTTCCGGGGCTCGCTGCCCTGGCGCTCGTGGCGCTCGCGCTGCCCCTGGCTGCCGCAGCCACCGACCTGGTCGAGATCCAGCGGCTCGCCCGCGAGAACGATCCGCAGTTCGCCGCGGCCCTGGCCAGCTGGACGGCCACGCGCGAACGATTGCCGCAGGCCCGTGCCGGGCTGCTGCCCTCCATCTCGCTGTCGGGCAGCGCAAACCGGAACGAGACCCATGCGACGCTGATCAACACCGGCAATCCGTTCTTCCAGCCGGGCGGGCGCCGGTTCGACACCACGGCACTGAACATCCAGGTGATCCAGCCGATATTCCGGCCGGCCAGTCGCGTCCAGTACGCGCAGGCCGCCATCCAGCTCGAACAGGCCGACCTGCAGTTGCTGCTGGCGAGCCAGGACCTCACGCTGCGCGCCGCACAGGCGTTCTTCGACGTACTGTCCGCGCAGGAAGCGCTGGCGGTGATCGAGTCGCAGAAGCGCGCCATCGGCGAGCAGCTCGCGCA
>CAIQON010000293.1 GCA_903873475.1 uncultured bacterium
ACGGGCGATTTCATCGTGAAGCTCCCTTGGACTTGGAATGCGCGGATATGCGTGGTTGCACGGTACGCGGCACGCTGCGTGCAGGCGGGCCCGCAGCCCCGGAGGGGCGGGCCCGGTGCCGGGCAGCGGCCCGGACGTACCCGGACGGGCGGTGGGCGTTGCCTCGTGTTGATTGAACCTTGAAGTTGCTGCCAACCGGCGCCGTTCAAAGGGCGCCGGCGAGCCGGATCTTCGCCCGTGCACCACCAGCGTGCGGACCGCCCGACCGGTGCCCGGCGCACGAGCCTGTGGATGATACCGTAGGCCGCAGGTGGTGGTCGCCTCGCTTGTTAAACAGGACGCCTGCTGCGATAATCCGGGGGCTTTGCAGCCAGCCCACGCATGCTCCGCCGGCCGCTCGCACAACGCGGGATTGCAGCAGCCCCGCGCCGATGTGCAGTGCAGCGGCTTCACGGTGCTGTCGTGCAGCGCAGTCGGACGGTGCCGCAGCGGCGTGCGGCGTTGTCGCCCAACCCGGCGTGTCATGTCACCTGGCACGGATCCGGCGAGGCGCAGACTGCGGGCCGTTCGGCCGCCATGCGTGCCCGCCGCGCACACTTTGCCCTAGAGGAAGATCATCCGTTGATCAAGAAAAGCCGCCCGAAGTATCTCGACCTGACCGAGATAAAGATGCCGATCCCCGCATTGGTGTCCATCCTCCACCGGGCCAGCGGCATCGGCCTGTACCTCGTCGGCATCCCGCTGGGGCTCTACTTCTTCCAGATGAGCCTCGCCTCCGAACAGGGCTACGCGCAGTTCGCAGCCATTGCCGGCCATTGGTTCGTCAAGCTGATCCTGCTTGGGCTGCTGTGGGCATTCCTGCATCATTTCTGCGCCGGCATCCGTTACCTCACGCTCGACATGCACATGGGCGAAGAGGTGCAGCAGGCGCGTGGCACGAGCTACGTCGTTTTCGCGGTGAGTCTCGTGCTGACCCTGGTACTGGGAGTGCAGCTATGGTGAGCAGGGTTGTTACTGGCGCGCATTACGGGCTGAGGGATTGGCTCGGGCAACGTGTGACCGCGGTCATCATGGCCGTCTACACGGTGTTTCTCGGGGCGATCCTGCTGTTCGGCGCCCCTGACGGATACGGCGATTGGAAGGCGCTGTTCTCGGGAAGGATCATGCAGCTGGCGACCCTGCTGTTCATCGCCTCGCTGCTGTACCACGCCTGGGTCGGCATTCGTGACGTGTTGATGGACTACATCGGGCCCGCTTCGGTACGGCTCACGCTCCAGATCGGCGTGATCCTGTCGCTGGTGGTCTACATGGGTTGGTCCATCCTGATCCTCCTGGGGTAAAGACTGATGGCACTTGCAAAACGTACTTTCGACGCGGTGGTGGTGGGCGCAGGCGGAGCCGGGCTCCGTGCCGCGTTGCAACTGTCCGAGTCTGGCCTGAAGACGGCAGTGCTGACCAAGGTGTTCCCCACCCGGTCGCACACCGTGGCGGCGCAGGGCGGTATCGCCGCGGCGCTGGGCAACTCGATGGAAGACCACTGGATCTTCCACATGTACGACACCGTGAAGGGCGCCGATTACCTCGGCGACCAGGACGCGATCGAATTCATGTGCCGTACGGCCAACGAGTGCGTGTATGAACTCGAGCACTTCGGGATGCCGTTCTCGCGCCTGCCCAACGGCAAGATCTACCAGCGTCCGTTCGGCGGCCAGTCGATCCACTTCGGCAAGGAGCAGGCCGCGCGCAGCTGCGCCGTGGCCGACCGCACCGGGCATTCGATGCTGCACACGCTCTACCAGCGCAACGTGCGGGCCAACACCCTGTTCTTCGTCGAGTGGATGGCGCTCGATCTGATCATGAACGAGGCGGGCGAGTGCCTCGGCGTGACTGCGCTCGAGATGGAAACCGGCGAAGTGATGATGCTCCAGGCCAAGGCCACCCTGCTGGCCACCGGCGGGGCCGGGCGGGTCTACCAGGCGAGCACCAACGCGTTCATCAACACCGGTGACGGCATCGGCATGGCGGCCCGGGCGAACATCCCGCTGGAAGACATGGAATTCTGGCAGTTCCACCCGACCGGCGTCGCCGGCGCGGGCGTGCTCATCACCGAGGGCGTGCGTGGCGAGGGCGGCTACCTGCTGAACAAGTCGGGCGAGCGCTTCATGGAACGCTACGCACCGAACGCGAAGGATCTCGCCAGCCGCGACGTCGTCGCACGCGCGATGGCCACCGAGATCAAGGAAGGGCGCGGGGCCGGCCCCGACGGTACCTACCTGCTGCTCAAGCTCGACCACCTCGGTGCCGAGACGATCAACTCCAAGCTGCCGGGTATCCGCGAGATCGCGCTGAAGTTCGCCAACGTCGACCCGATCAAGGACCCGATTCCGGTCGTGCCGACCTGCCATTACATGATGGGCGGCATCCCGACGAACTACCACGGGCAGGTGGTGGTGCCGCGTGATGGCAACCCGGAAGTGCCTGTGCCCGGCCTCTACGCCGCGGGCGAGGCCGCCTGCGTGTCGGTGCACGGTGCGAACCGCCTGGGTACCAACTCGCTGCTCGACCTCGTGGTGTTCGGCAAGTCTGCCGGCCAGCACATGTCCGACTACGCCCGTTCCTCGCGCAGCCAGCAGGACCTGCCGAAGGATGCCGGCGAGCAGACCGAGGCCCGCCTGGCGCGTCTCGAAGGCCAGAAGGACGGCGAGAAGGTGTCGGCGGTGCTGCGTGACCTGCAGCTCACGATGCAGCTCGACTGCGGCGTGTTCCGCTTCCCCGACAGCCTCAAGTCGGGCGTCGAGAAGATGCGCGAAGTCGCGAAGCGTTCGCTGGTCACCGAGATCAAGGACAAGAGCAAGGTGTTCAACACGGCGCGGGTCGAGGCACTCGAACTGGACAACCTGGTCGAGGTCGCGTTGTCCTCGCTGGTGTCTGCCGAGGCGCGCACCGAGTCGCGCGGCGCGCACGACCGCAGCGATTTCCCGGTCCGCGACGACGCGAACTGGATCAAGCACACCCTGTGGTTCAAGGAAGGCGACCGGCTCGAGTACAAGCCGGTGCACGACAAGCCCCTGACGGTCGACTCGTTCGAGCCGAAGGCACGGGTCTACTGATCCGGCACAGGGCGCCGTCCGAATCCTTCCAGGGCATGCAACGACAAGGCACCGCACGATGAAATTTTCAGTCTTCCGCTACAACCCCGAAGTCGACGAAAAGCCGTACATGCAGAGCTACGACATCCCGCTCGAGCCGAGCGACCGGATGCTGCTCGACGCGATCGTGCGCATCAAGCAGCACGACGACTCGCTGTCGCTGCGCCGCTCATGCCGCGAAGGCGTCTGTGGCTCCGACGCGATGAACATCAACGGCAAGAACGGGCTGGCCTGCATCACGCCGCTCGATTCGCTGAAAGAGCCGGTGGTGCTCAAGCCGCTGCCCGGCCTGCCGGTGATCCGCGACCTGATCGTCGACATGTCGCAGTTCTTCAAGCAGTACCACTCGGTGAAGCCGTACCTGATCAACGAGAACCAGCCGCCCGAGACCGAGCGTCTGCAGTCGCCGGAAGAGCGCGAGGAGCTGGACGGCCTGTACGAGTGCATCCTGTGCGCCTGCTGCTCGACCTCCTGCCCGTCGTTCTGGTGGAATCCGGACAAGTTCGTCGGCCCGGCGGGCCTGTTGCAGGCCTATCGCTTCCTGGCCGACAGCCGCGACGAGGCCACCTCCGAGC
>CAIQON010000294.1 GCA_903873475.1 uncultured bacterium
AGGCACCGAGGTTGCGCATCTTGGTGATGCTGCGCTGGCCCAGCGGCGCCGGGAACGTCGGCTGCAGGATGGAACCGGGCCGCACCTTCAGTTCATCGAACAAGGCCTCGCCACCGGCGTTGAGCGTGTACTCCTTGCTGTCGCCGAGCAGGAACGAGCCGAAGGTCATGCCCGGTTCGGTCAGGCTCATCATGTAGTTGACCGGCCCGCGCACCTGGTCATCCGAGCCGGTCGCATCAAGCGTGATCCGGTCGGGCGTGACGTCGAGCTTCCAGCGCAGTCGGATCGGCCCGCTGCCATGACCGTCGGAATCGACGGTATCGGTGAACCGATACGTGCCGTCGGGCACCAGCGCCCGGAAGCGTTGCCGCAGCACGTCGCGCACGCGCACGATCAGCTCGTCGAACACCGCCTCGACGCGGGGGGCACCGAACCGCGCGACGAGCTGGGCAAGGCGCTTCTCGCCGAGCCGGACCGCGGCGACCAGCGCGCGCATGTCGCCGCCGACCGCTTCCGGGAAGCGCGAATTGCGCAGGAACAGCCGCAGCAGCTCGTCATTCATCCGGCCTTCGGCGGCGAGCCGCACCGGCGGCACGATGATGCCTTCCTGGAAGATCTCGGTGCAGGCCGGCGAGATCGAACCGGCATGCATGCCGCCGATGTCGCTGAAGTGCGCCCAGGCCTGCGCCCAGGCGACAAGCCTGCCTTCATGGAACACAGGGGCGGCCAGCACCTGGTCGGGCGAATGCGACACCGCGCCGCGCGCCGCGTAGCAGTCGTTGTACCAGTAGAGGTCGCCGGCCTTCACCGTGTCGGCCGGATACTGCTCGAGGATCGGGCCGATCAGGTCGGACGAACCGGGGCGCGACTTTCCAGCGATGAAGCGGCCACGGGCATCGAACAGGCCAGCGTAGAAGTCCTTCTTCTCGCGGATGAAGGCGGACATGGCGGTGCGCTCGATCAGCGCCTCCATCTCGCCCTGGATCGAGCGCATCGCGCCGCGCACCAGTTCGACCGTGACCGGGTCGATGGCCACGGCCCCTTCGACCGCGCCCGGAAGCCTGGGATCGTTCATCGCTGCCCCGCCTCAGCCTGCTCGCACCGGCGCGACCGCCGATGCGATCCAGCGCGCGATGCCGAGCACCCGCGCATCTTCATGCGGCTGGCCCATCAGCTGCAGGCCCACCGGCATGCCGCCCACGGCCATCAGCGGGGCCGTGACCGCGGGTGCGCCGAGCAGCGACGACGGATAGTTGAACGTCGCCTTGCCGGTCGGGCGCGCGCCGGTGGGGTCGTTCGACGGCGCCGGACCGGGCGAGGACAGGCTGATCAGCGCATCGCCCAGCGGCGCGATCGCCGCCAGCCGCGCGCGAGCGGTATCGCGCTCCTGCAGCCGCCGACGGAAGTCGTCCAGGTTCATCCGCCGTCCCTGCTCCAGCTTCTTCAGTGCATGGCTGCTCAGCTTGCCCGGGTACTGCTCGACCAGGTTCTCGAGGCTCCAGCGCAATTCGAACGCGCAGATCTCGGCATTGACCGTACGCGCGTCCGCGATCGAACGCTCGAACGCCTCCAGCATTGCCGCATCGGCGCGGCGCACGATGCCGACACCGAGCGAACCGAGGGTATCGAGCACGCTTTCGAACGCACCGCGGGTCACCGGGTCAAGGTCGGCCCAGCCGGCGGTCTCCATCACGACGAGCTGCTGGGGCCTGACGTCCGAAGGCACCTCCGGCGGACCGAACAGCCCGGGGCAGCCCGGGTCGCCGCCGGCCCGCTCGACGATCGCCGAGGCCACGGCCCAGAGATCGATCGGCGAATTCGCATGCACGCCGATCGTGCTCTGGCTGTAGCCGAGGCGCTCGCCGCGGTTCAATGCACCCAGCGTCGGCTTCAATGCCCAGTTGCCGCAGAAACTGGCCGGACGGATCACCGATCCTCCGACCTGGGTGCCGATCGCCACCGGCACCATGTTCGCTCCGACAGCAGCCGCGGAACCGCTGGACGAACCGCCGGGCGTACAGGCGGGATCGAACGGGTTGGTCGTCGGGCCGGGCTGCGCACCGCCGAACTCGGTGGTGACCACCTTGCCGAGGATCACCGCCCCCGCGTCGCGCAACGCGCGCACCAGCGCGCTATCCCGCTTCGGGAAGTTGCCTTCGAACGCAGCACAGCCCATCTGCGTGGGCATGTCCTTGGTCTCGATCAGGTCCTTGATCCCGATCGGCATGCCGTCGATGGCCGACAGCGGCACGCCGTCGCGCCAGCGACGGGCCGAAGCCTCGGCGGCGGCGCGCGCGCCAGGCTCGTTGATCACCACCCACGCTTTCACGGCGGGTTCGCGACGGGCGATGGTCGCGAGGCAGCGATCGAGATAACGCAGCGGATCGTCGACCCCGGAACGGAAGGCCGGGGCCGCATCGTGGTAGGTCAATCCGGCAAAACCAGCCGGATCGTAGGCTGCAACCATTTCGTCTCCCTTCCGGGGGCGCCACACAGAAATCGACAGCGTCCCTGCCACATCGGCATGGGGACGCGCCTAGTCTACGGTCACTCCCGCCTCGCGCACCACGCGTGCGTACTTCGCAATCTCCGCCTTCAGGTAGTCGCCGAACTCGCGCGGTGTAGTCGTCACCACCTCTAGTCCCTGTCCGACCAGCTTTTCCTGCACGTCGGGTAGGCCCAGCGTCCTTGCCAGGACTTCGTTCAGCCGGTTGACGATCGGCACCGGGGTACCAGCCGGGGCGAGCAGTCCGTACCAGCCGGTAAGTTCGAACCCGGGCACCCCGGCTTCCGAAATCGTCGGCACATCGGGCGTGGCCCGGACCCGCCTTGCCGTAGTGACGCCAAGCGCCCTGAGCCGGCCGTTCTGCACATGGGGCATCACCGAAGGTGAACTGGCGAAGATCAGATGCACCTGGCCCGCAAGGAGGTCCGCGAGCGAAGGACCTGCACCCTTGTAAGGCACATGGACCATGTCGATCCGGGCCATCGTCCGGAACACCTCGGCGGACAGGTGCGCCAGGCTGCCGTTTCCCGACGATGCGTAGTTGAGATGGCCCGGCTGCTTGCGCGCGAGCGAGATCAGCTCCTTCACGGTTCTTGCAGGCACGGACGGGTGCACCACCAGCACCGAGGGCTGCAGCGCGACCAGGCTCACCGGGGCGAAGTCGCGCAGCGAATCATAGGGAAGGTTCTTGTACAGGCTCGGGTTCACCGCCAGCGTGCCGCCACCATTCAGCAGCAAGGTGTAACCGTCCGGCGATGAACGGGCGACCAGTTCCGTGCCGACATTGCCGTTCGCGCCCGCACGATTGTCGATGACGACCTGCTGGCCCAGGGCTTCGCCCAGACGAGGCGCGATCACGCGGGCGATCACGTCGGTGCCACCGGCGGGTGGAAACGGGACTATCAGCCGCACCGGTCTTGCAGGCCAGGCTTGCGCGGACACGCTGGAAAACATCGCCGCCGCCAACAGCGCTACCGCCGCCAGCCGCGCGGCTGGCTTCGCCACGCTCACCGTCGCCCGCATCGGGAGATCAGCCTGCACAACCGGGCTTCGCCGAGTCGGCTGGTTCCCCATCGGTCGCATACCTGAACTTCGTGCGCCGGTAGTAATCAAGGTAGGTCGTCGGTTCATAACGCGCCGGATGCGCGTCGTCGACACAGCTCGGGATGCACTCGATGCGGGCATCCAGGTCCGGGTTGAAGAAGAACGGTATCGAGTAACGCTCGGTGCCGCTTCGGTTGATGACCCTGTGTGGCGTGGACAGGAACCGGTCGTTGCTCCAGAAGGCGAGCAGGTCGCCGGAGTTGACCAGGAAGGCACCCTCGATCACCGGCGCTTCGATCCATCCGCTGCCACGTGAATACACCTCGAGCCCGGGCACGTGCGCCTGGGCCAGCAGGGTCATGAATCCGCCATCGGTATGCGGTGCCGATCCAAACTGGTCGTCGAGCACGGGTGACGGAGGATAGTGGGCCAGTCTCAGCGTCGAGCGATCGCGGGCAAACGCGGCGTCGAAGAAATCGCCGTGCATCCCAAGCGCGGTGGCGTACACCGGCAGGAGCCTGTGCGCCAGCGCTTCCAGGGCCGTGAAGTAGTCGAGCACCGCTTCGCGGAAACCCGGAAGGTCGGCGGGCCACTTGTTCAGCGACCGGAACGGCTTGCCCGCGAGCATGTCCGGATCATCCGGGGACAGTTCGTTGCGTACGAAAAACGATTCGTTGATGTTCGGCTTGGTCAACCCGGTAAGCCCAGCGCTGCGGCTCAGGCCATAGGCCATCGGCAGGTAGCCGACGACATTGGCATCGACCTTGAGTTCGAGCTTGCGCTCCAGCGGCTGCGAGTGGAAACGGGCATTCTCCTCGAACAGCCGATCGACCTTCGCCTGGGGCACGCTGTGGTTGACGATGAAGTGGAATCCCACGTTGCGGCAGGCGTCTCCCAGCGCCGCCGCCAACGGTGCCAGTGCGCCAGGCATGCCCTGGAGGTACGGTCCGACATCGAGGACCGGGATCCCTTGGTCGCAGGCGGGCACCTGCGCCGGCGCAGTCAGTTCGTCGAGTGGAAGTCCCATCGTTGACCTCGCATCTGAGGGAGGGATGAACGCCGAGCGTCGCATCGGACGACCGTCACCTCTTGGAGATGGTAGCAACTCCAACCAGGGCGGGCAACGGGGGAAGACGCCCCGCCCGCCTCAGGCGGGCGTGATCCCCGTTGCCTTGATCACCCTGCCCCATTTGTCCACTTCGCTCTTCACGTAGGCGGCGAACGCATCCTGCGTGCCGCCGCGCGGATCGAAGCCGAGGGTGACCAGGCGATCGCGCACCTCGGGCAGCTTGAGCGCGAGGTTGAGTTCCTCGTTCAGCCGGCGCCCTAGCGCGGGTGGCAGGCCAGGCGGGCCGAACACGCCGATCCATGAACTGTTCTCGAAGTCGGCCAGGCCGGCCTCCTTCAGGGTCGGCACGTCCGGCAGCAGCGGCATGCGCGAACGTGCGGCGACCGCCAGCACGCGCAGCGCATTGGCCTTGATCTGGCCGAACGCCGTCGGGATGGTGGTGACCGCCATGTCGACCTGCTGCGCGACGGTGGCTGACACCGGTGCGACGCCGCCGGCGAAGGGCACATGCACCGGGTCGAGGCCAGGCAGCGGGCGGAACACGAATTCGGCAGTGAGGTGCTCGGTGGTACCGACGCCGGCGGTGGCGAAGGTGAAGCGCCCGCCCTTGGTGACCTTGATGAATTCCGCCAGCCCCTTAGCCGGGCTGGACGCATGCACCGCGAAGATCGTGGGCGTGCTGGCGGCATTGATGATCGGCGTCAGGCCGCGCGAGGGGTCGACCGCGTCCTTGCCGACGGTCGCATTGACCGATACCGCGGTGGTCGTCACCAGCAGCGTGTGGCCATCGGGCTGGGCGGCGCTCACGATCTTCGCGCCGAGTGCACCGGCGGCGCCGGGACGGTTGTCCACGATCACCTGCTGCCCGAGCCGGTCGGACAACCGGCTGCTCAGCGTGCGCGCGATGGTGTCGGCGATGCCACCAGCCCCGAAGGCGACCACCAGGCGCACCGGCCGCGTCGGATAGGACGACTGCGCGAACAGCGCGCCGGCGCTGCCGGCCACTGCAACACCGGCTGCCGCCTGGAGCAGCCGGCGCCGGCCAGCAGAGGTGCCACGCGGCATTTCGTCGGGACGGTCGCTCATGCCTGCTTCCCCTGCGCGATCAGCGCGTAAAGTTGTGCCGGTGTGATCGGCGTCTGGTTGATGCGCACCCCGAACGGCGACAAGGCATCTTCGATCGCCGACATGATCGCCGGGGTCATCGGGATCACCCCGCATTCGCCCACGCCCTTCACGCCCAGCGGATTGCCCGGCGTCGGCGATTCGCGATGGTGAAGCTCCATGCGCGGCATCTCGGTCGAGGTGACCAGCAGGTATTCGCCCAGGTTGGTCGTCACCGGCTGGGCGTTCTCGTCGTAGCCCATCCATTCGAACAGTGCATTGCCGATGCCGTGCGCGATGCCGCCGGCGAGCTGGCCGTCGATCACCATCGGATTGATCATGCGACCGGCATCGTGCACGAACACCAGGCGCAGGATGTGCACGCCACCGGTTTCCGGATCGACTTCGACCTCGACCACCGCCGAGCCGCTCGAGAACGCCATGTCATCGATCAGCACCTGCTCGGTTGCCTCCAGGCCGGCGCTCACGCCACCGGGCAGCGAGTAGCCTGCGGTACCGACCAGCGAGCGCGCGATCGCGCCGAGTTCGACGCGGCGCGACGGCTGGCCGACGACCACGACCTCGTTGCCGACGATCTCCAGTTCGGCCTCCGTCGCCTTGAGCAGCACTGCCGCGACCTTCAGCACCTTCGCGCGTACGTTTTGCGCCGCGACGTGGGCGGAAGAGCCCGCGACCACGGTCTGCCGGCTGTTCGATCCGCCCAGCCCCATCGCCGTGGCCGCGGTGTCACCGGTGGTGACGGTGACGTTCGACAGGTCGCGCCCGAGCTGCTCGGCCACCACCTGCGACAGCATCGTGCGCGTGCCCTGCCCCATCGCCGCCGCACCGGCATACACATGCACCTTGCCCGACGCACCGATGCGCACGGTCACCGATTCGAACGGGCCGCGGCCCGTCCCCTTCACGAAGTTCGAAAGCCCGATGCCGATGTAGCGGCCTTGCGCGCGCGCCGTGGCCTGGCGCGCCGGGAACCCATCCCAGTCGGCGCGCTGCAGTGCTTCGGCAAAGCACGCCGGGAAGTCGCCGCTGTCGAGCGTCACCCACTGGCCGCCACGCGCCTTGAGCTGCGTGCGGTAGGGCATCTTCTCCGGCGGAATCATGTTGCGCCGGCGCACTTCCGCACGATCGAGTTTCAGTTCGCGCGCGACACGGTCGAGCAGCCGCTCCATCACGAACGTGCCCTGCGGATGCCCGGCGCCGCGCACCGGGGTCACCGGCACCTTGTTGGTCAGCGCGACCTTCACGTTCATCGCGTAATGCGGGATCTCGTAGCCCAGCGGCACGTTCTCGGCCGAGTTGTGCGCGAGGTTGATGCCGCGCGCCGTGTAGGCACCATGGTCATGCACGATCGCACCGCGGATGCCGAGCACCCGGCCTTCATCGTCGACCGCCACCTCGGTATCCCAGTACTGGTCGCGCTCCTGGGTGGTGGCGATGAAATGCTCGCGCCGATCCTCGATCCACTTCACCGGCCGGCCGCACAGGCGCGCGGCGAGCGTCACGCAGATCTCTTCGGGGTAGGTGACCAGCTTGGGGCCGAAGCCGCCGCCGACATCCGGCGTCGCCACGCGGATCTGGTTCTCGTGCAGCCCGAGGATCTCGCAGATCACCCGCATCGCCGCATGCGGCATCTGGGTGGATGTCCAGAGCGTCGTGCGGTCTTCGAGCGTGTCGTGGCGCGCGACGCAGCCGCGACACTCGATCGAATGGCTGCCGCCGCGGTGCTGCCAGAACGACTCGCTGAACACATGCTTCGCCTCGGCGAACACGCGCTCGGTCTCGCCGTACGTCATGTCGAATTCGGCGAGCAGGTTGTGCGGCGATTCACGGTGGACCAGCGGCGCATCGGGCGCGAGCGCAGCCCGGCAGTCGGATACCGCCGGCAGCGGGTCGAAATCCACGTCGACCAGCGTCGCCGCATCCTCGGCGATGTAGCGCGTGTCGGCGATGACGATCGCGACCGGTTCACCGACATGGACGGCCTCGTCGGCCGCCAGCACCTGGCGGTTGTGGTCCTGCTTGTAGTGCGAACTGGGCAGGCCGACCACCAGCCGGTCGGTGGCGAAATGCGGCCTGAAATCTTCGTAGGTGTAGACCGCGTGCACGCCGGGCAGCGCGAGCGCCGCCGAGGCATCGATGCTCCGGATCGCCGCATGGGCATGCGGGCTGCGCACGAACGCCGCCTGCAGCAGGCCGGGCATGTGGATGTCGTCGACGAAGCGGCCACGCCCGGTGAGCAGTGCATGGTCCTCCAGCCGCGGGACGCTGGCACCGATCAGGCTGTCGCCCGGGCGCGAAGGATCGACGATCGGCGGCATGGTGGTCGTGACGGCGGTACTCATCTCACACCCCCTGCCGGGGCCGTGCCACGCATCGTCTTCGCCGCGGCCAGCGTCGCATCGACGATCGCCTGGTAGCCGGTGCAGCGGCACAGGTTGCCGGAGATCGCGATACGCACCTCGGCCTCGCTCGGGTCGGGATTGTCGTTCAGCAGCTCGACCAGCGTGGTCAGCATGCCGGGGGTGCAGAAGCCGCACTGCAGGCCATGCAGGTCCTTGAACGCCTGCTGCAGCGGGTGCAGCGTGCCATCCAGGGCAGCAATGCCTTCGACGGTGGTCACCTCGCGGCCGTTCGCCTGCACGGCCAGCATCAGGCAGCCACGGGTGGAGCGGCCGTCGACCAGCACGGTACAGGCACCGCACACACCGTGTTCGCAGCCCAGGTGGGTGCCGGTGAGCTCGAGCTGGTGGCGCAGGAAGTCGGCCAGCGTGTGGCGGACATCCACCGTCGCCTGCACGGCGCGGCCGTTGATCTTCAGAGAGATGCTTCGGGAAAGCGTCGAGTCCATTCGTCTGCCTCGGTTTCAGTGTCCGGCCGCGCCGGTCGCGCGCCCACCCTGCGCGATGCTGGCCAGCGCGGCATCGAGCGCACGCCGCGACATGACGACCGCCAGTTGCTGCCGGTACGACGCCGGCGCGTGGATGTCTTCCATCGCCTCCACCGCGCGGCAGGCCTCGGTCGCCTCGCGGAACAGCGCCGCCGAGGCCACCTGCCCGACCAGCGCCCGTTCCACCGCAGCCACGCGCACCGGTGCCGGACCGATGCCACCCAGGGTCAGCGATGCCCGCGTGATCTTGCCGGCCGCGTCGACGACGAGCAGTGCCGCCGCCAGCACCACGGCATAGTCGCCATGGCGCCGCGCGAACTCGACGAAGCCATGTCCGTGGCCCTGCGGCCAGTCGGGCAGTTCGATGGCAGTGAGCAGTTCGTCGGGCTCGAGCGACGGCGTCATGTAGCCCGCGGGGAAGGCCTGGAACGGCATCGTGCGCACGCCGCGCGCACTCTGGACCGTGAGCACCGCATCCAGCGCCGCGCAGACCGCAGGCAGCTCGGCCGCCGGATCCAGCTGGCAGAGCGAGCCGCCGATGGTGCCGCGGTTGCGCGTCTGCCGGTGGCCGACCCACTGGATCGCATCGGCGAGCAACGGGCAGCGCGCCCGCACCGCTGCCGAGTGCTCCAGGTCGCGCTGGCGCGTCATCGCGCCGATGCGCAGTCCCCCCGGGTGTTCCTCGATCGCGGACAGCGCCGGGATGCAGCCCAGGTCGACCAGGTGGTCCGGCATGACGAAACGCATGTTGAGCATCGGCATCATCGACTGCCCGCCTGCGAGCAGGCGGGCGTTGTCGAGGGTCGCCATCAGGGTGCAGGCTTCCTCGACGGTGCCGGGATCATGGTAGGCAAAGGCTGGCGGTTTCATCGTCGGGTCATGGCGCGGGTGTCATTGCAGGTCGATGCGGATGTCGGCATCGCGGGTGAGCTTGATCCATTTCGAATACTCGGATTTCAGGAAGCTCGAGAACGCTTCGGGCAGCGCGAAGTTCGGTTCAGCGCCGAGCTTCGCCAGCCCGTCGCGTACCTCGGTGGACTGCAGCGCAGCTTCGATCTCGCGCGCGAGCAGGGCGACCGTTGCCGCCGGCGTCCCGGCCGGTGCCAGTACGCCGGTCCACAGGGCCACCTCGTAGCCAGGCACGCCGGCCTCGGTCAGGGTGGGCACCTCGGGCAGCAGTGGCGAGCGGCGGACGGTGCTCATGGCAAGCGCACGCAGGCGACCCGACCGCACCAGGGGCACCGCAGCCGGGGTGCTGTTCATGCCCGCCTGCAGGGTACCGGCGAGCAGGTCGGGCACGGCCAGCACCGCACCCTTGTACGGCACATGCAGCATGCGGGTGCCGGTCAGCGCATTGAACAGCGCCATCGCAAGATGCGAAGTCGTGCCGCTGCCCGCCGAGCCGAAGGCCAGTTCGCCCGGACGACGGCGCGCGAGCGCGATCAGTTCGCGCGCGCTGGCGACCGGCAGCGCCGGATGCACCACCAGCACCAGCGGCACGTCGGCCACCCGTGCGATCGGGGCGAAATCCTTCAGCGGATCGTACGAGACGCGTGATGCTACGGCCGGCAGCATCACCAGTTCAGGAGACCCGAGCAGCAGCACATGCCCGTCGGGGGCCGAGCGCGCGACGTATTCGGCGCCGATGGTGCCGCCTGCGCCGGTGCGGTTCTCGACGAGCAGCGGCTGCCTGAGCCGGTCGGACAGCCGGGCATTGAGGATGCGTGCCGTGCTGTCGGACCCACCGCCCACCGGAAACGGGACGACCATGCGCACCGGCCGGAGGGGATAGCCCTGCGCCGAAACGGGCACCGGCAGCAGGGTGGACGCCAGCAGCAGGAGCGACGCGAAGGGCGCGAGCGCCAGGTGCGCGCGCCAGCGGGCCGCGTACACTGGCGCCTGCGCCGAAGCCCTGCCCACGGTTGCCGCCCGCAGCCGCAGGATCACTGCTGGTCGAGGCGGATGTTGGCTTCGCGGGTCACCTTCACCCACTTTGCGTACTCCGCCCTCATGAAGGCGGTGAACGGCTCGAGCGGCGAGAAGTTCACCTCGGAGCCCAGCCTGGACAGCGCCTCGCGCGTGTCGGGCTGCGCGAGCGAGGCCTCGATCTCACGGCCGAACTGGGCGACGATCTCCTTCGGCGTACCGGTCGGCGAGAACACACCGGTCCACAGGGTCACCTCGTAGCCGGGCACGCCCGACTCCGCCACCGTGGGCACGTCGGGCAGCAGCAGCGAGCGGCGCGGCGTGGTGATCGCGACCGCACGCAGGCGGCCGCTCTTCACGAACGGCAGCGATGCCGGCATCGTGTTGGTGCCGGCCTGCAGCGTCCCCGCCACGAGGTCGGTGGTCGCCTGCACGCTGCCCTTGTACGGCACGTGCACCATCTTCGTGCCGGTGACCGAATTGAAGAGCGCCATCGACAGGTGCGAGGTGGAGCCGTTCCCGGCCGACCCGTAGTTGATGTCGCCCGGGCGCTTGCGTGCGAGTTCGACCAGGTCACGCGTGGTCTTCACCGGCAGTGCCGGGTGCGTGACCAGCAGCAGCGGCACGTCGGCCACGCGCGCGATCGCGACGAAATCCTTCAGCGGGTCGAAGCTGAGCTTCGATGCCACGGCCGGCAGCATCACGATCTCGGAAGCTGACCCGAGCAGGATGGTGTAGCCGTCCGGCGCCGCGCGGGCCGCGAATTCGGTGCCGATCGCCCCGCCCGCACCGGTACGGTTCTCGATGATGATCTGCTGCTTCAGCCGGTCCTGCAGCCGCTGGCTCAGGATGCGCGCGGTGGAGTCGGAGCCGCCGCCCACCGGGAACGGCACCACCATACGGATCGGCTTTGCCGGCCAGGCCTGCGCCAGCGCCTGGCCCGCGAACATGGACCCGGCGACCGCCGCAGCAACCATCAGGGACTTGTGCGCCTGTTTCGTCATCATTGAAGACCTCCTTTCGGGGCAGGCCTGACTGCCCGGGATGGATCGGAAACCGCGAACCGTACGCCGCGACGAGGCTACTTCGAAGCTGCAGCGTGCCGCTTGAGCAGCGCCTTCAGCCGCTGCGGCGTCACCGGCAACCGCGTGATCGCATTCGGGATGCCGATCGCGTCGTCGATCGCCGCCGCGATCGCCGCGCCGACGCCGGTGATACCCGCTTCACCAGCACCTTTCATGCCGAGCGCGTTGTTGGGGCTGGGTGCATCCTCGGTCAGCAGCACCTCGACCGGCGGCATTTCGTTGGCGGTCGGCATCAGGTAATCGGCGAAGGTCACCGACAGCGGCTCGCCACGCTCGTCGTAGACGAACTCCTCGAACAGCGCGCCACCCAGACCCTGGGCGACGCCGCCGACGATCTGGCCCTCGACCAGCATCGGGTTGATCGCGCAACCGATGTCGTAGGCAACGTGGAAGCGCTCGACCTTCGTCTCGCCCGTATCGGGATCGACCGTCACCACGGCGGTGTGGATGCCATACGGATGGGTCATGCCGGCCGTCTCGAACCAGCCCTCGGCGGTGAGGCCGGGGTTGCCGAACTCGACGGTGGCCGGGCTGGGCGCGAGCGCGGCGGCGACCTTGCCGATCGGGATGCCGGGCTCGCCCGGCCGGTCGATGCGCACCACCTGGCCATCGACGATGTCGAGCATCTCGACCGGTGCCTCGACCAGGTGCCGGGACGCGAACTCCAGCGCCTTGCGCCGCACGTTGAGCGCGGCCATGCGCGTCGCGCCACCGGTCATCACCGTCGCGCGCGAGGCATGCGAACCGATGCCGTACTCGAGCACGTCGGTGCGGCCGTGGATCACCTTCACGTCGCGATACTCGACGCCGAGCGCGTCGGCGGCGATCTGCGCCATCACGGTCTCCACGCCCTGCCCGATCGAGGATGCGCCGGTGATCACCTGCACCTTGCCGCGCGTGTCGACCGTGACCTTCGCGCCGTCCACCGGCCCGAGGCCGCCTTTCTCCATGAAGAAGCCCATGCCGACGCCGACGAGCTCACCCTTCGCACGCCGGGCCGCGACCTGCGCCTGCAGTTCGTCCCACCGGATATCGACCAGCGTCTTGTCGAGCAGGCCAGCGAAATCGCCGGAGTCGAGCTCGACCGCATGGTCCAGGATTTCCATCGCCCGCGAGTACGGGTACGCGCTCTTCGGGATCAGGTTGCGGCGCCGGATCTCGATGCGCGACAGCCCGAACTGTTCCGCCGCAGCGTCCATCAGGCGCTCGCAGGCGTAGGTGGATTCGAATCGTCCCGGCGATCGATAGGTGGCCGCCGGCGTCTTGTTGGTCATGCGCACGTAACCGACCGTGCGGTAGGCCGGCACGTGGTACGCACCGATCAGCGTGCCCATCGCCATGTCGGGCACGCGTGCCCCGTGGGTACGCACATAGGCACCCTGGTCGTGCCAGAGCTTCGCGTCGATGCCGAGCAGGCGGCCCTGCTCGTCGAACGCGCCACGCACCACATGGCGCTGTTCGCGCGAGTGGTTGCAGGCGAGCAGGTTCTCGCGCCGGTCTTCGACCCACTTCACCGGACGGTCGAAGCGCTGTGCCGCGAGGCAGGTCAGCACGTCTTCGGGGTAGATCTCGCCGCGCACGCCGAAGCCGCCACCGATGTGGCCTTCGTAGAAGTGCATGCTGGCCGGGCTGCGCCCGATCAGCGTCGCCACCGCATCGCGGTGCGCATGCGGCCGCTTGCCCTGGCCGTAGCATTCGAGCACGTCGCGCGAGTGGTCGATGCGCGCGAGCGCACCGCGGTTCTCCATCGGCACGCCGGAGTGCCGGCCGACCTGCACGTCGACCTCGACTACCTTGAACGCGCTGCGCAGCGCTGCCTCGATGTCGCCGAAGTTCTTGCGCAGCACCAGCGCCTCGGTGGACAGGCCGGTGGCGAACTCGCCTGGCGGTGTATCCGCCGACAGGATCACCGGCAACTGCTCGCCGTCCATCGTGACCAGGTCGGCGAGATCCTCGGCGACATACGGGTCGTCGGCGAACACCACCGCGATCGGCTCGCCCACGTAGCGCACGCGATCGCGCGCGAGGATGAACTGCCGGTAGGGCTCGAGGCCCTGAATGCTGGTCGGCCGGAACGTGATCGGCGGGATGTCGGCGACATCGGCACCGGTCCAGACGCCGCGGCAGCCCGGATGCGCCAGCGCGGCCGAGGCATCGATCGAGCGGATGATCGCGTTCGCGTAGGTGGAGCGCACCACGCGCATGTGCAGCTGGTGCGGGAAGTTCAGGTTGCCGACGTAGGTGCCGCGGCCGGTGACCAGCGGCGGGTCTTCCAGCCGGGTGACGCGCTGGCCGACGAACTTGCGGCGCGGGTTGGCGTCGCCGTTGTGGCGCTCGCCGTGCTTCAGGCTGCTCGGGCCGTGCGTGCTCACCGCGCACCTCCGTTGCCGGCGTCGCGGACCTGGCGCACCGCGCGCAGGATGTTCTGGTAGCCGGTGCAGCGGCACAGGTTCGACGACAGCACTTCGCGCAGCGACGCGTCGTCGATGTCCGGCTGCTGCTCGAGCGTACCGGCGGCCAGCATCAGGAAACCCGACGTGCAGAAGCCGCACTGCAGTGCATGGTTGTCGATGAATGCCTGTTGCAGTGCATGCAGCTTGCCGCCATTGGCCGGCGCCGCGGCCAGCCCCTCGACCGTACGCAACTCGCCGCCTTGCGCCTGCACCGCGAACATCAGGCACGAGCGCACCGGTACGCCGTCAAGCAGCACGGTGCAGGCACCGCACACGCCATGCTCGCAGCCGACGTTGGTACCGGTGAGGCCGCAGTCGCCGCGCAGCGCATCGGACAACGTCTTGCGCGGCTCGACGAGGATGTCGTGCCCGGTGCCGTTCACGTTGAGCGTGATCGCCATCTTCTGTGCCATCGGGTCAGCCCCCTGCCTGCGCGAACGCGCGCCGTACCGCGGTACCGATCAGGTCTCGGCGGTAGCCGGCGCTGGTATGGAAATCTTCGAGCGGATCGACCGCCGCCGACACGGCTGCCGCCGCCTCGCCGATCGACTCCGCCGTCGCCGTGCGGCCTTCGAGCAGGGCTTCGGCCGCAGCGATGCGGCGCGGCTGCACCTCGACGCTGCCGGTGCCGATGCGCACCTCGCGCATCGTGCCGCCCTCGTCGCGCCAGCTGACGAGTGCCATGGCCAGCGCGTAGTCGCCGGCACGCCGGCTGAATTCGTAGAACCCGGCGCGGCTACCGGCGGGCAGCAGAGGCAACCGGACTTCGGCGAGCAGTTCGTCTTCTTCGAGCGCGGTGGTCATGATGCCCTGGAACCATTCGGACGCTTCGATCACCCGTTCGCCACGCACACTGCGCGCGACCATGCGCGCGCCGAGGGTCGCCGCGACCAGGCACCATTCGGACGCCGGGTCGGCATTGGCCAGGCTGCCACAGAAGGTGCCGCGCTGGCGGATCGGGTAGTGCGCGATGTTGTGCACGACCTGGGTCAGCAGGCGTCCGAGCGGGCCTGGTTCGACCGGCGCGTGGAACGCGGCATGGCGCACGCAGGCACCGATGACCAGTTCGCCGCCCTCGACGCGCACGCGGGCGAACTCCTCGACCCCATTGATGTCGATCAGGTGCGAAGGGAACGCGAGACGCAGGGCCATGCTGGGCACGAGGCTCTGGCCGCCGGCGATCACCCGGCCGTCCTGCGGTGCGTATTCGGCCAGCAGCGCGACCGCCTCGTCGGCGCTGCGCGCCGGGTGCCATTGGAACGACCCTGCCTTCATGGTTTCTTCCTGCCGAACAGGTTGCGCAACGAAGCGAGCAGGGCACCGAACAGCAGCGAGAAGCCGGAGATCGGCTTCACCGCAGCAGCCACAGCCGGTGCCGTTTCAGGTGCGGACGCTGCCGCGGCCGGTTGCCCCGCCGCCTCGGCCGGGAGCGCCGCAGCCGCCGCCCCGTGCTCCAGGATGCGTGCACGCAGGCATTCGCCGAACTGCCCGATCAGTTGCGCGGCCACGCTCTGGATCATGCCCGAGCCCCGGCCGTACTGCGCCACCGAGCCGGTCAGCGTGACGTTGCTGTGGATGTCGACCCGGGTCGATCGGCCATCGCCGATCGGCTGCAGCGCGAAATCGATCAGCGCCGACGTGCTGCCACGCCCCTTCGAATCGGCGCCGGTCGCGCGCATCCGGGCACGGTGCGCGGTGGCGTCGGTCTCCTCCAGCTTCGCCTGGCCGACGAAGGACAACGAGACCGGGCCGAGGCGGACGCCGACCCTGCCCTTGTAGGTCTGGGCATCGACCACCTCGGTGAGCTCGGCCCCGGGCAGGCAGGTCGCGATCCGCTCGATGTCGAGCAGCCAGGTCCAGGCCTCGGCTGGCGGCAGCGGTACGTCGAACGCGTTGTCGAATTCCATGGGTGCTCGGGCGCGGCGGGCGCGCGCTGTTGGGGTTGCTCGGAGGGTGGTCGCGCGGTCAGCCGACCGAGTCCGCCACCCGCCACTCGATCTGTTCGCCGCCCCGGTAGACCAGCGCACGCCCATCAGGACCATCGATCTTGATCTCTTCCGGCGCGGTCCAGGTGCTGCGTTCCAGCGTGATCGACTCGGCGTTGGCCGGCAGGCCATAGTGCAGCGGGCCGTTGAGCGAGGTGAAGCCTTCGAGCTTGTTGAGTGCCCCGGCCTGCTCGAACACCTTGGTGTACTGCTCGATCGCCACCGGTGCATTGAACAGCCCGGCCGAACCGACCACGGCAAGCTTGCGCTCGACCGGATGCGGCGCGGAGTCGGTGCCGAGGAAGAAGCACTTGTCGCCGGAGGTGGCCGCCTCGACCAGGGCGCGCCGGTCGGCTTCGGTCTTGATCACCGGCATGCAGTACAGATAAGGGCGATTGCCCCAGCCGAGCCAGTCGGTACGGTTGTGCGTCAGGTGGTAGGGCGTGATGGTCGCGCCGACCTGCGGTGCCGCGCTGCGGATGTAGTCGACCGCGATCTTCGAGCTGATGTGTTCGAGCACGAACTTCAGGCCCGGGAAATCCTTCGTCCAGGGCTGCAGCCGGCGCTCGATCCAGACCGCCTCGCGGTCGAACACGTCGACCTCGGGATCGACTTCCTCGCCATGCATCAGCAGCGGGATGCCGATCTTCTCCATCCGGGCCATCACCGGCCGGATCTTCCGATAGTCGGTGACACCCGCCGCCGAGTTCGTGGTGGCATTGGCGGGATACAGCTTGACCGCCGTGAACACCCCGTCGCGGAACCCTGCCTCGACCTCGTCCGGATCGGTCATGTCGTGCAGGTAGCAGGTCATCATCGGCTGGAACGTCGACCCCTCCGGCAGCGCCTGATGCAGCGCGTCGTAGATGCGCTCGCGGTAGGCGATCGCCTCCTTGACGGTGGTCACCGGCGGCAGCAGGTTGGGCATGATGATCGCCCGTCCGAAGTTGCGCGCGGTGAACGGCAGCGATGCCTTGAGCATCGCGCCGTCGCGCACATGCAGGTGCCAGTCGTCCGGCTTGCGGATGGTGATGCGGTCGACGGAAGGAGCAGGGGTCTCTGGTGGCATCGCGGCCTCGCGTTCAGCTGATGCCCATCATACCGGCCTCGTAGGTGTCGCGCGGAGGATGGTCGATCATCGAGCCGGTCAGTTCCGACACCTTCGCCACGCCATGCGCCTCGCACCACTGCTCGATGCCGTCGATCATCGCGATCATCGCCGTCGGATTGCGGAAGCTGGCATAGCCGACCTGCACTGCGCTGGCGCCGGCCATCATGTACTCGATCACGTCTTCCGCACGCGCGATGCCGCCGACGCCGATGATCGGGATCTGCACGCACTTCGAGCACTGGTGGACCATGCGCATGATGATCGGCCGCACACCCGGGCCCGAGATGCCGCCATAGCCGTTGCCGATATGCGACAGCCGGCTCTCGATGTTGATCTTCAACCCGAGGATGGTGTTGGACACCGTGATCGCGTTGGCGCCACCCTTCTCCGCCGCCTCGGCCACCGCACCGATCTCGCCCGCGTTGGGCGACAGCTTCGCCCAGATCGGCAGTCCGGTCGCCTCGCGACAGAGCTTGACCACCTTGTAGGTGTGCTCTTCGTTCAGCGCGAAGTTGCCGCCGCCGGGCGCACGCGTCGGGCACGAGATGTTGATCTCGATCGCATCGACGCCGGGCACCGACACGTCGCGCGCCATCGCAGCGAAGTCCTCGATGCTCTCGGCCGAGATGCTGCACACCAGCGGCGGCGTAAAGCGCTTGTACTCGGCGACCTGCACGTCCTGGAAGTACTTGAGGCCCTTGGTCGGCAGGCCGATCGAGTTGATCATGCCCGAGTCGATCTCGGACACCCGCGGCGGCGGGTTGCCCGCGCGGTAGCCGCGCGAGACGGTCTTGGCAACCAGCGCGCCCAGGCGGTTGAGGTCGATGATCTGCGAGAACTCGACCGAGAAGGTGCCCGAGGCGGGCATCACCGGGTTGGCCAGCTTCACGCTGCCGATGTTGACCGAGAGATCTACCATCCCAGGCACTCCTGCAGGTCGAACACGGGGCCTTCCACGCAGACCCGGCGCATCTCCTTCTGGCCGTTGCGTTCGAAGGTACGTACGCAGATGTAGCAGGGGCCGAGGCCGCAGGCCATGATCTGCTCCATCGCCATCTGGCCCGGGATGTCGAACTCGCGGCCCAGCTTCTTCATCAGTTGCATCAGCCGGTTCGAGCCGCAGGTGAAGAACGCATCGGCGCGCTTCTCGGCGATCAGCTGGCGCAGGATGCTCTCGACGTTGTCGATGTTGCTGGTGCCGTCGGTATCGAGCACCTTGACCACGCTGCCGACGCTCTCGAACAGGTCGGCTGCCAGCGCGAGGTCGGGGCTGCGCGCCGACAGGATGGCGGTGACCCGCACGCCCTTCTCGCCGGCGAACTGCGAGATCGGCGCCATCGTCGCCAGGCCCACGCCGCGGCCGAGCACGACGATGTTCTTCCACTCGGGCTTGAGGTGGAAGCCGACCCCGAGCGGGCCGACCATGTTCAGTTCATCGCCAGGCTTGAGCGTCGCCAGGCCCTTGGTGCCGCGGCCGACCACCTTGTAGAGAAACTCGAGGCGGCCGCTGGAGCGCTGGATCCGGTACACCGACTGCGGGCGGCGGAACCACAGCTCGCCCTCGTCCGGCGACGGGCACAGCAGGTGGAAGAACTGACCGGGCTGGGCGGCGAGCGCCTTCGGCGTGGCCTTCACCACCAGGTGCTTGTATTCCTCGTTCACCCACTCGTGGGCGACGACCGGGACGATCGATTCCTCGGCCGGACACTGCGGCGGCGAATGGCCGGTCCCGGGTTCGCCGACCTTCACGGCGGCCGTGGCAAACATACCTTGTGACATCGACTGGCCTCCTGGGGCGCGGTGGGTGAACACGCGTCGAAACCCGTGTCTGACCCGCATTTCCTCGCAAAGAAATGCGGGTCAGACACGGGTTTTTCGCGGACACCGGATTAGACGAGGCGCGTGTCCAAAAAGCAAGGCTTTTCCAAAAAAAGAGACGGTTCGGGATGCCGGTCAGCGGTACCTGGCGATCAGCCCGCGCAGGAACTTCGCGGCGGCAGCCCCCTTCAGCGCCCGGCTCCACATTTCCTCGGCCGCCTTCTGGTGCAGGGCCAGCGCCTCGGGCGCGGAGGTGATCATCGCCACCCCGATACGCACGTTCGGCTGTTCGCCCAGGCGGAATGGCGACAGCACCAGCACCTGCCGGTCGGGCTGGCGCAGGATCTGGAAGCTTGCGTGAGGCAGCGTGTCGGGTACGATGCCTATCTGGATGCCGATCGGCTGCTCTTCGGTGAGCCTAGCGAAGCGCGTGACCTCGCGCACCGCCTGGGCGCGGCGCTCGGACCGGATCGCCTCGTCGAGGTCGAGGCGGCCGACCAGGCCGTTGTGCAGGAATCGTTCGATCTCGCTGGCCGAGATCAGGTTGACCACCGCCGGTTGGCGCCGCTGGTATTGCGCCTTGCGTGCCTGCAGGATCGCCATGATCTCGCCGACTTCGGCGATCGCACGATCATGTGCCGGCAGGTCGGCGGGGATGCTCTCGGTCAGGACCTCGGCCAGCGTCGCGTCGAACGACTCCGACGCGAGCAGGTAGGAGATCGGCCCGGCCAGTACGATGATCTGCTCGGCGGTCTCCTCGTTCTGGCGCAGCCGCTCGAAGTAGGCCACGGCCGAGGCGATGTACTCGACGCCGACGCCGAGCAGCGTCGGCACCGACACGCCGAGCAGTTCCGACAGCCGGCCGAGCGTCTCGATCTTCGCGAGTTCGCCCTTCTCGAAACGATAGAGCGCGGCGCGCGAGATCTCGAGCCGGCGCGCGATCTCGTCGGCCGACAGCCCGGAGCCCAGGCGGAAGGCACGCAGCCGGTTGCCGATATCGTCGAATCGGATCGCCATCGAAGGGGGCCGGTTGAAGGTCGGGCCGATGGTACGCGAATCGGGTAATGTTCTCGCTGGTGCCGGGCCTCGTCACCTGGCTCGATGTCGATCGAGGATCACGCATGAAGACCGCAACCCTGCTCGTCCTGTCCGCAACCGTTGCCGCATCGGCGCTGGCGCCGTCCGTCGCGCTGGCACAACCGGCCGAGGGCATCTTCCCGGCGCGCCCGCTGCGCTTCCTCGTGCCGTTCGCACCGGGTGGCGGCAACGATTTCATCGCCCGCACGCTGGCGCAGCGCCTGTCCGAAGGGCTCGGCCAGCCGGTGCTGGTCGACAACCGGGCCGGCGGCGGCGGCCTGCTTGCGACCGAACTGGCGGCACGTGCGCAGCCCGATGGCTACAAGAT
>CAIQON010000295.1 GCA_903873475.1 uncultured bacterium
ATCTCGCCCGGGTAGGCATGGTCGCGCGCGAGATGGCCTTTCCATGCCCCTCCATGCACGTAGATCATCACCGGCGCGTTCGGCTCCTTCGTGCGATAGACGTCGAGCTGCTCGATCTCGGTCGGCCCATAAGCCGCGCGCATCGGCACGCCGATGCGCTGGCGCACCTGCTCGCTCAGCACCGCCAGCCGGCCGTTCACCTGCTTCGAGTTCGGCGCCCAGACCTGCTGGTCGTAGGCGTCGTCGAGCGCCTTCTGGTCGAGGTCGAGGAAGACTTTGTCGCTCATCGAGGCGCTCCGGCGGAAGGATCAGGCGCCGATGCTATCACCCCGCCGCGATCGCCCGTTCCGCCCAGCGCGCGTAGGTACCGGTCTCGATCATCAGTGGCCGCACGACCGTGCGCAGCACGCGCAGTTCTTCCGAAGTCGGTGCACCGGTATCCGGCACCGTCGAGGTGTCGCCGAGATCGAAGCCGGTGTTCTCGCGCACCTCGTCCAGCGTATGGCCGGGATGCACCGAGTCCAGGCGCAGTTCGCCGGCCACGGCGTCGAAACCCAGCGTCGCCTTCGGCGTGACCACCTTGCTCGGGCCACCGAGCCGAAGCACGTCCGACGGCGTGGCGCCCGCGGCCGACACGAAGTCGCAGTGCTCGACCAGCGAGCGGCGGGTGTGCTCGGTGCGGAACACCACCGTACGGCGCGCGCAGTAATAGATCATGCCGCCGCCGTAGCCACCCGGGAAACGCATTGTCGGATGGTCGGGATCCTCGCCCAGCTGGTGCAGGTTGTAGTTGCCATGGCGGTCGATCTGCACGCCGCTGACGAAGAACAGCCCGAGCTCGCCGCGCTGGGCGAGGAAGTGGAACTGGCGCGAGGTGTGGAACGGCCGAAACACCGTGTTCAGGATGATCAGCTCGGCGTCCGGCGCATGCGTGTGCTTCGCCAGCAGCAGTCCGGTGGCCGGCAGCTGCGACAGCGCACCGCAGGCGGAAATCTCGCCGTCGCGCACCTCGCGCGACAGCAGTACCGCCATCAGCTCGTCTTCGTTGTAACCGCGCGCTGCGCTCATCGATTCGTCTTCGTTGTAACCGCGCGGGTCAATACGATTGACGCTCATCGTGGCTGCCTGCGGATCGCGTCGGGCACGAAGCGCTCGACGTAGGCGTCGTGGTCCTCGACACCGAACACCTGCTCATCGAGCCAGGCCGCGAACGTGTCGTCCGATTGTGCGGCGGCCGCATAGGCGCGCATCGCATCGCGATCGACCGGGTAGCGCCCGGTGAGTCCGCCCGGATGCGCACCGAACGGCGCATGCACGACCCCGTCGACCAGGATCGAAGGAAGGAAGGCACCGTCGGCCGTCTTCTCGGTCACGCGATCGACGATCTCCTCGACCGTCACCACCACCTGCGCGGATGCCTCGGCCAGCATCACCGCCTCGACGTGGTAGCCGAACGACACATTGCCGGCACGGTCGGCGCACTGCGCATGGAACACCGCCACGTCGGGACGCATCGCCCGCGCGACCACGCTCTTCAGGCCGCTACCGAAGGGATCGGGCGCGACCACCATGTCGTCGCGGCGGGCAAGCAGGTCGGTGCCGACCAGCCCGATCACCGGAACGTATGGAACCCCCATGGACCCAGCCTGGGCCTGCGAGAAGAGCACCCCTCACGTGTTGTCGAGGGCCCTCACCCGGGCACCCAGCACATGGCGTGCGAAATTCGGGCCGGTGCGCGCGAACTCGCCCATGGTCACGCTGCAAGTATCGACGACGGCCACCGCGCCGGCGCCGACCAGGAAGTCGATGTTGAGGTCACCGCCGACCACGCCGATCACGCGCAGGTCGCGCACCTTGCGCCGGACCAGTTCGCGCAGGAAAGCCATCGGCGGGCGCTCCAGGTTGGCGCTCATGGCGAGGCTCGTGCCCGACTTCACCCGGGCCGCCGCCGCCTGCATCGATTCCAGTTTTTCGCGCATGTTCCGTCTCCTCCGCCCGGAACGATAGCGCGATTCCGGCGGTGACGGGCGGCCAGACTACCGCCGTTGGACCGTCCTCCCGAAACAGGCTATCCTTCACGCAGCTTGGCGCCCGTAGCTCAGCTGGATAGAGTACAGGCCTCCGAAGCCTGGGGTCGTGGGTTCGAATCCCGCCGGGCGCGCCAGCCTCCCTCCGCACGGCCCGTTTCGGGCACCGTGTCTGCGCTGCTGCCGCGCGGGGCAGACTGGCCTGCTGCCCCGCTGCCCTGCCGCCCGATCAGGCTGTCGTCGGCGATGGCGTGTCCACCGGCAGCGACAGGAAGAACCGCACCATCTCGGCCGATGCGTCCGGTCCCGATGCATCCGTGTGCGACCCGCTGGCGTGGCCACCCGACCATGCATGCCCGGCGCCGTGAAGTATCCACGCCTCGATCCGCGCATGGCCCTCGTCGCACTCGTGCACCGTGCGGGTGTACTCGCGCCCGCCCCCCGAGGTGCCCCGCGAGGAGACGGGCCGAAGCATCGGCGCATCGGCCCGCGCGGCATGGGCCTTTCCGGCGCGGGCGACGATCTCGATCCCGTTGGACGGATGAACCATCGGATCGCTGTCGCCATGGAACACGATCACCGGCACGGCCCGGACGCCGGCTGCGGGCACGAACGCCGCTTCGCCGACGACACCCCCTTGCATCACCGACAGGGCCGACATCACATCGTGCGCCGATGCATACGGCAACCCTGAATGCACGCCAGCGGCCGCGTAGAGGTCCGGGTAGGTCTCGGCCATGATCACGGCCATCGCGCCACCGGCCGACAACCCCGCGACGAACACCCGCTTCGGATCGCCGCCTTCGCGCTCGATCACCTCGCGGGTGATGCCGGCGATCAGCGACGGCTCGCCACAGCCCCGCTGCTGGTTCTCGCTGCTGAACCAGTTCCAGCACTTCGACGCATTCGCGCCCGACCCCTGCTCCGGGTAGACGGCGATGAAACCGTGCCGGTCGGCAAGGCGATTGATCTGCGTGCCGGCAGCGAAATCATCGGCCGACTGCGTACAGCCGTGCAGCATCACGACCACCGGGCGCAGCCCCGGCGCCGCCCCCGACGGGCGGTAGACCCTGTACAGGCGGCTGCCGGCGGCATTGCTGAACACATGCGACACGACCCGGCCCGGACGCGCTGCGCCGGGGGATCGTGCGCCCGGGTCCGTCCCTGGCACCCCGGCCACCGTGACGTCGCCGGACGGCACGAGGCCGACGGTCGACAGCGCGCGCTCGATCGTGTCGAGGAGGCGCCTGCCCAGGCGGCTGGCGTTCGGATCGAAGCTCGGGGGTTTCAATGGGTATCCCGTTTGGAGTCTCGTAGTCGGGGAGTTTGCGCGATGGCTTCGAACAGCACCGTTACAGCACGCCCTGCGCGCCTGTGCGATCGATGGCCCGGCCAGCCGTGGCGCGCCGCTGCCCGTGATGTCCGGCTGACACTCGGATGACCGGCGATTCTGGCAGAATGACCGGTTTCGTCCAGCCACTCCTTGAGGATCGCATGAGCTACGTGATCGAAGTACCGAAAACCACCGCGCTGCCGGTGGAAGGCGAAGCCGCCACCTTCCCGGTGCGCCGGATCTACTGCGTCGGCCGAAACTACGCCGACCATGCCCGCGAGATGGGCCACGATCCCGACCGCGAGCCGCCGTTCTTCTTCCAGAAGCCGACCGACGCCATCGTCCCGAACAACCAGACCATCCCGTTCCCGGTCGGCACGAAAGACCTGCACCACGAGATCGAGCTCGTGGTCGCGATCGGCACCGGCGGAAAGAACATCGCGCAGGACAAGGCTCTCGACCATGTCTACGGCTACGGCGTCGGCCTCGACATGACCCGCCGCGACCTGCAGGGCGAAGCCAAGAAGATGGGGCGTCCGTGGGAAATGGGCAAGGGCTTCGACCAGTCGGCGCCGTGCACCGGGCTGAAGAAGGCCGCGCAGATCGGCCATCCGGCCAGCGGCGCGATCTGGCTGAAGGTCAACGGAGAGGTGAAGCAGAAGGGCGACCTGAACCAGCACATCTGGAACACGCCCGAGACCATCTCCTACCTGTCGCACCTGGTCGAGCTGTTCCCCGGCGACATCATCATGATGGGCACCCCGGCCGGCGTCGGCCCGTGCTTCCCGGGCGACACGCTGCACGGCCATGTCGACGGCTTCGACGACCTGTTCGTCACCTACGCAAAGTAACCTCCGCCGCATTCGAGTCACCCACCACCCCCGGGAGCTGGACAGATGAAGCAACGCAAACTCGGCGCAAACGGCCCGCAGGTCTCGTCCATCGGCCTGGGCTGCATGGGCATGTCGATCTCCTACGGCACGCCCGACGACGCCGAATCGATCGCGACGATGCACCGCGCATTCGACCTCGGCTGCAACCTGCTGGTGACCTCCGACGCATACGGCAACGGCGTCAACGAGGAACTGGTCGCCAGGGCGATCAAGGGCCACCGCCAGGACGCGATCGTCTGCACCAAGTTCGGCAACCTGATGGGTGGTGGTGGCGTGAACGGCCGGCCGGAGTACGCGGTCGAGGCCTGCGACAAGAGCCTGAAGCGCCTGGGCATCGACGAGATCGACATCTACGGCCTGCACCGGGTCGACCCGAACGTGCCGATCGAGGAGACGGTCGGCGCGATGAAGCGGCTGCAGGAGCAGGGCAAGGTACGCTACCTCGTGCTGTCCGAGTGCGGTCCCGACACCCTGCGCCGCGCGATGAAGGCGGCGACGATCGACATGGTCGAGACCGAGTATTCGCTGTGGTCGCGCGATGCCGAGAACGGCCTGATCGCCGCCTGCAAGGAACTCGGCGTCGGCTACATGGCCTATGCCCCGCTCGGCCGCGGCTTCCTGTCGGCGACGATCAAGACACTCGACGCATTGATCGAGAAGGACCGGCGCCGGCAGCACCCGCGCTACCTGCCCGAGAACGTCGCGAAGAACGTCGCGCTGCTCGCCCCGCTCGAGCGCATCGCGGCCGAGCGCAAGGCGACCCCGTCCCAGGTCGCGATTGCCTGGGTGATGGCGCAGGGCGAGTTCATCGTGCCGATCCCGGGCACCAAGCGCCGCACCTTCCTCGAAGAGAACCTCGGCGCAGCCGAGATCACGCTGACGGCAGGCGAGATCGCGACGCTGTCGGAGACCTTCTCGCCGGCCGTCATCGCCGGCACCCGCTATCCCGAGGCGCAGTTGAAGGGCGTGCTGGTCTGAGCGAGGTCCACCATGTCCGGGCTCGAAGCAGGCCTGAAGGGGTCCCTCTGCTGGGAAGTGACCGAGGCGCTGTGCATGACGCGCGGCGTGGTGCCGGTGTTCTCGACGCCCTCGATGGTGCTGCTGATCGAGCGGGCGGCGATCCACACCATCGAGCCGTACCTGTCCGCCGACCAGCGCACGCTGGGCACCTCGGTGCAGGTACGGCACCTCGCACCGTCGTTCCCGGCGCAGCAGGTGCGTGCCGAGGTCGAACTGGTCGAAGTCGACCGGCGCAGGCTGTCGTTCCGCGTCGCGGTGTTCGACGAGGTCGAGAAGGTCGGTGAAGGCACGCACGAGCGCTTCATCGTCGACCCGGCGAAGTACGACGAGCGGGTGAAGGCCAAGCTCGCCGCACTCGGGCGCGCAGCACTCGGACGATAAGACCGGCCGGCGCGGCGGACCGGTCCGCCGCAGCCGTAACGACGCCGTTCAGCGCCCCTCGAAGCCCGGCTTGCGCTTCTCGATGAACGCGGCCATGCCTTCCTTCTGGTCGAAGCTCGCGAACGACAGCTGGATCGACTTAGCCTCGAGCATCAGCGCCGAGTGCAGCGACATGTCCTGGCCGGCCAGCACGCACTCCTTGATCTGGCGCGCGGCGATCGGCGGCAACTGGGCAATCTGGACGGCCAGCGCGAGCGCGCGTGCCTCCACCTCGGCATCGGGCACCACCTCGCTGACCAGCCCCATCGCGTCGGCTTCCTGGGCGGTGATGATGTCGCCGGTGAGCAGCATCTTCATCGCCTTGAACTTGCCCACCGCCCTGGGCAGCCGCTGCGTGCCGCCACCACCCGGGATGATGCCGATGCGGATCTCGGGCTGGCCGAACTTCGCACTGTCGCCGGCGACGATGATGTCGGCATGCATCGCCAGCTCGCAGCCGCCACCGAGCGCGAAGCCACGCACCGCGGCGATCATCGGCTTCGGGCAGATCGCGATCTGCTGCCACAAGCGGAACGCGTTGCGCTTCATCATCTCGATCGGGTCGGCCTCGGCCATCTCGCGGATGTCGGCACCTGCGGCGAACGCCTTCTCGCCACCGGCGAGGATCACGCAGCGCACCGACGCGTCGTCGGTCAGCGCGGCGAGGTGGTCGGCGATCAGCCGGCGCACTTCCATGTTGAGCGCGTTGCGCGCATCGGGACGGTTGATGCGCACCACCGCGACATGGTCTGCGGGGCGTTCGAGCAATACCGGGTCAGTCATCGTGTCTCCTCCGTGGAACGTGCGGCCGGCGCAGCTTCCACGAGCCCGCGCCGTGCTGCTGCAGGCTCAGCCGTCGACCTTCACGCCGGCAGCCTTGATCACCCTGGCCCAGCGCGCGAGCTCGCTGCGGATCAGCGCGCCGAAGGCCTCGGGCGTCGTGTGCGCCGGTTCGGCGCCGACGCCGAGGATACGCTCGCGCACATCGGGATGCTGGAGTGCCTTGCCGAGCTCTGCGTTCAATCGATCGATGACCGGACGTGGCGTGCCGGCCGGGGCCATCAGGCCCCACCAGGTCGCGAAGTCGAAGCCGGGCAGGCCCGATTCCGCCACGGTCGGCACCTCGGGCAGCAGCGGCGAGCGCTTCGCGGTGGTCACCGCCAGCGCACGCATGCGGCCGGACTTGATGAACGCGGTGATCGGCGGCGTGGAATCGAACATGAAGGCCACCTGCCCGGCCATCAGGTCGAGGCCCGCGGGCGAACTGCCCTTGTAGGGCACGTGCACGGTCTTCACGCCGGCGAGCAGGTTGAACGACTCGCCCGCCAG
This sequence comes from uncultured bacterium, assembly GCA_903873475.1. Lineage (GTDB taxonomy): Bacteria > Pseudomonadota > Gammaproteobacteria > Burkholderiales > CAIKXV01 > CAIKXV01. The sequence goes on from CAIQON010000295.1 coordinate 7,023, forward strand.
GTGCTGGATGCTGCCCGGGCCGACCGAGGCGTAGTTCATCTGCCCCGGCTGCTGGCGGGCCAGTGCGACCAGGTCCTTCACGTTCTTCACCGGCAGCGCCGGATGCACCACCAGCACGTTCGGCCCGGTGGCGATCAGCGAGATCGGCGCGAAGTCGCGCAGCGGGTCGTAGCCGAGCTTCGGGAAGAGCGACGGCGAGATCGCGACCGCGGCGATCTGCGCGAGATAGATGGTGTATCCATCGGGAGCGGACTTCGCCACCTGCTCGGCCGCGATGTTCCCCGACGCGCCGGGGCGGTTCTCGATCACCACGGTCTGCCCCATCTGCTCCTGCATCTTCGCCGCGACGATGCGGCCCAGGATGTCGGAGCCGCCGCCGGGCGGGAAGCCGAGGATGAAGCGCACCGGTTTCGCCGGCCAGGCCTGCGCCAGGGCGTCGGACGGCAGCACGACGCACGCCGCGGCGATGCCGAGAATGGATGCTGCCGCCGTGCGCGCCACGCACGCCGTTGTGTTCCCGTTGACCTTGATCCCCATGTCGACCACCCCTTGTCGTTGTTCGAATGAACCTGCCCGGCAACGGTGCTGCCGTCGATACCGAGCAAGTTCCGTTCCGAATCTTCGTCCGGAACCTGTTGTCGGTCAGGCGGGTCGTTCCTGACGCGCGATGCCGCTGCGCACCCGACCTCCTGCCCATTCTTCCGGCAGCGACCGTGCCTCGGGCAAGGTCAGCCAGACCCGGTACAGCAGTCGGCCGCGCTGCGTATCGCCGTCATCGCTGAACGCGGTACGGTCGTGCAGCACCCGGTAGTTGCTGATGAACTGCATGTCGCCCGGCCGGAACGCGACCTGGATGCACAGTTCTTCGGCGAGTTCCTCGACGCGCTGCAGTGCCTCGCGCTGCACCGGCGTCAATGCCTCGCCGCTGACCCGCTGCGCACTCTCGATCAACGTCGCCGAGAAGCGGCAGGAGAGCTTGCCATCGTGCCATGCGTAGACCGGCTCGCTGTACCAGCCCGGCTCGCCCGGCGGCTGCTCGCCGCGCCAGTCGAGGTTGAAGCGGTCGTAGAGCACGCCGACCAGGTACGGGTAGCGCGCCAGCATCGCGTTGTACACCGCGGCCGAACTGGCGACCAGGCTCAACCCGCCCTCGCGTGCCGGGCGCACGCAGCACAGGCCGACCACGTCGGCACCGATGTCGGTATGGAAACGCTGGCGCAGGCTGGTCTGGTACAGGCGGGTGCGGCCGTCGGCCATGTCGCGGCCCTCGTCGCGCACGTAGCCGAGCAGGTCGCCGCGCGCGTTCTGCGAGATCGCCGTGCCGAGGTGCGACGACACCCCCCAGAAGATGATCGCAAGGTCGTCCGCGTCGTAGCGGCGGGCATCGAGCCCGCGGATCTGCACGAAGCCGCGCCCGTGCTCCAGTTCGGCGGCGATGCGCTCGAACTCGGCGGCCAGCGAAGGCAGCGCGAAGTCGTCGCGGGTGACCGATTCGAGGGGGCTGCCCGCCTGCTTCACCGTGGCCAGCGCCCGATCGATGTCGGCCAGCGTCTCGGGCGCAAGGTTCCATACCCACGCTTCCGGCCCCTGGCGCAGCTGCGCGCCCGTCCAGGCCGACGCATCCTGCACCAGCGTGGTGAGCACCACCGAAGACGCCGCCCCGGTCACGCCTTGTTCGCGAGCGTGGACTTGCCGTAGGACCGCGGGTCGCGCGGCTGCCAGCGGCCGCCATCGACCAGCGTGAGGAAGTCGAGCACCAGCCGGTTGAAGGAGTCGGGCTCCTCCAGGTTGACCGCATGCCCGGTGTTGCACATCACGGTCAGCCCGCAGCCCGGGATCACCCGCTTCATCCAGATGCCAGGCTCGAGGCAGTTGTCATCCTCGTCGCCGGTGATCACATGGGTCGGAACCCGCATCTCGCGCAGGCCCGCCTCGAACGCCTGGATCGGATCGCGCCGGCGCATGAAGCCGCGCAGCGTGTTGGCCGAACCGGTGGCATCGTGCGCCGCGAACTGTGCATGGAACTCGGCGAAGCCGCGCGGATCCTTGTTCAGGTGCTGCACCCGCGCCGGTCCGATCGCATAGTCCTTGATGCCCTCGGCCATGCCGACGGTCTCGAGGTGCGTGGCGAACGCATCGGTGTCGGCATGGAACTGCGCGCGCTTGTCCGGGTCGGAGCCGAAGCCGGCGCCCGCCACGGTCAGCGACAGCGCATGGCCGGGATGGCGCAACCCGAAGTGGATCGCCGCATAGCCGCCCATGGACAGCCCGACGATATGGGCACGCTCGATGCCTGCCGCCTTCATCACCACCAGGATGTCGTCGGCCGCCTGCTCCTGCGAATGCTGCTCGAAGCTGGTGGACACGTCCGAGGGCGGGTAGCCTCGCGCGTTGTACGTGATGCAGTGAAAGCGGCGCGAGAAGAACCGCACCTGCGGCTCCCAGCTGCGCAGGTCGCCCGCGAACTCGTGCACGAACACGATCGGGGTACCGCTGCCGGTCTCTTCCCAGTACAGTTTCAGTCCGTCGGCCGTGGCGAATGGCATGGCTGTTGCTCCCAGAGTTTCAACGTTGCGGCGTTGCATCGTCGCAACAGGACTGTCGCAGATGCCCACGCTTGAGCGACCGAGTTTATAGAAATGCGAGGAAACCAGAACATGCGCAACATCGAATCGTCCACCAGGGCCGCCGTCCTTGCGCTGCTCCTCGGCTGCGCAGCGGGCAGTGCGCTGGCCGCAGACGCCTTTCCGTCCCGCCCGATCCGGATGATCGTGCCGTTCTCCGCGGGCGGCGCGTCCGACGGCCCGGCACGCATCTTCGCCGCCGAGATCAACCGGCTGTCGGGGCAGCAGATGCTGGTCGAGAACCGCCCGGGCGCGGGCTCGGTGCTCGGGGCCGAGATCGCGGCGAAGTCCACGCCCGACGGCTACACGCTGTTCATGATCAGCAATACCCACTACGTGTCCGCGGCCATCCACCGCAAGCTGCCCTACGACGCGATCGCCGACTTCACCGCGATCACCGGCCTTACTGCGGCGCAGAACATCCTCGTCGTGCATCCGTCGCTCGGCGTGCGCACGGTGAAGGAACTGATCGCGCTGGCGAAGAAGCGCCCGGGCGCGATCAACTGGGCGTCTTCCGGCAACGGCGGCACCCAGCACCTCACC